>JBMNUA010000137.1:0-6699 GCA_050945995.1 Christensenellales bacterium
CCGCCCGGCACACGCTTTGCTTAACCAATCTTTCTATTACAACTCCGCGAGGAACGCGCTGACCGCCTCCGCAATCTCCTCCTCGCGCGCCTCCCACACGGTTTCCACATTCGCCCCCGGCAGATCGAGCCTGCGCACATCGTCCGATCGCGTGTCGGTCGCGTACATGCTCGCGGATTGCGCGGTGAACGCGCCGCAATCCTCCGGCACGATCGTCAGCACCGGGCATACGATCATGTACAGATTGCCGCGCGCAATGCGCGCGATGCGCAAGTCCGCGCTCTGCCCCGGCTTTCGGCTGCGCGCGCCGCGCCTTGTGCGCAGTCCGCCGCCCACGGTGATCAGGGCGTCGATGGGGTACTGCTCCGCCATCAGCGCCGCAAGAGGGCTGGATCGCCCCGTGCCAATCGCGACGATGCGCCTAGCGCGCGGTTTGAGTTGTAAATAGCCGCCCTGCGCTCGCCCATGCCGGTGCTGCCACTCGGGCGTGCGATCGAGCGGATCGCGCGGCGCGATGCGCACCAGCTCCGGCATCTCAACCGCGTGCCCTGCGCGCTCCATGCGCCCGGCGAAGCGCGCAAGCTGGTTTACATCCGCTTCCGTATCGTGCAAAAGCAGCAGTCCGAGCGCGCGAACCGGCTCGGGCTCGGCTTGCTTGCGCCTGTCCATCTCCTCATATTTCGCTTCGACCTCGCGCGAGAGCGCCTCGGCGCGCGTTTGAAAGCCGAGCAAATCGCGCTCGGTGATCCGTTTTCTCGCCATATAGCCTCCGATCGGTTCCACCTGTCCGGCGCGCGTGCGCGCCGGTACTGTCCAATATGACTATTCTTTTGAATTTATGCGCCGCCGACGCGCTCGATCGCAACCCGCGGCAAAAGCCGTGTATAGGTTTCATGATCGAATGTGCGCGTCCCCTCGGTCATGCAGGCGGCGGCGGAACACGCCACGCCCATGCGAAACGCTTCCTCGAGCGGCTTGCCCGCGTCAAAGCCCGCCGCAAGCGCCGCCACCATGGAATCGCCCGCGCCGACCGTCGATTGAACCTCCACATCGAGCGCGCACGCGTACAGCGCCTGCGAACGATCCACGATCAACGCGCCTTCCGCGCCGAGCGATACGGCGACGACCGAAACCCCGCGATCGATGATCTCACGCGCCGCCGCGCAGATGGCGGTCGCATCCGCAAGCGCTCTGCCCGCCATGCTCTCCAGCTCAAAACGGTTCGGTTTGATCAAATACGGCTTCGCCTCGATGCCGGCAGTCAGCCGCGCGCCGTCCGCATCGAGCGCGCATCGGCAGCCCGCGCGGCTTACGATCTCAATCAGCGTCTGATAAAAATCCGCGGGGCAGCCGGGCGGCAGCGAGCCGGAGAATACCATAAATCCGCCTGCTGCGGCGTGTTTCTTCACCAGCGCTTCAATCCGCAGCAGATCATCCGCCGTCACCGCGCCGCCGGATTGGTTGATCTCGGTGATCTGCCCGGTCTGATCATCGCGCAATTTGATGTTCGTGCGCGCGCCGCCCGGAAGTGCGACAAAATCAAAATCCGCGCCGTTTTCGCGCAGCTTTGTTTCAAATTCATCCGCATTTTTTTGATGGATGAACCCTATGCAGCGCGCAGCCGCGTTCAGCCGCGCCGCTGCGAGCGCGACGTTCATCCCCTTGCCGCCCGCGTCCGACTGCGCCGTGTGCACCCGATTGAGCCCGCCGTACACAAAACCATCGATCGAGAGTGTCAAATCGATGGAAGGATTCAAAGATACCGCTGTGATCATACGATTCCTCCGTGATATGTTGCACCATCGGCTCAATTATAGCACCGCAACGCCGCAAAAACAACCGCGCGCCATTCCATTCGCCGCCGAGATGTGGTATAATTTACCCAACAACAAGAGGGGGTGATCGCATGGCATACTGTGCGGATTCCTACGCGGCGATGCTTTTGTGCCTGTCGCTGTCGCCCGACCGCGACGAGTACGCGCGCATGCTCTCCACCGCGGAATACCGGGAATTGCGCGCGCGCATCCGCACGACGAGCGCGCGGCGCATCAGTGGGCTGATGAATGTAGACATCAGCGGGATCATGCAGCTTCTCTCCATCACGGAGGAGGAGGCGTACCGCATCTACACCCTCATGAACCGCACCGTGCAGCTCTCCTATGCCATGGAGGCGTTTGCCATGAAGGGCATCCGCATCGTGACGGAGTTTGATGACGAATACCCCCGCCGGCTCGCGAAGCGCAGCGGGCAGAGCGCACCACCGGTTCTGTATGTATACGGCGATTCGGACTTGCTCAACAGCCCTGCTGTGGGCATCCTCGGCATCAGCGGCATCAAGACCGAGGACGCCGTGCGCAGCTCCATCGCGGCGATTGCCGGGTTTGCAAACGGCGCGGGCTACCGCGTGATGACAGGCGGGGAGTTGGGTGTATCGCGTGTCACGGAGGGCTTCGTGCTTGACGGCGATTGCGCGCTCACGAGCGTCCTCGGCGGCGGGTTGATGGCGTACATCGATCGCCCGGAGATTCGTAGGCTCTACGACGAAAATCGGCTCGTGGCGATCTCGCTCGAGCACCCCGATGCGCCGTTTACCGCGCCGCGCGCGATCCCGCGCAACAAGATGCTGATGTCGCTCGCTGAAGCGGTGTTTGTGTTCAACACCGACGGGAAGCGCGGCGAATCGGATGCGATCCGCGCAAAAACCTGCGATTGGATTTATGCGTGGAACGGCTATCCCGAGAACCGATCGCTCATCAACCGCGGCGCGACGGGCTTTGACGAGGTTACCGAGTCGTGGCTCAACGAAATGTCGGCGCGCTGGATCGATTCGAGGTCCGAACAGCTCGATTTGTTCGATTTGTTGGATTGACCCGATCGCAGCTTCATAGAAAGAAATCGCCGCCCTCGGAAAATCGAGGGCGGCTTTCCTGTCGTCAGATGTTATCTGGGCATCAGAGGATTGATATATTCCAAATCCTCGTCCAGCATGATGTGATGGAGCGTGTCGAGCCCGACATAGGGCTTTTCGAGCGCGAAATCGATGATCTCAAGCGGGATGAAGGCGGGATCCTCCATATACAGATCATTGATGTGGATCTGCAAGCTCATCACCGCAAACATCGTCGCGTCATCGAATTGACCTTCGACGGCATGCTCCGGGTAATCGTGATCGAACGTCAGCCAGCCCCATTCCGCGAGTTTGTGCTGAAGCGCCGTGATGTGCTCCGTATCGGAGGTCGCGTCAAGCGGCGCATCCCACACGAGCTCGGTGGGTTCGGGCGCGGGCTCGGGGGTAGGTTCGAGCGTCGGTTCGGGCGTGGGTTCAGGCGTCGGTTCAGGTGTGAGTTCAGGCGTCGGTTCGGGCGTCGGTTCTTCCGTCGGCTCGGGCGTCGGCACAAAGACCGCCGTCAAGCGCACCGCATCCTCCGCATCGCCGTTTTCAGTATGCGCCACAATCCTGAGGGTGTACGCGATGCTGGAATCCAACCCCTCGGCTGTCAAGTTCATGAACACATGATCCGTGTTCTCGGCGGATTTCACGAGCCCGCCTTCGCCATCATACAGGTACACGCTGTATGTCGCGTTCCCGCCTGTCGATGTCCAAGAGATGCTCGCGGCTTCCTCGCCGATCCGATAAACGCCGTCCACTTCATCCGCGTTCGCAACCGCAATGGTCACGCTCGCCGGCTCTGCCGTCACCTCTGCCGTCGGCTCGGGTGTGGGCTCTTCTGTCGGCTCGGGTGTCAGTTCTTCTGTGGGTTCAGGTGTGGGCTCTTCCGTCGGCTCGGGCGTCGGCACAAATACCGCCGTCAACCGCACTGCATCCTCCGCATCGCCGTTTTCGGTATGCGCCACAATCCTGAGGGTGTACACCATATTGGAATCCAACCCCTCAGCAGTCAAGTTCATGAAGACATGCTCTGTGTTCTCGACGGATTTCACGAGCCCGCCATCGCCGTCGTACAGGTACACGCTGTATGTCGCGCTCCCGCCTGTCGATGTCCAAGAGATGCTCGCGGCTTCCTCGCCAATCCGATACACGCCGTCGATCTCTTGAGCGCTCGCAACCGCAATGGTCACGCTCGCCGGCTCTGCCGTCACCTCTACCGTCGGTTCGGGTGTCGGCTCTTCTGTTGGCTCGGGTGTGGGTTCTTCCGTCGGCTCGGGCGTCAGTTCTACCGTCGGCTCGGGCGTCGGCACAAATACCGCTGTCAACCGAACCTCGTCCTCCGCATCGCCGTTCTCGGTATGCGCCACGATCCTGAGGGTGTACACCATACTGGCATCCAACCCCTCAGCAGTCAAGTTCATGAAGACATGCTCCGTGTTCTCGGCGGATTTCACGAGCCCGCCTTCGCCATCATACAGGTACACGCTGTACGTCGCGCTCCCACCCGTCGATGTCCAGGAGATGTTCGCGGCTTCCTCGCCGATCCGATACACGCCATCTACTTCTTCCGCGTTCGCGACCGCAATCGTCACGCTCGCCGGCTCTACCGTCACCTCTACCGTCGGTTCGGGTGTGAGTTCTTCTGTGGGTTCAGGCGTGGGTTCTTCCGTCGGCTCGGGCGTGGGTTCTTCCGTCGGTTCGGGTGTCGGTACAAACACCGCCGTCAACCGAACTTCGTCCTCCGCATCGCCGTTCTCGGTATGTGCCACGATCTTGAGGGTGTATACCATACCGGAATCCAAATCCTCGGAAGACATATTCATGGAGATATGCTCCGTGTTCTCGGCAGATTTCACGAGCCCGCCTTCGCCGTCGTACAGGTACACACTGTATGTCGCGCTACCGCCTGTCGATGTCCAGGAGATGCCCGCGGCTTCTTCGCCAATCCGATACACGCCGTCGATCTCCTCTGCGTTCGCGACCGCAATCGTCACGCTCGCCGGCTCTGCCGTCACCTCCACCGTCGGTTCGGGCGTGGGTTCTTCCGTCACCTCCGCCGTCGGCTCTGCCGTGGGATCAGGCATCGGTCGAAGCGCCATCGCCGGCTGCACCGCAAGGTAGATCGTTTGATCCGCGTCCGCCTCGCCATGCGCCACGATCCGCAGCCCATATTGCTTGTCGGGTTCCAGTTCCGCTGCGTCAACCGCAATCGCCGTGTCGGCAATCCGCTCGTCGGCCTTCAACACATTCCCGTCGGCATCCAGCAGGTACACGCTGTAATTCTCAACCGCGCCGGTCGCAACCCACGCGATGGACGCAGGCGTATCGCCGATATACCATACCTCGTCAATTCGGTTCGCGTTTTCCACCGTCACAGAAAGCGTGATCGGCTCTTCGCCCTCGATCCCCTCGTCGGTCTCCGTCTCCCCGTCGGCGAGCGCCAGCGCCACGCTGGTCGCCTGCCCTTGATCCTCGGTGCCGTCCTCGGGGTACGCGACGACTTGCATGTGATAGGTCTCTCCCTCGCTGAACGCGTCCGCGGGGATTTCGATGCTGCTCGCGCCAATTCCCTTCGCAGATTGGATCACGCTGCCCGCACCGTCGATGAAATAGATGCTGTACAACATGCCGTCCGCGCTCGCCCAGAATACATTCGCGCCGTTTGTGCCAATCACATACACATTCCCGTGGATGATCACATCACCCGAGATGTTGATGATCGGTACGATGATGATCGGCGGCGTCGCCTCCGGTGTGGGCGTGGGCACGACCGTCGGCAGGGGAACGGGCGTCGGCACAGGTGTCGGTACAGGCGTCGGCTGCACGCGCACAGGCGTTACAATGCGCACACGCGAGGATTTCGCGTCGAGCATCGTCCCGTTCACGGGCACAGCGTACACAGAAACCGTGTACTCCGCCTCGCTCGCCAGCGCGGTGACGTCAAGCTGCATGCTCGTTTCCTGCAGCGAGCCCGCTTGCAGTATGAACCCGTCCTTGTCGGTGATTTCCACATAGTAGCGCTTCACATCGCCCGTCACAGACCAGCTGATCGTAATGACCGTATCCTCGACATGGTACACGCCGGGCATGGGCTGGGTCATGACGTTTGATACGCTGATCGCAGGCGCGGTGATCTCCGCCGGCACGGGCTTGTGCGGCGCGGAATTTGAGTAGAGCAGTTGCTTGGTCTGCACCGTCGCAACGCCCGTGATCTTGAGATCCGCCACCTTCTGGAACTCCTTCACCGCGCGGCGCGTCACGTCGCCGAAATACCCGGTGGCAGTTCCCTTGAAGTAGCCCAGTTCCTTGAGCCTGTTTTGCAGCCGCACCACGCGGTCGTTGCTGTCGCCGCGCCGCAGCGTGATATATCCGCTGTACTCGGGCGCGTTCGATGCAAACAGCTGCTGTTGGAGCAGCGCGCTTGCAACGCCCGACTGCACCACGCCCAGCTCCTTCTGGAAAAGCTGTACCGCCGCCTTCGTCGCGGAATTGTAGGATGAGCCTGCCTTGCCCTCGAGATAGTAGAGCTCCTTCAACCGCTTGTTGAGCGCCAACACGCGCCAGCCGCTGTCGCCGCGGTTCATCAGGAAGTACGACTTGCTCGTCTTCGCGCGCGAGCTGTACAGGCTGCGCAGCGTCTCCGCATCCGCCGTTCCCATGGCGCTCAAGCCGTTCTCCGTCTGAAACAGCGTCACGCCGTCGCGGGTGTACGGCCCGTAGATGCCGTCCGCCGGGTCAGCCATATAGCCGAGGCTGCGCAGGCGCGACTGCATCTCCTGCACGCGCAATCCGCGCGCGCCGTAGGAGAT
>JBMNUA010000138.1:0-6619 GCA_050945995.1 Christensenellales bacterium
CATCTTGCGCCCCTGCGCATCGCGCACGAGCCCGTGAAAGAGCGCGGTGTGGAAGGGGAGCTTGCCCGTCTGTTCGAGCCCGGAGAACACCATGCGCGCGAGCCAGAAAAACAGGATGTCATAGCCGCAGCTCAACACGGAATTCGGGTAGAAGTAGCGGAAATCCTCGGTGTCGTCGGGCCAGCCGAGCGTCGAGAACGGCCAGAGCGCGGAGGAGAACCAAGTATCGAGCACATCCTCGTCCTGGCGAACCTTGCCGCCGCAATCGGGGCAAGCGGCGATGTCCTCGCGGGTGACGTGCACATGATTGCAAGCATCACAGTAGAACGCGGGGATGCGATGCCCCCACCAGAGCTGACGCGAGATGCACCAATCGCGGATGTTCTCCATCCAGTTATAGTAGGTCTTTTTGAAGCGTTCGGGTACGAAGCGGAGTTCGCCCGTGCGCGCGACCTCGATCGCGGGTTCGGCGAGCGGCTTCATCTGCACGAACCATTGGGTGCTCACGAGAGGTTCGACGATGTCGTGGCAGCGATAACAGGTGCCCACGTTGTGGGTCAGCGGCTCGGTTTTCACGAGAAGCCCCTTCTCCATGAGCTGCGCGACGACGGATTTGCGGCAGTCCTCGCGCGTCATGCCCTGGAATTCGCCGGCGTTTTCGTTCATGGTGCCGTCGTCGTTGAGCACGCGCAGGATCGGCAGATCATGGCGTTGCGCGACCTCGAAATCGTTGGGGTCGTGCGCGGGGGTCATCTTCACCGCGCCCGTACCGAACGCCATGTCGGCGTAATCGTCGGCGATGACGGGGATTTCGCGGTTCATGAGCGGGAGCGTCACGGTTTTTCCCACGAGGTTTGCATACCGCGCATCCTCCGGGTTGACGCACACGCCCGTATCGCCCAGCATGGTTTCGGGGCGAGTGGTCGCGACGGTGATGTCGCCCGCTGCGCCGGGGTAGCGGATGTGCCAGAGGCTGGAGGTCTGCTCCTCATACTCCACCTCGGCATCCGAGAGCGCGGTTTTACAGGTGGGACACCAGTTGATGATGCGGTCGCCGCGATAGATCAATCCCTTTTCATACAAGCGGACGAATGTCTCGCGCACGGCGCGGGAGAGCCCCTCGTCCATGGTGAACCGCTCGCGCGACCAATCGCAGGACACGCCGAGCTTGCGCAGCTGTTTGACGATCTGCCCGCCGTACTCCGCGCGCCACTCCCACGCGCGCGCGAGGAACGCCTCGCGCCCGATCTCCTGCTTGGTGAGCCCCTCTTTCGCGAGGGCATCTACAATTTTCACCTCGGTTGCGATGGAGGCGTGATCCGTGCCGGGCACCCAAAGCGTGGGATCGCCCTTCATGCGGTGATAGCGGATGAGCACATCCTGCGGCATCTCGTCCAGCGCATGCCCGATGTGAAGCTGACCTGTGATATTCGGCGGGGGCATCACGATGGTGAATGGTTTTTTCTCGGGGTCGATCTTCGGCTGAAACGCGCCGGACGACTCCCATGTTTCGTAGATGCGCCCCTCGATATCGGCAGGGGAATAGACCTTATCCATTTGAAACGCGGGCTTTTCCATGATTATCCTCCTTATAAAACGGAAATTGCTGCGCCGGCGGCGCAAACCACGAGGCTTGACAGCTTCAGAGCGATTGCCGCGCAGGCGCGCTTTTTCTCCGGGAACAGGCGCGCGAGCCTGCCGGCGAACGCGGCGAGCAGTACAGAGAGGATCATAACGATCAGGCCGAAGGGATTCGCCCGCCCGATATCCGGTGCGGATGAAAAGAGCCCCTTGATCGCCTCAGCCATTGACAAAACCTCCCTCCTGATAATCGAAGTACATACAAAAACAGCGCGCCTGCCAAAGGGCGGGAGCGCCGCGGTACCACCTTTATTTTGCTCAAACGAGCCTCATCGCGCTGCAAGGGGCGCACCCCGGCGGACTACTCCGTTCACCCGCCCGTCTCTGAGGCGACCTTCTCCGCGCGCGTTCCGGGCAGCCTTTCAGCCGGCGAGCCGCCCTCTCTTGGGATGCGTTGCGGGTACTCCTCCTCATCATCGACAGCCCAATTATACCAGTTTGCGCGCGATTCGTCAATGCGGTTTTGCGGTTGCGGTTTTTTTAACAAGGAGGATGGCGTAGTGGATGGCTGCGTAGAACGAGAGCGCGACGGCGGGGTAGATGAGAAAGCCGCCGACGGCGCTGAGCGCCGCGTTTCCGTGCCAGGGCATCATCAGCGCGATGGAGAGGGTAAATAGTAGTGTGGCGAGTTTGCCGGAGATATCCGCGCTGATGACGATGCCGGTGCGCGCCGCGAGGAAGCCGCCGACGATCATGGCGATTTCGCGCACGGCGACGAGCAGCAAGACGGGGTAGGGGAGGAGCCCGGAGATTGTCAAGCACACGATTGCGGACAGCGTCATCAATTTATCGGCGAGCGGGTCCATCAGCATCCCAAATTTGGAGACGCTGTTAAGCGCGCGAGCGAGCCAGCCGTCGAGCGCGTCGGTGAGCATGGCGGCGGCGTATACACCGAACGCGTACACGCGCTGATCGGGAAACCTGAAATAGACATATAGAAACACAGGCACCATCAAAAGACGGGCGAGCGTGAGTACATTTGGCAATATGGACATCCTGATACCTCCGGATCGTCAGAAAGCGTTTCTGGGATCGCCGCTTTTGCGTGGTTTTGCGTCGTCCTCTAGGAATTCGATTTCGAGCTTCTGATAGGGGAACGCTTCAACGAAATGATCGGGCAGAAACGAGGTGCGACCGAAGCGCGCGTATTCGCGCTCATGCTTGCCCAGCCACATGGGATTTGGGATATCGAACGCGGTGCAGAGCTCGGTGAGCGCGCGCGGCGCATCCTCAAACGCGCAATCGACCGTCGCCTGCCTTGCAATCCGATGCTTTACAATGATTTTTGCCCACAGTTTCGCCATTTGATACTCCTCAGATTCTTCCATGCGCGCCGGCGAATAAATCCCGCCAAGCGGCATTGTGTTTTATTTGCAGCCGCGCTATAATGAATCAACGCTCAAACCAAAGGGGGTTTTTACGATGAAACAAGCGCTGATCGTCAGGGGCGGCTGGGATGGTCATGAGCCCATGCTCGTTTCGGAGCGGTTCGCGAGGCTATTGCGCGCGAAGGGCTTCGAGGTGAGAATTTCCGAAACGTTGGACGCGTTTCTCGACACGGCGTATCTCAACGCGCTCGACCTGATTGTGCCGATATGGACGATGGGGAGCATCACGCGCGAGCAATGCCAGGGCGTGGTGGACGCGGTGGGCAAGCACGGCGTGGGGCTTGCGGGCTGCCACGGCGGCATGTGCGACGCGTTCCGGCAGGACACGCAATGGCAGTTCATGACCGGCGGGCAATGGGTTTCGCACCCCGGCGGGGACGGCGTTGCGTACACGGTGAACATCAAGCATTCGACCAGCCCCATCACATTCGGCATCTCCGACTTTGAAGTAAAGACCGAGCAATACTATGTGCACATCGATCCCGCGGTCGAGGTGCTCGCCACGACGCGCTATCCGGTGGTCAACTACTTTCACGCGTCCAACGGCGCGGTGGACGTGCCCGTTGTTTGGACGAAGATGTGGGGGCACGGGCGGGTGTATTACAACTCCCTCGGGCATCACGACGATGTGTTTGACATTCCCGAAGCCGAGGAGATGATGCTGCGCGGCATGTTCTGGGCCGCCGAGGGGAAGCGCATTGCGATGGAGAACAACGCCGACCCCGAAGAATACTTCAACGCCGCAAAGATGTATTGATTATATCATACCTCGACCGCATTTGTGAATACGGCGCTCCGTTATATTCCCGCGGGGCGTCTGTTTTTTGCGCATATTTTCCGTTTTTATGCGGCACAATGAAAAAAAGTGTGCGAAAGAATGGAAGGGGTGGCGGCATGCGCAGGGACAGGATCACGGGGAAGCTGACCGGACCGCAGATGACATGGATGCATCTGATCCTGGGCGAGGTGGACGGGTTTTCCTATGCGATGGACGGCGAATCGGTCGAATTCATTGCGCTTGGGAAGCATAAGATCGGTGTGGAGATCGAGGATGGGCGTGCGGTGATCGAGGTGGCGCTGAACCTATCCGCGCTGGGCGGGCAGGGGGCGGACGATGCGCGCATCGCCGATCGCATCAAGGACGAGATTGCCGGGACGATCGCTTATTGCCAGTCGATCCCCGCCGATCCGTTCGGGTTTTTCGAGATCGCCACGCGCGGGCGGCTGTCGAAGCGCGAATGGCGCGAGGGCAACTGGCTTGCGTACTTTCAAGCGGCGGATGTGCGCGTGAAGCTTAACATCCTCGCGCTGGGCACTTGACAGGCGCGCCCAAGTCATGCATAATCGAGAAAAACATGAAAGTATGATACCATGTATTCGATCATCATCAATCCATTGTCGGGCAAGGGGCTTGCGGCGCGCACGCTGCCCGCGCTCGAGACGCTCCTTTGCCAGATGGGTATCGGCTATCGCGTCGATCAGACGGTGCGGATGGGCGATTCCCGCAGGCTTGCGCGCAAGGCGGCGGAGGACGGGCTCGCGGGCGTGATTGCGGTGGGCGGGGACGGGACGTTTTTCGAGGTCGTGAACGGCATCGGCGAGAGCGGGCTTGAGGTGATCTTCGCGCCCTGCGGCACGGGCAATGATTTTGTGAAGACATTTGAATTGCCGCGCGGCATGGTAAACGCGGTGCGTGCGCAGCTGAAATCGCCAAGGCGCAAGATCGACATCGGGCGGCTGAACGACATGTACTTTTTGAACGTGGCGGGCGCGGGCTTTGATGTGGATGTGCTGATTGAGGCGGATCGGTTCAAATCGCGGTTCCGCGGCATGATGGCGTACCTGCTCGGCGCGCTCTGCGCGATCAAACGGCTCAAGCCGCTGAAGCTCATGCTGGAAGTGGACGGCGGCGCGGCGCGGTACATAGAATCGACCATACTATCGGTCGGCAACGGGCGCTACATCGGGGGCGGAATGAAGGCGCTGCCGCATGCAATTGCGGATGATGGGCTATTCGATGTGGTGGTGTCGCGGCGGGTCAACAAGTTTTCCATCGCATTTCTGCTGCTGTTTTTTGTGCTGGGTGTCCATGTTCGCATGAAATGGCTGTGCGAGACATTTCGATGCAAGCGCGTGCGGCTGACGGGCGAGGGCATCGAGGTGGAGGCGGACGGCGAGCGGTTTAGCGCGGGCGGGGAGGCGGAGTTCTCGATATTGCCGCGGGCGCTGAATACGCGGTTACCGGAGTAAGAGGTATGCGATGATATCATTACAAGAAATTGACCAGAATAATTTTCAAGAATGTATCGAACTGGAGCGAAAGTCGCACAAGTATGTCGGAGATGCCACATATGTGTTGGCGGAAGCTTATACATATCGACATAACTCAAATGCTTATGGGATTTACGAAGATGATACGATAATAGGGCTTGTCATTTTGCGCGACAGACCGAGAAACCAAGATTATAGTTTTACGGATTTATTTATTGCCGATCCATTTCAATCAAGAGGTTTTGGTAAATTGGCAGTGGAGGAGATTATCAAGAAGTTTGAGAAAGAAGGGAAAGCAGATAGAGTTGAGATATATGTACATAATACGAATGATACTGCGATCCGTTTATATATGAAAGTTGGTTTTGTAGAAGCGGGTAAAGCAGCGTGGGATGAGGAGTTTGTGCGCTTCTATTACCAAATTCAATGAACGGATGGATGACAAGAGCGACTTCATAGAGATCATATATAGACGATCGCCGGGAAGTTTATGCTTCCCGGCTTTCGTTTTGAGATCGATTCAAATTACGAACCGAACAGCTGCACCCAGTACATCACGCCGTTTAATTCATATGCGGCGACGCCGATCGATCCGAAGCTCTCGCGCAGGATGTTCGCGCGGTGTCCCTCGCTGGACATCCAAGCCGCCATCACGCGGTCGGCGCTATCCTGTCCTTTGGCGATGTTCTCGCCGCGCGCCTTGGAGGAAACGGTGGACCAGCTAGAGCCGTCCGGGCGCGTGTGGCTGAAGGATTTCACGATCTCCGCGGCGCGCACCTGGGCGGCGGCGGTGAGGTCGCTGTCCACGGTGAGGGCAGAGAGCCCGTAGTTCGCGCGATCCGCGTTGACCTGGCGGACGACCTCGGACGCCATCGATGCGGAGAATCCGCTGTCATTGACCGGCGTTGCGGTGGGTCTTGCCGTGGGCACGGCGGTGGGTTTCGCCGTGGGAACTGCGGTGGGTTTTGTTGTGGGTACGGCGGTGGGTTTCGCCGTAGGCACGGCGGTCGGTACAGCCGTGGGCACGGCGGTCGGAACCGCGGTGGGCGCTACAGTCGGTATCGCTGTGGGCGCGGCAGTCGGCACCGCGGTGGTCTTCGGCGTATCCTTGGCGTTCACGGGGCAATTATTATTGCCCTCATACTTGCCCCAACCCTTTTTATTGTTCTTCGTGCGTTTGCCGTATGCGCGAGTTTTGCGATTCTTCTTTTCGGAGCGATCCGTTTTTTCAACCGCTTCCTTCGCCTCGACCGCTTCGTCCGCGCAATCATCTGTAACGTCGGAGTATACGATCTTGTAGGTGCAATCGCCGCCGACAT
>JBMNUA010000139.1:0-6527 GCA_050945995.1 Christensenellales bacterium
GAGCTTCCTTTCATCCTACGCCCCTGACCCCGCATCCAATGACGCGCGGGCAGTCTTCACCGCCTCGAATATGATAAATCCTTCGACGCCGCTCTGCCACGATGCGACATCGCGGCTGCCGTACTCCCCCGCCAACGCAAATCCGCAAGCGGAAAACGCCGCATGCCACGCGTCGCGGGGATAACTTTGCAAATAAAACGAATGATCGAAGGATTCCACCTGCCCGTTTTCATCCTCGGCGTACATGGTTTGCGATATGTAGGTGCGCCCCGTCTCGGCATCCCCGCGGGTCACCCCCGTCTTCCAAACGCGCACATGCGGGTACGCCTGCTTGACCGGATGAAAGGTCTCGACCGGGGTTTCAAACGATTGCTTGCCCGGTAAATGTAACCCCGTCTCAATCACAAGACAACCGCCGACGCGCAGATGCGCATGGATGCAAGTAAGCGCGCGCCGCACATCCTGAATCGTCAATAGATGCTGAAAATCCATGCAAAAAGAAAAATCGACGGGCGGTATGTCAAATTGGAAATCGCACACATCGCCCGTTCGGAGCGCAAGCCCCGGTATGTCGCCGAACCTTTTTTTGCCCTCGCAAATCATCTCCGGCGTCACATCAAACGCCGTCACATGCATGCCATGGCGCGCCAAATGCGCGCCGGTCTCGCCCAGCGCGCACATGGGGATCAGCACATGATCGCCATATTTTTTCGCATAATTCAGCCAATGCGCGTGCTCCGCGCTGCGGTCGTGACCGCTCCAGTCCCAGTACCGCGCATGCCGCGCGTAGTTCCCGATCTCGCTCACAGGTAGGTGAGATTGCCGCCCAAGGCGATCACGGCGGCGAAGATCGCCGCGCCGATCAGCCCGCAGGCGATGAGCCCGCGCGTATGTAATTTCGGGATATGGAAGGGCGCGATGAACAGCACCCCGACTGCGGCGAGGGGCAGCGCGTAGAAGCCGCCCATCTTCGCGCCGAGCGCGGCGTCAATCGCGGCGAACGCGGGGAAGATCAGTGCGGCGGAGGTCACGGGCAGCCCGTCGTACACCTTCCTGCGCCCGGGGTCGCTGCGCACGCGGCTGATCTCCTGCACGTTAAAATACCCGAGCCGTATCACGGCGGCGAGCATATAGTAGCCGGCGATCGCCGTGGTATACCATGCCTTGCCGTCCGCCATGAGGCAGATGACCGCCGGCAGCGCGCCGAAGCACACCAAATCGCACAGCGAATCGATCTGTATGCCGAAGGACTGCTCGTCCGGGCTGCGCCGGCAGCCGCGCGCGATGGGCCCGTCGATCATGTCGCACAGCCCGCTGAACATCAGGCACAATAGCGCAATGCGCATCTCCCCTAGGATCGCAAACCGTATGCCCGTAACCGCCGAAATCAACCCAAGATAGGTCGCAACGACGGATTTATTGTAGTATCCAATCAATGGAATGAACCCCTTTGCGCATCATCTAATTCGGGCGCCGCCGAATGCACCGCCCACGGCATATTTCTATGTGGTTTCATGATATACACAGACGGGTGAATTGTCAAGCGCGCGGAAATACCTCGCCGTCGAGCCACGCGCCGACGAGCTGCTCGCCCGCATACTGCAGTTTGAGCGAGAAAAACGGGCGCGGGCGCGCGATCAGCCCAAGGAAAATCCGGTCGCCCGCCCACATGGGCAGCGATAGAAGCGCGTCTTTGTCGATCCACCGGAGCGTGCCCTCGTCGCAGGCGCGCATCTCGCCGGTAAACCCGTCCGCGGTAAACAGGTGCATGTACTCCGTGCCCCACGCGTCCGAAACGAAGGTGACGATGCCGCGATAGGTGTATCGCGTGAGCACAAGCCCCGTCTCCTCGCGCACCTCGCGGATCACGCAGTCCTCCGGGCTCTCCCCTTCTTCAAAATGCCCGCCCACGCCGATCCACTTCTCGCGGTTCGCGTCCTGCGCCTTCTTCACGCGGTGGAGCATCAGGTATTGCCCCGCGCGCTCGATGTAACAAAGCGTCGTGTGCTTCATAACAGCATCGCCCGAAACCGCACGCCCGCCGGGCTCAATTGCCCGATGCCGCAGAACCGTCCGCCGACGTACACGCGCACGATGCCCTCGGGCGCGGGCGCGTCGAGCCATTCGGGTTTCAGCGGGTTGCCGTTTTTCACGGCATGCATGTGCGCATCGCCCACATGCACGGCGGGGATGTGCGCAAGCGGGTAGTCCATGGGGAGAAGCGCGGACGAAAGCTCGCCCGCGTCCGCAAGCGCGCAGATTTCATCCGGCGTGTGCGCGTCCTCGATGCGAAACGCGCCCGCGCCAACGCGCGTAAGCGCCGCCATATGCCCGCCGCAGCCCAGTTGCGCGCCGATGTCGTGGCAGAGGGTGCGGATGTACACGCCCTTCCCGCAAACCACGCGCAGGCGGTATGAATCGCCGCCCATCTCCTCGATCAGCTCGATCGCGTCCACGCGGCATTTGCGGGGCGCGACCTCGATGGTCTCGCCCTTGCGCGCGAGCTGATACAGCCGCTTGCCGTCCCGCTTGATGGCGGAGTACATCGGCGGAATCTGCTCGATCTCGCCGATGAACGCCGGCAGCGCGCGCCGGATTTCGTCCGCGCCCGCGACCACCGCGCGCGTTTCGATCACCGCGCCCGTCGCGTCCTGCGTGTCAGTCGTTATGCCGAGCCGGAGGGTGGCGATATAGGTCTTTTCCTTGTCGATGATATAATCAAACAGTCGCGTCGCGCCGCCGATGCAGATGGGCAATACACCCGAAGCGTCGGGGTCGAGCGTGCCGCCGTGCCCCACGCGCACGCCGCGCGCGAGCCGTTTTCGGATGCGCACCACGACATCGCTCGATGTCATGCCCAGCGGCTTGTTCACGCACAAAAACCCGTCCATCAGTTAAACGCGTCCTTCACGCGGCTGAAGAACGATTTTTTTTGCTCGTACTGTCCGCCTTCCACCGCGTTGTCGAATTCGCGCAAAAGCTCCTTCTGCTTCTCGTTTAGCTTTTTCGGCACATCGATCAGTACCGTGATGTATAGATCGCCCGTGCCGTTGCCGCGCAGATACGGGATGCCTTTTCCGCGGATGCGGAAGGTCTGCCCGGGCTGCGTGCCCTCGGGCACCTGATATTTTACGGGCTTGTCGAGCGTCGGTATGTCGATCTCCGCGCCGAGCGCCGCCTGGGTAAATGTGATCGGCAGCTCGAGATACAGATGCGCGCCGTCGCGCTTGAACAGCTTGTGCGGGCGCACCGTCACCACGAGCAGCAGATCGCCCGGCTCGCCGCCGCGCTCGCCCAGCTCGCCCTGCCCGCGGATCGTGAGCACCTGCCCGTTGTCGATGCCCGCGGGGATTTTGACCGAACGGCGGTTCGAGGTGCGCTGTTTGCCGCGCCCGTTGCACTTCGTGCACGGATCGGAGATCACCTTGCCCGAGCCATGGCAGTTGGAGCAGGTGCGCACATTCTGGATGCGCCCAAACGCCGTGTTCTGGGTGACACGCACCTGCCCCGTGCCGCCGCAGGTGGGGCAGGACTGCGGGCTCGTCCCGGGCTTCGCGCCCGAGCCGTGGCAGTTGCCGCACTCCTCGTCGCGCACGAGGTTGATCTGCTTTTCGCAGCCCTTCGCCGCTTCCTCAAATGTAATGGTGATATCGTAACGGAGGTCGTCGCCGGGGATCGGACCGTAGGAATCGCGACGCATGCCCCCGCCGAAGAACGACGAGAAAATGTCGTCCATATTGATGCCGTCAAAACCGAAGCCGCCAAAGCCGCTCGCGCCGCCGTTGAACCCCTGCGCCTGCGGGCCGTCGAAGCCGAACTGGTCGTATGCCGCGCGCTTCTGGGGGTCAGACAGCACCTGATACGCCTCGTTGACTTCCTTGAACTTCTCCTCGGCCTGTGAATTTCCCTGGTTGACATCGGGATGCCATTTTTTCGCGAGCTGCCGGTACGCGCGCTTGAGCTGCGCGTCGTCCGCGCCCTTTTCGACGCCCAGCACCTCGTAATAGTCCCGCTTTGCCAAATTGACCACCTCTCTCAATCGGTGAAACCTTTGATTAAAACCCGAATTGCGCCCACGCGCGCGGGGACGACCGTCCCCGGGGCGTGAGCGCACGGTTTTTTACCGCAACGTGGGCGCTGCCGCATACAAAGGGTGTGCGGAATTGCCCCCAGTATTATAGTGTATGTGACCGACCATGGAAAGGCTTATTCGGTAAAATCGGTCTCGACGGTGCCGTCGTCCGCCGCGCCGCCGGACGCGTCCGCGCCACCGGATGCATCCGCGCCGCCGTCGCCGCTGTCTGCCTGCTGCTGGTAGATCTTCCCGAAAATCTCATAGCTCATCGTCGAGAAGGCTTCCATCTCGGGCTTGATCTTCTCCGGGTCTTCGGTGGCGCGCACCTCGCGCAGCTTGACAAGCCCGTCCTCGATCTTCGCCTTGTCGGCGGGGTCTAGCTTCTCATCCAGCTCCTTGACGGTCTTCTCGGTCTGGTAGATCAGCTGATCGCACTGGTTGTTCGCCTCGACGGCGTCCTTGCGCGCCTTGTCGTCGGCGGCGAACTGCTCCGCCTCGTTGACCGCCTTTTTGATCTCGTCCTCCGTCATGTTCGAGGACGCGGTGATCGAGATCGACTGCTGCTTGCCCGTGCCCATGTCCTTTGCGGAAACGTGGACGATGCCGTTCGCATCGATGTCGAAGACCACCTCAATCTGCGGCACGCCGCGCGGCGCGGGCGCAATGCCGGAGAGCTGGAAGCGCCCCAAGGTCTTGTTGTACGCCGCCATCTCGCGCTCGCCCTGCAGCACATGCACGTCAACCGAGGTCTGCCCGTCCGCGGCGGTGGAGAACACCTGCGTCTGCTTGACGGGGATGGTGGTGTTGCGCTCGATCAGCCGGGTGAACACGCCGCCCAAGGTCTCGATGCCCAGAGACAGCGGGGTGACGTCGAGCAGCACGATGTCTTTGACGTCGCCGCCGAGGACGCCGCCCTGGATCGCCGCGCCGATGGCGACGCATTCGTCGGGGTTGATGCCCTTATAAGGCTCTTTGCCCGTCACGCGCTGCACCGCTTCCTGCACCGCGGGGATGCGGGTCGAGCCGCCCACGAGGATCACCTTGTCGATCTCCTTCGCGCTCAGCCCCGCGTCTTTGAGCGCCTGGGTGAGCGGCACGATGGTGCGCTCGACCAAATCGCTCGTCAGCTCGTTGAACTTTGCGCGCGTGACGGTGATGTCCAGATGCTTGGGGCCCGTCGCGTCGGCCGTGATAAACGGCAGGTTGATGTTGACGCTCATCAGCCCGGAGAGCTCGATCTTCGCCTTCTCCGCCGCTTCCTTGAGCCGCTGCAGCGCCATGCGGTCGCTTTTCAAGTCAATGCCGCTTTCCTTTTTGAACTCCGCGGCGATGTGGTCGATCAGCCGGTCGTCGAAATCGTCGCCGCCCAGCCGCGTATCGCCGCCGGTGGCGAGCACCTCGAACACGCCGTCGCCGACCTCCATGAGGGACACGTCAAACGTGCCGCCGCCCAAGTCGTATACCAGAATCTTGTGCGCGTCGCCCTTGTCTAGCCCGTATGCAAGCGCCGCCGCCGTGGGCTCGTTGATGATGCGCTCGACCTCGAGCCCCGCGATGCGCCCTGCGTCCTTGGTCGCCTGCCGCTGGGAATCGGAGAAGTACGCGGGCACGGTGATGACCGCCTTGGTCACCGTCTCGCCCAAATAGCTCTCGGCGTCCGCCTTCAGCTTCTGGAGCACCATCGCGCTGAGCTCGGCGGGGGTGTACGCCTTGCCGTCGATGTCAACCTTGTGGTCGGTACCCATCTCGCGCTTGATGGAGATGATGGTGCGCTCGGGGTTTGTCACCGCCTGACGCTTCGCCACCTGACCGACGAGCCGCTCGCTATTTTTCGCGAACGCGACGACGGAGGGCGTGGTGCGCCCGCCCTCGGCGTTTGTAATCACATTGGGTTCGCCGCCCTCCATGACGGCGACGCAGGAGTTTGTCGTTCCAAGGTCAATGCCGATAATCTTAGCCATATTCTTTATCCTCCAAACTTATTCAACGCTTACCTTTACCATTGCGTAGCGAATGATTCTATCCTTAACCCGGTAGCCCTTCTGGAACACCTCGAGCACCTGACCGGGGTCATCGGTGTGCTCGCGCATCACGGCGTGATGGATTTCGGGGTCAAACGCGCAGCCTTCCGCGGGCAATTCCTCAAGACCGAAGCGCTTGAGCGCATCGCGCATCGATTTGAGCGTCATGTCCACGCCCTCGGTCAGCGCGGCGGCCGCGCCGTCCTCGGCTTCCGCCCCCGCCTGGATCGCGCGCTCGAGGTTGTCGATCACGGGCAGCATCGCCGATGCGACCTCGCGCGTGCCGTCCTCGTAGCCGTCGGCGCGCGCCGTCTGGTTGCGGCGCTTGAAATTCTGAAAGTCCGCCTGCGCGCGCCGAAGGGAATCGAAATTCTCGTCGCGCTGCTTCACGGCGAGCTCGAGCGCCGCCCGCCATTCGTCGATCGTGCCTT
>JBMNUA010000140.1:0-6495 GCA_050945995.1 Christensenellales bacterium
ATGAAAATCGGCATCGGAAAACGTGCGCAGGCTGCCCTTGATGTGCGCGCGGTCGGCGATCACATTCGTCGAGTTTCCGGATTGGAACTGGCAGAATTTCAGCCGATGCGGCGCGTCGCCCGCCCATTCCGCCTGCGCGCGGTACGCGCCGGACACGAAATCCACCGCGGCGGCGAGCGCGTCCGCGCCCGCGCCCGGCACGGCGGCATGCCCCGCTTTGCCCTCGATGATCAGGTGAATCTCGCTCGCGCGCGCCATCAGCGCGCCGGGGCGCGAGGCGACGGTTCCGACGGGCAGCATGGGATCGACATGGATCGCGAACGCGCGGGTGACACATCGGCGCTCCAAGCAGCCGCTTTCGACCACGCGTTCGCCGCCCGCGCCGCTCTCCTCCGCGGGCTGGAACATGAGAAGCACATTGCGGGGGAGCGAATCGATGTTTCGATCGACCCACGCGGCGAAGGCGAGCAGGATCGCCATATGCCCGTCGTGCCCGCAGGCGTGCATCTGCCCGGGGTGCTCCGAGCGATAGTCATGCTGCGCCATTTCCGCGACGGGGAGCGCGTCCATATCCGCGCGGAACGCGACGGTTTCGGCTTTCCCCGCGTCGAAGTACGCGAGCACGCCCGTCTCAGCGACCGCCTCAACCGCGCAGGAAAGCCCTTCGAGCGCGTCGAGGACATACGCCTGCGTCTTGGGCAAATCGTACATGAGCTCCGGGATTTTATGCAGCGCGCGCCGATGGCGCACGATCTCGTCGTATGGCATGGTTGCCTCCTTGCCTGTTATGCGAAAATCATGCAGCCCGAGCGCATCGGCAGAATCGGCCTCGCCCTGCCGCCGGCGCGCGCGGGCGTGGCGGTGACGATGCCCTCCGTCTGGCTGCCGCCGATGATCCATTTGCCCGAGGGCGAGAACGCGAATTCGCGCGGGGCGCGCACGGTTTCGATGAAGATGGGTTCGGCGAGCCCGCCGCCGGGCAGGATATCAAACAGCGCGACGGATTCGTGCCCGCGATTGGACACGCCGAGCCTGCGCCCGTCGGGGGATAGATGGATGGCGGCGGCGAAGCTCTCGCCCGTGTAGCCGCGCGGGAGTGTGGATTTAGAATCGATCAGCGGGAAATCGCCGCGCAGCGAGTAGCGCAGCACGCGGTTGGACAGCTCGCAGGCGACGTAGAGATGCCGCTCGGTGATGACGGCGTGGCGCGGTCCGCTGCCGGGCGGGCAATCGATGCGTACCGGTTCGCCGAGCCCGGTTTTGCGGTCGAAGGGGTACATCATCACCGCATCGATGCCCAGATCGCACACCGCGAGGTACTTGCCATCGGGTGTGGTATGGACAAAATGCGGGTGGGGGGACGACTGCCGATTGGCATCCGCGCCGCTGCCCTCGTGCGCGATCACGCGCCCGTTCTCGCCCGCCTGCGCGCTGAACGCGCCCGCGTGGTAATCCGCGGCGAAGAGCCAGCCGTCGCGCCTGTGGATGTGGCAGGCGTTGGAAACGAGCAGCGGCACGCCCGCCTCCACCGTGAAATCGCGCAGCGAGATCATGGCGACGGCAGATGCGGTGTGATCGAACTTTTCCTGGATGTCCGCGGGTTGCGCGTCCACCCGCGTCTTTGCGTGCACGGCGTACAGGTGTTTTCCATCGACGGTCAGATAGTCGGGCATGTTGATGTGGAGCCGCCCGGTGACGGTCAGCTCGCCCTTGTCCTCATCAAAACTCCCCCGGACGATGCCGGAGGTGCGGTCGTGATAGGAGTAAACAGAGAGATATAACGATTCCTTCTTCATACGCAACCCCTCCTCCTGTGGTATAATTATAGCACATCATGCGGCAATTTCAAGGAGGCAGATTATGCGAAGAACAAAGATCATCGCGACGCTGGGCCCTTCGAGCAACAGCGAGCTGATCATGGACGATATGCTGAGGAGCGGGATGAACGTGGCGCGCATCAACCTGTCGCACGGCGACCATACGGAGCACCGCGCGCGGATCGAGGCGTTTCGCGCGGCGCGCGACCGGCTGGGGATGCCCGCGGCGGTGCTGCTCGACACGCGCGGTCCGGAGATAAGGCTGGGCGCGATCGAAGGCGGCTCGGTGGAGCTTTTCGAGGGGGCGCAGTTCATCATCACCTCGCGCACGGTGGTGGGCGACAGCACAATCGCATCGATGAACTACCCGGATTTGCCCAAGCAGATGCGCCCGGGGCAGCGGATACTGATCGACGATGGGAGCGTAAGGCTGATCGTGCGCGAGATTTCGGCAGACGACATCAAATGCGAGGTGGAGTACGGCGGGCGCATCGGCACGAGCAAGGGCGTGAACGTGCCGGACGCGCAGTTGGAGATGCCGTATTTGAGCCAGAAGGACAAGGACGATTTGGTGTTCGGCGTGGAGATGGACGCGGACTACATCGCCGCGTCGTTTGTGCGCAGCGCCGAGGATGTGCGCGCGGTGCGCCAGGCGCTCGACTACCACGGCGGGCAGAAGATACGCATCATCGCGAAGATCGAGAACGAGGAGGGCGTGTCGAACATCGACGATATCATCCGCGAGGCGGACGGCATCATGGTCGCGCGCGGGGACATGGGCGTGGAGATCCCCTTCGAGCGGCTGCCGGGCATCCAAAAGCGGTTCATCCACGCCTGTTACCGTGCGGGCAAGCCCGCGATCGTGGCGACGCAGATGCTCGATTCCATGATCCGCTCGAGCACGCCCACGCGCGCGGAGATCACGGACGTGGCAAACGCGGTGTTTGACGGCGCGAGCGCGGTGATGCTCTCCGGCGAGACGGCGATGGGCGCGCACCCGGCGCTTGTTGTGCGCACCATGGCGCGCATCGCCATGCAGGCGGAGGCGGACGCGCTCGGCGAGCGCGTGATCCCGCACGAGGCGCAGGACATCGACACCGCCGACATCACAGACGCCATCGCCGCCGCCGCGTGCACCACCGCCGCGCAGCTCGACGCGAAGCTGATCGTCGCCGACACCAAGACGGGGCGCGCTGCGCGCAGGATTTCCAAGCACCGCCCGACCCAGATCATCGTCGGGGCGACGCCGCTGGAGAAGACCTTCCACCAGCTATCGCTCATCTGGGGCGTGTATCCGGTGCGCGCGCTGATGCAAAAATCGATTGATGATTTATTTTTGCACGCCGTCGCCTGCGCGAAGGCGAGCAAATTGGCGAACAAGGGCGACATCGTGGTCGTCACCGCGGGCGCGCCGCTCAACGTGGACGGCAACACGAACATGCTCAAGGCGGAGCGGATCTAAGTAATCAGGATGCTAAAAGAGCGTTCCCGTAACAGGGAGCGCTCTTTTTATTTGCGGCTGCATGGTTATGCAGATCGTTTAATATATATACATATCGTTCAGGAAATATGGAAATATGGTTGACAGAATGATACGATGGTGTTAAAATTTAACAGGGTTCTGGCGAAAGGGGGGAGCGCATGTCCGGCAAGTTGTTAGAAGCGCGCGGGGTGCAGAAATTCTTTCCCGGCGTCCATGCGTTGGACGACGCCCGGTTTGACCTCGAAGCGGGCGAGGTGCACGCGCTGGTGGGCGAAAACGGCGCGGGGAAATCCACGCTGATGAAGGTATTGACGGGCGCGCTTCCGATGGACGCGGGCGAAATCCGATTTGAGGGGGCGCCCATCGTGCTTCACAATGTGCGCGACGCGCAGGCGCTGGGGATTTCGATCATCCACCAGGAGCGAAACCTCATGAAGGATTTGACCGTCGCGCAGAATATTTTCATCGGGCGCGAGCCGATGCGCGGCGCGCTGATCGATAAAAAGATGCAAAACATCATGGCGCGGGAGCTGCTCGATTCCTTGGGGATCGACATTCCCCCGACCGTGCCGATCGGCGCGCTGACCGTCGCCAAGCAGCAGATGGTGGAGATCGCCAAGGCGCTGTCCTTTCCGAACACGAAGGCGCTCATCATGGACGAGCCCACCTCGCCGCTGACCGAGACGGAGATTGTCGAGCTATTCGCCTTCATCCGCGATCTCAAGGCGCGCGGGGTGGGCATTGTGTACATCTCGCACCGGCTCGAGGAGCTGCACGAGATTGCGGACCGCGTGACGGTGATGCGCGACGGCAAGTATGTGGGCACGCGCGTGATGGCGGAGGCGACCCTGCCCGAGATCATCTCCATGATGGTGGGGCGCGTGATCTACGAGGAGCCGAAGGTGGCGTCCGCCGTGCCGGCGGACGCGCCGGTGGTGCTGGAGGCGCGAGGGCTGCGCTCGCGCGAGGTGCTGGACGTGAGCTTTTCCTTGCGGCGCGGCGAGATATTGGGGCTTGCGGGGCTAGTGGGTGCGGGGCGCACGGAGACGGCGCGTCTGATCTGCGGCGCGGACAGGCGCACGGGGGGCGAGATATGGATTGGCGGCGCACGCGTGAACATCAAAACGCCGACGGACGCGGTGCGCGCGGGCGTGGGCTATCTCTCCGAGGATCGAAAGCTGTTCGGGCTGTGTTTGGGGCTTGCGATTTCCGACAACATTGCGCTGCCGAGCCTGGACGAGTTATCCGACGGCGCGATAGTGGACGACCGGGCGGTGCAGGACTGCGCGCAGATGTACAAAGAGGCGCTGAGCATCAAAGCGCCGACGATCGCGACGCGCACGATCAGCCTATCGGGCGGCAACCAGCAGAAGGTGGTTGTGGCGAAGTGGCTCGCGCGGGAGTGCGACATCCTGATCTTCGACGAGCCGACGCGCGGCATCGACGTGGGCGCGAAGAGCGAGATTTATAAGCTCATGAACCAATTGACGGCGCAGGGGAAGTCGATCATCATGATCTCGTCGGAGATGCCGGAGCTGCTTCGCATGAGCGACCGGATCGTGGTCATGTGCGAGGGGCGCAAGACCGGGGAGATCGGGATTGAGGACGCCACGCAGGAGAAGATCATGGCGCTTGCGACGATGCGGGCGGGGCAGGAACAATCGCGGGATTCCGCGTGGGAGGCGGTTCGAGCATGAGGAGAAAATTGGCGACGATTGCGCTGGCTGTCGGGGTCTGCCTGATCTATTTGAGCGCGGTGGGGCACTTTGTCGTGCCGGCGATTTACTCGTTTGATGTAAAGATCGATACCTCCGCCGTTTCCGGCGCGGACGACAAAGACGCGATCGCGCGCGCGGTGGCGGGCGTGGACGCGCAGGCGGACATCGCCGAAATTGCGGATTTGCCGGGCATGCAGCCTGTTTATGATCGGTTCGGCGGGTATCTGGACGCCGAGCGCGCGCTTTTATCGGCGCAGGAGGACGAGGGCGCGGTGCGCGCGCAGATCGACGCGCTTTCCGAGGGCGAGGACGCGGCGGCGCTCGAGGCGGCGCTTTCAGATGCGGGGGAGCGTGCGGCGGAAGCCGGGCGCGCGTTTACAGCGGCGCGCGCGGCGATTTCGGAGGACGCGGGGCTAGCTCGGCTGAATGCGCGCGTGAAACTCGGGCTTGCGACCGGCGCGCAGCGGCTGGACAATCTGGTGCGCGGGGTACGGCTGCAATTGATCATCGCGGGCGGCGCGCTATTCATCATCGGGATTGCGCTGAAGATCGCGGCACGCGACCGGAGCGCGCGGGATGCGCGGCGTGCGAAGTACGCGAGCGCGGCGGGGCAGGCGATGCGCGCGTCGGGCGGCATCCGCATCGGCAGGCAGAAATTGCTCGCGCCGATGGCGCTTGTGATACTATACGTCTTCTTCTCGATCTTCGGGAAAAACTTCTTCGACTCGTACACGCTCAAAACGGTGCTCGAGAGCTCGTACTATGTGGGCATATTGGCGTTCGGCGTGAGTTTTGTGATCATGACGGGCGGGATCGATCTGTCGATCGGCACGAACATGATGTGCGCGGCGCTGATCGGCGGCTACGCGTTCGGCACATGGGGCTGGCCGCTGTGGCTTGCGCTCGCCATCGTGCCGCTGATCGGGCTTTTGTTCGGGATCGGCAACGGGCTGATGGTCGCCAAGCTCAAGCTGCCGCCGTTTATCGCCACGCTCGGCACGATGCTGGTGACGCAGGGGTTCGGCTCGATTGTGACATCGGTGCAGACGCAGCGCTACCCCACCATCGGCACGGCGAACGAGTGGTTCAAAACGGTGTTTTTCCGCGCGGGCGCGTTCCCGATCGGCGCGGTATACTTATTCGCCGTGTTTTTGCTAGCTGCGTTTCTATTGACAAAGACGAAGTTCGGGCGATACACGCTTGCGATCGGCTCGAACGAGGAGGCGGCGCGGCTCTCGGGCGTGAAGACCGACAACTGGAAGGTGTTGGTGTACGCGATCTGCGGGCTGTTCGCGGGCGTGGCGGGCGTGTTCTACGCATCGACATACACCACGATCACGCCGGGCACGGGCAACGGGCAGGAGCTCAACGCGATTGCGGCGGTGGTGATCGGCGGCACGTCGATGGCGGGCGGCTCGGGGTCGATGGTGGGCACATTGATCGGCGTGTTCATCATGTCGGTGCTCAAGGCGGGGCT
>JBMNUA010000141.1:0-6490 GCA_050945995.1 Christensenellales bacterium
CGCGCTGGCGCGCCGCCCCTCCGTCAGGCTATGCCGGTCAGTTCATCTCGAGCAGCTGAATATCGTTCATCCAGCCCCAGAAGGTGGTGATATCCGGGGTGAGGGTGTCGAGGTTCACGCGCTCGGTGGAGAACACGATGCAGTTCTGCCGCTGGTAGGTCGGGATTTCGACCGCCCAATCGACGATGACATCCAGCGCCTGCTTGTAGATCGCCTTGCGGTAGCTCTGGTCATCGCTCAGACGCGCGTCCATGATGTAGGTATCCAGATCCGCGTCGGTGATGCGATAGTGGTTGGAGTCGGTGCCGCCCTGCCCGGGCACGTTGGTGGAGTAGTACACCTGGTACATGTCCGGATCGATCGTGGAGCCCCACGCCGCGCACCACATCTCCTGCGTGCCCGCGTCGAGCGCGTCCCACATGATGTCGGTCGCGGTGGGCGCCAGGTCGTTGATCACAAAATCGATGCCGATGGTGGCAAGCGCCGCCGAGGCCTCGGTCAGGATGCCGAACGACGGGTGGTCGCCCGTGCCGTCGCCCGCGACGTAGCACTCGTAGCTGAGCTTCGCGCCTTCGGGGGCGGCGGTGAATTTGCCGGTCGCCTCGTCAAAGGTGTAGCCCGCTGCCTGGAAAAAGCCGATGGCGGCTTCGACTGCGGCTGCGTACATGTCGTCCTGGGTCATGTCGGCGGTGAAGATGGGGTTATTGTCCACATCGACCGAGAACGCGAGCTGGTAGCCCTCGTCGGTCGGCTGGGGCGCCGCCCAGGAGGTATTGGAGATCGGGTAGTTGATGACGGACGCCGCCTCGCCGTAGTAGGAGTCAATCGCCACATCGCGGTACACGGAGATGACCGTGGCAAAGCCCCTGCGCAGGTTCTTGGACTCCTCGCTGTCGGGCACGCCCGCCACGTTCATGGTGGTGGAGTTCAGCCCGATGTAGCCGTAGCCGAGGTTATCGACCTTGGAGGTGGTGATCACCGCGCCGGAGATGTCATTGGTATCGGTGTTGTAGCCGGCGATCTCCTCAAAGCGGGTGCGGGAGCCGGAGAGCTCGCCCAAGTCCGCCGTGCCGGTGGTGAGCGCAGCAACGACTTCCGCCGCCGCGGTCTCTTTGAACTGGACGTACTGAATTTTCGGCGCGCCCTTGTAGTAGTTCTCGTTCGCCTCGAAGTAGACCACGCGGTTCTCATACTCGACGAACTTGTAGGGGCCCGCGCCCATGGGCTGGCTCGTCTTCGCCTCTACGCCCGACAGGTCGCCGCGCACAAAGCCGTACATGCCGTTCTCGTAATCATACAGATCCGTGTCGCCGTAGTAGTGAAGCGGCGTGATGTTGATGCCGAGGATGGAGTAGATGGCGGGCGCTTCGTAGCCGTTGGTTTTCACCTCGACGGTGTAATCGTCGAGCTTCCTGATGCCGGAGATGGAGGCGACGCCGCCCACCATGCCCTCGTCCTGCGGTCCGAACTCGGCGATGAACGCCTCGTCGGCCACGCCGTGGACGTCGGTGTCGTCGGCGGCTTCGACCGCCCAGTAGGCATCCGGGTCGCCCTCATATGCTAGGTAGGTTTCGAGGTAGTAATCCTCGATGGTGGGATAAACGCCGGCAGCGAGATCAAAGGTCGCGCCCGAGGTGGCGGTCAGAACGCCCTCCTCGACCGAGCCGAAGCCCCACGCCACCATACCAAAGGCGATGCCGAGCCCTTCCTCGGCGGCGACTTCCTCGGCGGTCATGCCGAGCATCTGATCCGCGTAGGCGGCGAGGTAGTTGTTGTTGGCATAGGCGACGATCGCGGCGACGTCGGAAACCCAGGTCGCCTCCATGGTCGCCCAGTAGCTATCCTGCATTTCGCTCGTCCACGCGTCGCCATCCGACCAAACATGGTCGGCGCCGGCCGCGTAGATCGCCGCCGCGAGGTCGGCGTACTTGGCGTACACGTCGCTCGTCGTCTGGGTGCGATAGTCGTTGAGCCCGACGATGTCATAGGAGCTCAGCGAAGTCGAGCCCACATAGGCGGTATCCAGATAGACGTAATAGGTGAAGATGATGTCGTCCGCGGTCACCGGCACGCCATCAGAGAAGAGCATGTCGTCGCGGATGGTCGCGGTATAGGTGGTGATATTCGCGTCCTTGTCATAGGTCGCGGAGATGTTCGCAGGTCCGTAGTAGGTATAGTCCACGCCGTTGTAGGGGATGGTCTCGCCCTCGATGGCGTTGTAGACGATGCCGCCGGTGCGGTCGGTCGTCATGATGCTGATCTGCGTCAGATCGGAAACGTCTCTGTCGTAACCAGTATCGGCATAGAACGGGCTGAACTTCTCGCTGAACGCGCTGTACGCCACGACCAGCGGGGTGGAAGTCGCCGCTTCTTCCGCAAACGCGGGCATTGCGAGGCTAGCGAGCATCACAAACGCCAACATCAGCGCAACCAGGGACTTTTTCATGCTGAATACCCTCCTTGAAAATTATTACGAAGTATTTTCTACTCCATAATTAGTACAATTATAGCTTTCAATCATGTTATGTGTCAATACCCATTTGGAATTTGGTTGGTTTTTGCAACCTCCGCATCGGGGGATTCGGCGCGCGGCGGGTCAGCGGCGTACATGCGCCATGAAAGTGCGCCGGACGCGCACATCAGCGCGCCGAACGCAGGAAATGCAGCCGTTCCGCCGCCAACAAGGACGGCGTGCAGGATGCTGCCCAAAACGAGGATCAGCCCGAGGGCGCACGCGCCGCGCGCGCAGGCGATGAGCCGCGCGGGACCGCGCCGGTACTGCGGAAGCGTCATGCGCGCGCCGAGCCGGAGCGTGCCGAGCGCGGCGGACACCCCGAACGCGGCGGGCAGAAACGAGAGCGCGTAGGGAAGCGCGATGTAGAACGCGCGCGTCTCGCCCGCGTCGGTCAGCCCCGCACCGAGAAACGCAGCGAGAGCGGCGAGCGCATATGCGAGAAACAGCCGCTTTCGTTTGCGCAGGGCGTCCCCGCTTTGCGCGAAGCGATAGTGCGCACCGACATATCGATACTCGCCCGTTGTTTCGTCCATCTGGTAATATTTTGCGTATTTGCGCATACAAGCACCTCCGGCGGTTGATCCGATAAAGCGATGATACCACAGATATTCGCGCGCCACAATAGATTGCCATTTATCACAACTGGCGGTATAATAATGGAAATAACATGCGGAGGGATCGCCATGGAAAAGAGGAAGGTCGCCATCATCGGCTGCGGAAAGATCGCAACCGACGCGCACTTGCCCGCCTACGAGCGGGCGCGCGACATCGCAGAGGTCAAATACTTTGTGGACATCATCCCCGAGCGGGCGCAGGCGCTGCGCGACCGATACGGAAGCGGCGAGGCCATCACCGATTACCGCGTGGTGGCGCGCGACCCGCAGATCGAATGCGTATCGGTCTGCACGCCGAACTACACGCACGCGCCGATCTCCATCGATCTATTGGATGCGAAAAAGCATGTGCTGTGCGAAAAGCCCGCGGCGGTGAATGCGCAGCTCGCGGCGGACATGCAGGCGGCGGCGGACAGAAACGGCGTGATATTAAACATCGGCGTGTGCAACCGCTACAACACCGCCGTGAACAAGATCCGCGCGCTGATCGCGGACGGCGCGCTGGGCGAGGTGTACCATGTGTACTGCTCCTTCCGCTCGCACCGCTCGATCCCCGGGCTCGGCGGCGCGTTCACCACCAAGGCGCTGGCGGGCGGCGGCGCTTTGATCGACTGGGGCGTTCACTTCATCGACCTGATCTTCTTCTGCGTGGGCGAGCCGGCGATCAAAACGGCGTCCGCCGCGACGTATTCCAAGCTCGGAACGCCGATGCGCGATTACGCATACACCTCCATGTGGGCGGGACCGCCGGATTACGAGGGCGTGTATGATGTGGAGGAGTTCGTGACCGGCTTTGTGCGCACGGCGGGACCGAGCATCACCATGAACGGCGCGTGGGCGCAGAACATCGCCGAGCAGCAGATGTTCATCGAGTTCCTCGGCGACAAGGCGGGCATCAAGCTCCAGTACGGCGGGAATTTTACGATGTACGCGACGCGCGACGGCATGCTGACCGAGACGACGTTTGACTACCCCACCGAGAACATGTACGACGCGGAGATTCGCGATTTCATCGAGCAGGCGCCGAAGGGCGTGAAGACGAAGGGGAACATCGACCATGCGATTTTCTCATCGAAGCTGATGGACATGATCTATCAATCCGCTGAGCGCGGCGAGGAGGTCAAGGCGTGAGCGCCGCTTACCCCGGCGGCGTTTGGCCGGTGATGCTCACGCCGTACACGCGCGCGGGCGAGGTGGATGTGGATGCGCTTTCTGCGCTGACGGACTGGTACATAAAAAACGGCGCGAGCGGGCTGTTCGCCGCGTGCCAATCGAGCGAGATTTACAAACTGTCGCTCGAGGAGCGGGTGTTGATCACAAAAACGACACGCGCGGCGGCGAACGGGCGCGTGCCGGTGATCGCGTCCGGGCATGTGTCCGACGATATGGACGCGCAGGTGCGCGAGTTGACCGCCATCGCGGAGACCGGCGTGGACGCGGTGGTGCTCATCACGAACCATTTCGCGCGCGAGGACGAGGGCGAGGACATATGGCTGGGCAACCTTGAAACGCTGCTCGGGCGCATCGATCCCGCCGTGCGCCTCGGCGCATACGAGTGCCCCGCGCCGTACAAGCGGCTGTTGACCGACGGGATGCTGCGGTTCATGGCGGGCAGCGGGCGGTTTTACTTCCTCAAGGACACCTGCTGCGACGCGGAGATGATCCGCGGGCGGCTCGAAGTATTGAAGGGCTCAAATCTCAAGCTATACAACGCGAACTCCGCCACATTGCTGGATAGCCTGCGCGCGGGCGCGCACGGATTTTCGGGTGTGATGGCGAACATGCACCCGCAGTTGTACGCGTGGCTGACGGCGAACCCGGCGCACAAGAATGCGGATTTCGTGCAGGCGGCGATCGCGGTGGGCGCGCTGATCGAGCGGCAATTGTACCCCGTGTGCGCGAAATACCACCTGGCGGCGATTGAGAAACTGCCGATGACGACCTTCAGCCGCGCGCAGGACGACGCGCAGCTGACGCAAACGCTCAAAGCCGAGGTGCACGCGCTCGACACCGTGATGCGGGACATCTACGCCAGGTACTGCGTTTGATGGCGCGCGATATGGGGATGAAGATGCTGTCGTCCTGCGAGGATCGGGCGCGCATCCCGGAGATCGCGGAATACATCAAATCCAAATGGGCGAACCCCGCATCCGCGCGGTTGTACGATGATTGCATCGCGCATTCGGCGGACGCGGGTGCGCCCCTCCCCCGCTGGTACGCGCTCTGCGACAACGGGCGCATCGTCGGCTGCGCGGGCTTGATCGCAAACGATTTCATCAGCAGACAGGATTTGTACCCTTGGTTGTGCGCGCTGTATGTCGAGCCGGAGATGCGTGGGCGCGGATATGGCGGTGCGCTGATCGAAAAAGCGCGCACGGATGCGCGCGCGGCGGGGTTTCCCCATCTTTATTTGTGCACAGATCACATCGGGTACTACGAGCGGTACAATTTCACCTACATCGGGCAGGGATATCACCCATGGGGCGAGGAATCGCGGATCTATCGGGGATAGTTATTTCTTGATGCTGCCGCCCTTGATGTCCTGAAAGCCCTCGCCGAGCACCTCGCGCGCGTTGATGGCGATCATGAACGCGCGCGAATCGCAGGCGTGCACGATCCGGCGCAGCTGCATGGACTCGAACCGTCCGACGACGCACAAGAGCACCTCGCGCGATTCGCCGCTGTACAGCCCGCGCCCGTTCAGCCCCGTCACCCCGCGGTCGAGCTCCGCGAGCACGCGCCTGCCGATCTCCGCACTCTCTTTGGAGACGATCAGAAACGCGGTCGCGCGGTTCAGCCCCTCGAGCACGAAATCCATGGTATAGTTCATCACGGAGGCGGCGATCAGCGCGTACATCGCGAGCACCGGCGAAAACACGAACGCCGAGGCGAACACCACGATGCCATCGACGGCGAACACCATCACGCCCACCTTGAGCGCGGGGATGCGCGAGTGAACGAGCGCGCCGAGCATGTCCGAGCCGCCCGTGGTCGCACCGCCGCGCAGGATCAGCCCAAAGCCTGCGCCGCCCATCACGCCGCCGAAGATCGCAGAAAGCAGCACATCGTCCGTGACGGCTTGGATGGGCAGATAATCGATGAAAAAGGAAAGCCCGACGGATGCGATCAGCGATTTGATGCCGAAGCGAATCCCCATGTGGCGCATCGACACCACAAACAGGGGCACGTTGAGCGCGAGCGCGACCGTGCCGACCGGGAGACCGAACAATTCGTTTAAAAGCTGACCGACGCCCGTAAACCCGCCCGGCGCGACATTGTTGGGCACGAGGAAAATCCGGTAGGCGACAGAGCACATAAGGAGCCCTGCCGCGATGTAGAGCGCGTCCCGAAACCGTTCCAT
>JBMNUA010000142.1:0-6416 GCA_050945995.1 Christensenellales bacterium
GTAGGGCGAGGGGATCATGTATAAATCGTTTACGCCCCGCGCAATCGTCTGCACCGTTTCGCGCAGAATCTCGGATGCGCGAGAGAGAACCTCGTCCATGGATTTCGCATTCGCCGCCTCGCGGATGGCGCGATCCGCAACCGCGGCAATCGGCACAGCGCCGATGTTCGCGATGTCCGCGCCGCGCCCTGGGATGATAAACTCCCAGCACGCCGCGACCACATAATTGCGCGCGTCCGCCGCGCGGTAACCGAGCCGCTCGAGCCCCGGGATCACCACATCGTCATTGCAATATTGCGGGAACCCCAGCCCCAGCTTCGTCAACCGCGTGCCCAGTTCATATACGGACGGCGGCGTGTTTTTGTCCACCCGCAGATTCAATTTCGGGTCGATCACCTTCAGATTCGCGGAGGCGATGAGCGAAAGCTCCGATAGTTTGTTGTAGCCGTCCGTGCCGTCCGGCAGCATGCCGCCCACGACGAGGCTCTGCCCGTTGTCGCCCTGCTGCATCCCGGGGTATAGGTCGCTGTCGCGGTTGCAGGCGAGGAAAAACTCCTCGATCCACTCGAGCGCCTCTTCGTCGGAAACGCCCTTCGCATACGGCAGCATGTATTGGTCGAACCGCCCGAGCGTGTTGTGGTAGTTGCCCTCGCACCACATCGCATAATGCAAAATTCGGAGCGATTGCAGCGCCTCACCCAGATCGCGCGCACCGTGCGCCGGCACGCGATCGAGCGTCCGCGCGACCGCCTCCATGCCGCGCGCACGCGCATGCGCCGCGTATCGCGCCGTAAGTTCGAGAATCGCGTCGATTTCGATGCGCGCGCTCTCGTCGTGCGCGGTATCGCCGAGCGCATCGCGCGCCGCGAGCAAGCCGGTGCGGATCAGCCGCCCGTAATCGGGCGATACATTCGACACATTCCCCAATTCATGGATGAAATGCCGCTCGGTGATGTCCGCCCACTCCGCGTCCGTAAAGATGCGCGGCGCGCTTGACACCGTGCGCGTGAACACGATGCGCTCAAACGGCTCGATCACCGGTATTTCCGCCGCCAGCGCCGCCTTCAGCCGAAGCGCCGTGCGCCTGTGATCGGGCAATTCCGGTGCGCGGTACGCATCCGGGCATACGATGTCGCCCTGCCGCGCCGCGCGATGCTTCTTCTCTGTGACATAATGCGCCTTGATGCGCGCAATCCGCTCGTTCATGGTTACGCCCTCCCGCAATCCCTATGGTTTGATATTCGTCCGCACATGCGGTTGACAAAACCGCGCGCGCGGGCGTATAATAGCCCGGTAATTGAATAGAGACAGTTCGCAGTCCTCCTGTCTGACAAAAAACAAAACCAGGTTCGCGGTGTTTCCGCGTATTTTGTCTTAGGTCGCATTCGCGCTGTCTATCATGGAGGCGCATATGCGTTTGAATGCAAAAACCATCACCAAGGCGGCGATCATCGCCGCGATCTATGTCCTGTTGACATACGCCTTTCAGGGCATCAGCTTTACAAAAATCCAATTCCGGCTGTCCGAAGCGCTGACGGTGCTGCCGATGTTTCTACCCGCGGCGATCCCCGGGCTGTTTGTCGGCTGCTTGATCGCGAACTTCCTCGGCGGCGGCGTGCTGATCGATGTCGCGCTCGGCTCGCTCGCCACGCTCGCGGCGGCGTGCCTCACGCGCCGATTGCGCAAACATCCCCTCATCGCCATGTCCATGCCGGTTCTGCTCAACGGCGTGATCGTTGGACCCATGGTCTATTTCGTGTATGAGATGGGCGCGGGCACGTTCTCATTCGCCGCGCTTCTTCTCACCTGCCTGTTTGTCGCGCTCGGCGAAGCGGCGGTGATCTACACCCTCGGGCTCGCGCTTGGCGAAACGATCAAGCGCACCGGGCTAATCCGCGGCGATTAAACCCAAATCGGCGATATCCATGCACGCCTGCCCGCCTCGTCGATCACCTCGCAGCGGATGTACCGCTCACCGTATTCGCGCTTGATGCTATACTCGCCGCTCGTCAGCCCCTCGCCCGTCAGGCAGCGCCCGCGCGACCACGGCAGGTTCGAGTAAAACACGATTCGGCTCGCGGGCGTGCATTCCACGCGGTACAACCCCACCTCCGGATCATACTCCGCGTGGCGGATCAGAGGGCCCTGCGTCGCGTAATAATCCCCGCGCTTGAGCGCGCCGATGATGTCGGGCGCGCTCAATGTGTCCGCGCCCACCATGTTCCAGCCCATGCCGCACTCGCCGTCGTAGTAATGCGCGTCGTCCCCCGCGAGAAATCCATACAGCCGCCCGTGGTTCGCCGCGATGTCGAGCTGCGTGCCCGAATACGCGCGATCCGCGCCCCACGGCATCCCCGAAATCGCATTGAACACCTCCGCGCCGCACACTTCCTCGAGCGAGAGCATCACATCCAGCGTGTTCATCGACCACGCGGGGTGCGCCAATATCGCCGCCCCGCCCGCGCGGTTGATGCGCGAGACGGCGCGGTTCGGCGCGTCCTCGCGGATGATCCGCGGATCGGCATCCGCAGGAAACACCCCCACGATATGAAGCGCCTGGTTCGCGATGTCAAAATCATATTCACAGCCGCGCATCACGAGCATTTCGCCCGCGTACCCCTCGCTGTTTAACTGCCAATGATCGGTCACGGCAAGAAAATCGTACCCCAGCGCGCGGTAGGTCTCCACGCTCTCGGCGGGGCTTTGCCGCCCGTCGCTGACGGTGGTGTGCGCGTGCAAGTTTCCTTTGTAATATTGTTTCGATCCGTCGATGATGATCAATCGGCTCTCCTCCCCTCCATGCGCCGCAGCACTTCCTTGAGCCGCGGTCGGTTGTACCTTTGTATGATGATAAACAGTAGATTCCCCGCCGCGTAGAAAAGCGCAAACAGCGCGCCGCGCACGCCGCCCTGCCAAACGGCAAGTACGGGCGACATGAGCACTATCAGCCCCCAATGCACGATCTCCGCCACGCATGTCTCGCGGATCAACCGCGCCATCGCCTCCGGCGTCCGCGCAAGCAGCGCCTTTTTTTTGACGACAAAGGGCATGATCCGGCTCATGTCCGGCAATTTATCCTTCCATGCGCGGACGTTCAGCCGGCTGTACACCCGCCCGCCGTCCTCCCACGGAAAATCGCGATATGGAAATGCGTTGAAATCAAACCATCGCCGCGGCAGTGCCTGCCCGACGAAAAAGGAAAGAAGTCCGCTTGCGAGCACGAACACCACCGTCTCCCAAATCGGTGCGAGCGCACCGCGCAACATCCGCCCCTCCAACACACTCCCCCTCCCAATACCCGCTTTCTTCGATATTATACCACGCGCGCCCGTTTTGCGCATTGCTTTTCCCGTTGAAACGCGTTAAAATATACCCGGAATGCAGAAGGAGGATGAATCACCATGCGAATTTGCGTACAGACCGCGCCCATACTCGACCGCTACGGCATTGACGCGGGCTTTCGGATGATCAGCGAAGCGGGCTTTGACGGCGTAGACTTCAACATCGACCATACGCTTCCCTACGATGCCATCGTCGAGGGCAGAACCGTGCCCCTGTATGAAGCAGGCGAGGACGCGCTGATCGCGGCGATTGCGCCATATAAGGAAGCCGCCGAAAAATACAACATTGTTTTCCACCAGATGCACGCTCCCTTCCCCACCTATGTGAAAAACGAGGCGGGCAACGCCTATGTCATGCGCGCGATCAAGGCGTGCATCCGTGTGTGCGGATACATCGGTTGCAAATACATCATCGTCCATCCGAATTTCTATGGCTACGACGACAAACTCTCGCCCGAGGCGGAGTGGGACATCAACATCGCGCGCTATTCGGAGCTGATCGAGGTCGCGCGCGAATACGATGTGATCGTCTGCCTGGAAAACATGTTCACCAGCCACAATCAAAAGATATACGCCGCCACCTGCGCCGATATGGCGGAGGCGAACCGCTACATCGACGCGCTCAACGAGATCGCGGGCGAGACGCGCTTTGGCTTTTGTCTGGATGTGGGACACGCGCTCCTCGTCGGCAAGGAGATTTATTCTACCATCCTTGAGCTCGGCGACCGGCTCGTAACGCTCCACATCCACGACAACGACGGCGCTTCCGACCAGCACCTATTCCCCTACATGGGCATCATGGATTGGGATCGCTTCACCAAGGGGCTGCGCGACGCGGGCTACAAAGGCGCTTTGAGCTTTGAAACCTTCAACGCGCTCAATGTGATCAACTCCGCGCTCGCGCCCGAAGCGCTGCGCTTCCTCCACGACATCGGCAGGTTGTTTGCAAGCGAGGTCACCGGATAAACAATCGCGCGCCTGACAAGTATTTTAACTTGACAGGCGCGCGCTTTTGCGATACAATCTGTAAAGTCGAATGGCTTTACGGAGGTCTTGCAGATGGACGACCGGGAACTTGTCAAAATCGTAGCGCTCGGTCGGATGCTCGACTTCTACGGGCCGCTGTTGACCGCGCACCGCCGCGAGCTCTTGCGCATGTACTGCGAGGAGGACCTCTCGCTGACGGAAATCGCGCGCATCAAAAGCGACGCCGGGCAGCGCATCTCGCGCCAAGGCGTGTACGATGCGGTGATGAACGCGCAAAAACAGCTGATGGAATACGAAGAAAAGCTCGGTCTGATCGAGCGATACGACCGCATGGCGCGCGAGGCGGATATCTGCCTTCAGGCGCTCGAGCCCGGCGGCGCGGGACTGGAAACCGCGAAAGCGGCGCTCCAGCGGATGATCGAATATTGAGAGGTGATGTCGCATGGCGTTTGAAGGGCTTACCGATAAACTGCAAAGCGCATTTCAAAAATTCTCCGGTAAAGGCAGGCTCACCGAGGCGGATGTAAAGGAAGCCATGCGCGAGGTGCGCCTTGCGCTTCTCGAGGCAGACGTGAACTACAAGGTCGTCAAGGACTTTGTTAAAACCGTGAACGAGCGCGCCGTGGGCGAAGACATCTTAACCTCGCTCACCCCCGGTCAGCAGGTCGTTAAAATCGTCAACGAGGAGCTCGCCCGGCTGATGGGCGGCGCAAACGCGCGGCTCACCCACGCCTCGCAGCCGCCGACCGTCTACATGCTCTGCGGCTTGCAGGGCGCGGGCAAGACGACCATGGCGGCAAAGCTCGGCAACCTCATCAAAAAGGACAACAAAAAGCCCTTGCTCGTCGCCTGCGATGTGTACCGCCCCGCGGCGATCAAGCAGTTGCAGGTCGTGGGCGCACAGGCGGGCGTCGAGGTGTTCGAGCGCGGGCAGGGCAACCCCGTCGAGATCGCGAAAGAGGCGATTGAGCACGCGCGCTACTATGGGCGCGACCCGGTGATCATCGACACCGCGGGACGGCTGCACATAGACGACACGCTCATGCAGGAGCTGCGCGACATCAAATCCGCGGTCAGACCGCAGGAGATTTTGCTCGTCGTTGACGCCATGACCGGGCAGGACGCCGTCACCGTCGCCGACACCTTCAATAAGGATTTGGGCGTGGACGGCGTGATCCTCACCAAGCTCGACGGCGACACGCGCGGCGGCGCGGCGATCTCCGTGCGCGCGGTCACCGGAAAGCCGATCAAGTTCTCTGGCATCGGCGAGAAGATCACGGGCATCGAGCCGTTCCACCCCGACCGCATGGCGTCGCGCATCCTCGGCATGGGCGATGTGATGTCCCTGATCGAAAAGGCGCAGGACACCTTCGACGAGGACGCGGCGCAGGACCTCACCCGCAAAATGCGCACCAACACCTTCTCCCTCGACGATTATCTCGAGCAGATGCGCCAGCTCAACAAAATGGGCTCCATCCGCGATGTGCTCAAGATGATCCCCGGCGTCAGCGGCAAAATTCGGGACGAGGACATCGACGAGGATAAAATCCTCGGCGCGCAGAAGATGAACGAGGCGATCATCCTCTCCATGACGCGCATGGAGCGGCGCAACCCCGACATCCTCAACGCCTCGCGCAAACGCCGCATCGCCGCCGGCAGCGGCACGACCGTACAGCAGGTGAACCTGCTGCTCAAACAGTTCGACCAAGCGCGCAGCATGATGAAACAGTTCATGGGCGCGGGCAAGCGCGGCAAAATGCGCATGCCGTTTGGTAAAATGCGATAATCTTCGGGGCGACCCGAAATTATATCCTACACACAGTTCAGGAGGAGTTCCAAGATGGTTAAAATTCGTCTCAAGAGAATGGGCATGAAAAAGGTTCCCTTCTACCGCCTCGTCGTCACCGACAGCCGCAGCGCGCGCGACGGTCGTTTCATCGAGGAGATCGGCTACTACAACCCCCTCACCGACCCGGTCGATCTGAAGATCGACGGCGAGCGCGCCAAGCATTGGCTCGGCAACGGCGCTCAGCCCACGGACACGGTGCGGGCGCTTCTCAAGAAGGGCGGCATCCTGTAAATGGTTGA
>JBMNUA010000143.1:0-6384 GCA_050945995.1 Christensenellales bacterium
CCGAAGGATTCGGCGGTCATCAGCCCGATCGGTCCGACGAGCCCGCAGGTGCCCATGCCGGAGGCGATCGCCGTGCCGTTTTCCAGCGCGAACACGACCGTCGCGATCGGACCTGTGATCGCACCGCAGAGCGTGGGCGGTATCCAGATGCGCGGGTTTTTCACGATGTTGCCCATTTGCAGCATCGATGTGCCGAGCCCCTGCGCCGCCACGCCGCCCCAGCCGTTTTCGCGAAACGACATCACGGCGAACCCGATCATCTGCGCGCAGCAGCCCGCCGTCGCCGCGCCGCCCGCCAGCCCGGTCAGCCCGAGGGTGACGCATATCGCAGCGGAGCTGATGGGCAGAGTAAGGATAACGCCCACGATCATCGAGACGACCGCGCCCATGATCAGCGGGCGAAACTCCGTCGCGGTCATGATGATGCCGCCCAGCCAGCGCATCAATGCGTCCACGCCCGGGCCGATGAGCGACGCGAGCGCGAGCCCGGCGAGGATGGTGACCGTCGGCGTGACGAGGATGTCGATCTTCGTCTGCTTGGATACGAGCTTTCCGACTTCGCCGGCGAATATCGCGCAGATCAACGTGCCGAGCGGGCCGCCCAGCGCGTTTGCGCCCGCGCCCACGGCGAGCATCGAAAACAGTACGAGGTTCGGCGCGCGCAGCGCCATGCCGATCGCGCACGCCATCGCGGGTCCCGTGACGGCGGCGGCATATCCCGCGGCGGTGGCGAGCCAGGTGAAATTGGTCAGTTCCGCGATTTTTGACAGGATCGTGCCGATGAGCAGGGATGCGAAAAGTCCCAGCGCCATTGCGCCCATCGCGTCTACAAAATACCGTTTGGGCGAGATGTGCACATCTTTTTTGTGTAAAAACTGTTTGATTGCCGACATGGATGCTGCCGCCTTTCTGTCTTGACATGTGACATGACAGATTATATAATTAGATGCACGAAATGTCAAGCGGAAACCGGAGGTGCATATGAGAAAGCCGGAGGAGCGGCGCGAGCTGATATTGCAGACGCTTTCGTCCGCGGACGCCGCGCGCGTGACGGCGCAGGAATTGGCGGCGCAGTTGGGCGTGAGCCGCCAGATCATCGTGTCCGACATTGCGATCCTGCGCGAGCGCGGCATCGACATCATGGCGACCTCGCGCGGCTACTCCTTGGGCGCGCGGCGCGAGTTCGGCTATGTCGATCGGATCTCCTGCCGCCACGATACGGAGGAGATCCTGCGCGAATTCGACATCATTGTGGACAACGGCGGCTGCGTGCTCGATATCTCCATCGCGCACCCGGTGTACGGCATCATCACCGCCGCGCTCTACATCCGCTCGCGGCGCGACGCGCGCGCCTTTGTCGAACAGATGCATAAAACGCGCGGCAAACCGCTCTCGATGCTCACCGGGGGCGCGCACCTGCACACGGTTGGATGCTCCAGCCGCGAGGAATTTGAGGCGATCATCGCCGCGCTCGCGGACGCTGGATTATATGAGGAGACAGATTGATGGACGGCAGAAATTTAACCATGCTCATGGACTTTTACGAACTGACGATGGCAAATGGGTATTTCAAGCTCGGGCTGTATGAGACGCGCGCGGCGTTTGACCTGTTCTATCGCAGAAATCCCGACGGCGGCGGCTTCGCGGTCTTTGCGGGGCTCGAGCAGGTGGTGCGCTATATCGAGAGCATCCACTTCACGGACGCGGACATCGAATACCTGCGAAAAAAGGGCATCTTCGACGAGGGGTTTTTGGAGTATTTGAAAGGTTTCCGGTTCACCGGCTCGATCGACGCGGTGCGCGAGGGCACGATCATATACCCGAACACGCCGTTGATCACCGTGACCGCGCCGCTGATCGAAGCGCAGATCATCGAAACTGCGATGCTGCTGTTTGTCAACCATCAATCGCTGATCGCGACGAAGGCGAACCGCATTTGCCGCGCGGCGCGGGGCGCGACGGTGATGGAGTTTGGCGCACGGCGCGCGCAGGGCGCGGACGCGGCGGAGTACGGCACGCGCGCGGCGTACATCGGCGGCGTACATGCGACCGCCACGGCATCCGCGGACATGAAATTCGGCGTGCCTGCGGTGGGCACGATGGCGCATTCGTGGATACAGCTGTTTCCGAGCGAATACGATTCGTTCAAGGCATATGCCGAGCTGTACCCCGACGCGTGCACGCTGCTGATCGACACCTACAGCGTGATCAAATCCGGCGTCCCCAACGCGATTCGCACATCGCGCGAGGTGCTTGAGCCCATGGGCAAGCGGCTCAAGGGCGTGCGCATCGACAGTGGCGACATCGCGTATTTGAGCAAATATGTGCGCCGCGCGCTCGACGCCGCGGGGCTGACGGACTGCAAGATCGTGGTATCGAACTCCATCGACGAGCATTTGATCCTCTCGCTCAACGACCAGGGCGCGCAGATCGACAGCTATGGCATCGGTGAGCGGCTGATCACCGCGAAATCCGACCCCGTGTTCGGCGGGGTGTACAAATTGGTCGCGGTCGAGAAGGACGGCGTGTTCGAGCCGCGGATCAAGATATCCGAGAATGTCGAGAAGATCATCAACCCCGCGAAGAAGATGCTCTACCGCATGTACAACAAGGCGGGGAAGGGGATCGCCGATTTGTTGACGCTGGAGGGCGAGAAGCTGAGCCCCGGCATGGAGGTGCTCGATTCCGCAAAGCCGTGGAAGCGCATCCCGTTGGTTGATTTTACCATCGAGCTATTGCAAGTGCCGGTCTTTCGGGACGGCGAACTCGTATACGAGCTGCCGACGCTTCACGAAATCCGCGAATACGTCGCGCGCCAATTGCGCGACGAGACGTGGGAGGAGGAGACGCGGTTCATCAACCCGCACATCCACTACCTCAATTTCTCCGAGGGGCTGTATGATATGAAGATGCGCCTGCTCCAGGCGCACAACGGCTGATGGACATTGCGGTGCTCGGCGGCACGTTCGCGCCGCCGACGATGGCGCATGTGCGGCTGTTGCGCGCGGGGATGGAGTTCACTGGCGCGCAGATCGGTGTGTGGGCGCCGTCGTCTGTGTCCTACATGCGCAGATGGCGCGCCGGGCGGATGCCGGATCGTTGGTTTTCGGACGACGCGCGCCGCGCGGAGATGCTGCGCGCGCTCTGCGCGGCGGAGGGCGATATGCGCCTGTATGCCGACGAGATGGCAAAGCGGGACGGCGCGTACACCTACGACACCCTGTACGCGCTCGAGCAGCTGTACGGCGGCGCGGTGTATTTTGTAATGGGCAGCGACCTTTTGCCCTCGCTCCCCGGCTGGCACCGCGCGCGGGAGCTGATCGCGCGCTTCCCGATCGTGGTCGCGTCCAGGGGCGAAGGAGAGGCAAGCGAAGCGATCGCGCGCGCAGGGCTGCCCGGCGTGCGCGAGATGCCGTTTCCCGATGTCTACCGCGAACGCAGCGCAACCCAGGTGCGCGAGATGATCCGCGCGGGCAGGCTGGCGGAAACGAAACCGCTGCTCCACCCGGCGGTATATCGCTACATCGAGGAGAACTGGTCGCCCGCGGAAACATAATCCGCGGGCATTTTGCATCACCAGATGAAATGCGCGGGAAAACATGGTATACTGAAACCATCAACCCAAATGACGAAGGGGGCATGAACATGGATGTATTTGATGCGATCCGTTCGCGATTCAGCTACCGCGGGCAATACAAGCCCGAGCGCGTGCCGCGCGAACACTTAAAGGCGATCATCGAAGCGGGGCTGGCGGCGCCCTCCGGCTGCAACATGCAGACGACGCACATCGTTGGCATCGACGAGCCGGCGCTTCTTGAGAAGCTCGGCGGCATGCTCGGCGATTCGGATTTCAACACCGCGCCCGCGGGGATCGTCGTGCTCACGCGCGTACAATACTCGCAGGATGGAAAAGCCTACAACGTGCAGGATTATGCCGCTGCGATTGAGAACATGCTGCTCGCGATCACGGCGTTCGGGTATGCGAGCTGCTGGGTCGAGGGCTATGTGCGCTACTATCACGACATCGCCGCGCGCATGACGCAGGCGCTCGGCGCGCCGGAGGGGTATCAAGTTGTCGCATACCTGCCGGTGGGCGTCGCCGCGCAGGCGGGGGCGCGCGCGAAGAAGCGGGCGTTCACCGAGCGCGCGGGGTTCAACAGATTTTCCGGCGAATAAAAATCATCTACATAAAACCGGGATCGTGTCCTGCGAATCTGCAGGGCACGATCCCTTTTTGTGCGCCGGATGCGAATGGCTTATTCCGTGCGCAGCGCGACGACCGGGTCTTTGCGCGAGGCGATGCCCGAGGGGATGAGCCCCGCGATCCATGTCAGGAACATGGAGATGGCGATCAGTATCGCCGCGCCCAGCGCAGGCAGCTGCGCCACGCCCGAGATGTTGGCGAGGTGGCGGATGAGCGCATTGATCGGGAAGGTGAGCGCGAAGGAGATGAGGATACCGAGCGCGCCCGAGACAAAGCCCACCACCAGCGTCTCCGCGTTGAACACGCGCGCGATGTCGCGCTTAGACGCGCCGATGGAGCGCAGGATGCCGATTTCCTTTGTGCGCTCGAGCACGGAGATGTAGGTGATGATGCCGATCATGATGGACGACACCACGAGCGAGATTGCGACGAATGCGATCAGCACATAGCTGATGGCATTGATGATCGTGTTGACCGACGACATGATCAGCTCGACATAATCGGTGTACTGGATCACGGACGCATCGTCGCCCGCCTCGGTCATGCGCGCGTTGTAATCGGCGATCATGGCGGTGACCTTCTCCTTCGCCGCGAAATCCCTGGGGTAGATGGCGATCGAGGTGGGTACATCGCGGTCTGCCACGCCGAGCGCGCGCAGGTTCTCCTCGTAGGATGCGGCGGCGTTTGCGCCTGCGCCGAACTGGGCGGCGAGCGCGGCGATCTCCTCCTCGGAGAGCGATTCGAGGTAGGCGCGCTGCGCGTCGCTCAGGGGCATTTCGTCTATGCTGGCGGGCGGCGCACCGAAGGGCAGCCCCGTAAACACATCCGTATCGGGGTCGGCAAGCTGCGCGCGGACGATCTCAGCGGCGCTGATCGTATCGATGATATAATCGGTGAGCGCGGAGGTATAGCCCACGCTGCCCGTGACAGAGGTGTTCACCGCCTCCTCGTTCGGGCGCAGGATGCCCACCACGCGCAGCTCCGCTGCGTCGTCGAGCATATTTTGCATATAAGTGGTGTCGCCGCGCTGATCGACCCAACCGCCCGCCTGGGGCAGGTAGTAATCCGGCTCGACGGCGAGTTTGAACCGAAGCGCGAGCAGCTCGTCGTATGTGAAGGTGACATCGCTCGATTCGATCGCCGCGCCGCTCGTATACGCGCCCATGATGCCGGAAAGCTCCGATTGATCTTTGAGCCCGAGCGAGTAGAGCGCGAAATCGTGGATGCGGTTGAAGGGATCGACGATCAACACGATCTCGTCGTATGTGCGGGGCATACGCCCGGCGATCACATCGTATTGGGACTCAAGCAATTCCTGGTTGTCAATCAACTCGCTCCACACGCTCATGCCGCCGGCGGAGGCGTACATGCCGCTCATCTCGCTTGATAAGCCGATGGAATCATAGACCGTCGTGGGGTTGACCTGGAGATAGCCCTCGTCCTGTTCGCGGTAGATTTGGGGCGTCGTGCCGTAGGCATATTTGATGTCGCTGACGGACGCCTCGATGCCGCTCGCGCCGCTTTCAAGGTACGCTTTGAACGCCGCGGTATCGTTCGTCGTCACCTGCTGCTGCATCGACTCAAACATATCTAGCATCACATTGCTGGAGCGCACAACGCCCTCCTGCGCCGCGTCGCCGTCGGGGGCGATGTTCATCATGCCGGCGAGCATGCCCGTCATATCGACGGCTTGCTGCTCGATCTGGATCGGATAGCTCGAAAGCGTGTCCTCCTCCACGCGCGTGATGTAATTCTGTATGCCGTTTGATAAAGATAAGATGAGCGCGATGCCGATGATTCCGATGCTGCCGGCAAAGGCGGTCAACAGCGTGCGCGTTTTTTTCGTCAAGAGGTTGTGAAAGCTCAGTGACAGCGCGGTGGCAAATTGCATGGAGGTATGCTTGACGCGCGCGGCGGGCTGTGCGGGCGCGGGCGCGGCTTCGTGGGGGTTGGAATCGTCCGTCACCCGCCCGTCGAGCAGCCGTATGGTGCGCGTGGCGTACTCTTGCGCGAGCGCGGGGTTGTGGGTCACCATGATCACGAGCCGATCTTTGGCGATCTCGCGCATGATGTCCATCACCTGCGTGCTCGTCTGGGAATCGAGCGCGCCGGTCGGCTCGTCGGCGAGCAGGATGTCCGGATCGTTTACAAGCGCGCGGGCGATCGCGACGCGCTGCATC
>JBMNUA010000144.1:0-6383 GCA_050945995.1 Christensenellales bacterium
GATGTCCGCATCCTTGCCCGCGGCGATCGAGCCGACCCGGTGATGAAGCCCGAGCAGCCGCGCGGCGCTGATGGTGATGGACTTCATCGCCTCGTACTCCGGCAGCCCCTCGCTCACGCAGATGCCCGCCTGCACCCGCAGATGCTCGATCGGGATCACCGGATGATCCGTCATCAGCGCAAACGGTATGCCCGCGCGGTAGAACTCACTCGGTGCGCGAAATGTCATGTTGCGCAATTCCACCTTCGAGCGGTCGCTGAGGATCGGCCCTAAAATGCAGCCGAGGATGTCCGCCTTTTTCAGCTCGCCCAGGATCATATGCCCCTCGGTGCAATGGTCGATCGTCGCCTTCAGCCCAAACTCGCTCGCGAGCCGGATCGCGGTTAAGATATCATCCGCGCGGTGCGCGTGCATCTTCACGGGCAGCTCGCCGCGCAGCGCGCACGCCATCACCTCGAGCCCCAAATCGCGCGCCGGGCGCTTTTCAATGTCCGCCGAGTCCATCTTTTGCATGTACTCGCGCGCGCGAATGAATGCGTCGCGGAAGATCGCCGCGGTCGCCATGCGCGTGGACGGCGTCTTTTTTAAGTTGGAATAGCAGCGCTTCGGGTTCTCGCCGAACGCGGATTTCAGGAAACTCGGCTCCTTGATCACCATGTCGTCCATGCCGCGCCCGTAGGTTTTCATCGCGAGGAACTGCCCGCCGATCACATTCGCAGAGCCGGGTCCCGTCGATACCGTCACCACCCCGCCGCGATACGCCGCAGCAAAGCAGGGATCGACCGGGTTGATCGCATCGAGCGCGCGCAGGGCGGGCGTTACGGGATCTGTGATCTCGTTGCCGTCCGCGCCCTCGAAGCCCATGCCGTCCTCCCACATGCCGATGTGGCAATGCGCGTCCACCAAGCCCGGCGTCACCGCCTTGCCCTTCGCGTCGATCACCTTCGCGCCCGGCGCGTGCAGGTTCTGTCCTACGGCGCGAATCTTCGCGCCCTCGACGAGGATGTCCCCGCCGGCTACGCGCTCTTCGCCCTCCATCGCGTACAGATCGGCATTCTTGATCAGCAGCATATGTACCTCCCCTTCGTCTTCGCTATTTTAGCGCAACCGCGCCCTCCGGGCGGATCGAAAGCGTTTTCACCGCGCCTGTTCCAAACACGGCTTCCATCGCGCGCTTGTATTCACCCGTCCCATCGCGCGGCACGAACGCGAGGATCGTGCCCGCGAACCCGCCGCCGTGGATGCGCCACGCGCCGCGCCCGTCGAGCATCCGCCGGCTCATCTCAAGCGCCAGGCACATCTCCTGGTTGCTCGATTGCGCGACGTACAGATTCTGAAGCAGCTTCCAGCTCGATTCTCCGGATTCGATGATCGCGTGAAAGAACGCGCCCATGTCGCCCGACCGCAGCGCGTCGATGGCGTCCTTCACCCGCACATTCTCGTCCGCAAAGTGCAGCGCGCGCAGGATCGCGCGGTCGGGCACCTTGTTTTTGAGTCGCGGCGCGGCGTCTAATATCTCCTGCGCGGACAGCCCCGCAAGGTATTCGCGCCCCATCGCACCCGCAACCGCCTTCATCTCCGCGGGGATCGCGGCGTAGTCCGCGGTCAAGTTCCCGTGCTCGCCGCCCGCGCTCACCACGCACACGTCATACCCTTGTTTGCCAAAATCGTAGGCGATCACCTCGACCGCCGGCTCGTCCGGACCAAAGTCGATCCCCACCAGCCCGCCGACCGCGCTCGCCATCTGATCCATCAGCCCGCAGGGCTTTCCGAAGAACACGTTCTCGGCATACTGCGAAATTTTCGCGCTCGTTTGGGGATCGACCGTCCAGTTGTTGTACAGCGCATCCAAAATCGATACGATCAGCACCTCGAACGCCGCCGACGACGAAAGCCCCGAGCCCTTGAGCACCGTCGAGGATACCACGGCGGAGAAACCGCCGATTTCGTACCCCAACTCCTTCATGCGTGCCGCAACGCCGCGAATCAGCGCAAGTGTCGTCTCGCGCTCGCCCGCCATCGGATGAAGCGCGTGGAGCGACACCCGAAACGGTCTGGCATAGCCTTCCGAGTACAGCTCGACGCGCATATCGCTGCGCCTTGCCACCGCTGCCACGGTGTCCAGATCAACCGCCGCCGCCAGCACCCGCCCGCGGTTGTGGTCGGTGTGGTTGCCGATCACCTCCGTGCGCCCCGGCGCGGAAACAAATGCCTCCGGCTGCGCAGCGAACCGCTTTTGAAACGCATCCGCAATCGCCGCATACCGCGCCGTCTGATCCGTGCCTGCGTACAATATGTTCAGCCGCTCCGCGTGCCGATTCATCCATGATTGGAGATCCATGTTTCGCATACCCCGCTTATGATAACATTGTATTTTCTATTTTACCCCGCACATATCGCAGAAGCAAGGTGAAATTAAAATCTTTACGATTGACAGTTGGCGTATCATCGCCGATAATATACAGGATACGCGCAAAGGAGAGGACAAAGATGCTCAATCTCGCAACCGAGACCATGTACCGCCTGTTGGATTTCGCCCAGGCAAAGGGGCTCGCCTTCCCGATCGATCGGGCGTACCACCTAAACCGCCTGCTCGAAGTCATGGAGGTCTCCGCCCCGGAGGAGATCGCATACAGCCCCGAACCGACCCCCGATACCGCCGATGGCTACCTCAACACGCTCGCGGAATGCGCCGTGAAACTCGGCGTGATCGGCGCAAGCGCGGAGATCCGCGATTTGTTCATGGCGAAGGTCATGGGCGTGCTCACCCCCTCTCCCGCAGAGGTGCGCGAGAAATTTGCAAAGCTGTTTCGCGCATCGCCCGAGACCGCGACAAACTGGTTCTACGGCATGTGCCGTGACAACGATTCCATCAAAGTTTCCCGCATCGCAAAGAACATCCGCTTTGTCGAGGATTCCCCCGCGGGCAAGCTCGAGATCACCATCAACCTCTCAAAACCCGAAAAAGACCCGCGCGATATCGCCGCCCAACGCCAATCGGCGCAAAATGACTACCCCAAGTGCCTGCTCTGCCCGGAGAACAGCGGCTACGCGGGTCGGCTTGGCTTCCCCGCGCGCCAGAACCACCGTATGGTGCCCGTCGCGCTCGGCGGGGAGCGCTGGTTCATGCAATATTCCCCCTACTTATACTATAATGAGCACTGCATCGTGCTCAATGAATCGCACACGCCCATGAAAATGGGTCGCGACACCTTCGTCAAACTCTTTGATTTTGTCGCGCAATTCCCCCATTATTTCATCGGCTCGAACGCGGATTTGCCCATCGTCGGCGGCTCGATCCTCAACCACGATCATTTCCAGGGCGGCGCGTACCGCTTCCCCATGGACGACGCGGGCGCGCGCGTTTCGCTGCAAACGGAGCATGAAAGCGTCGCGGCGGAGATCGTCGATTGGCCGATGAATGTCATTCGCCTGCGCGGCACGGATCGCGAAGCGATCATCGATATGGCGACGCGGCTTCTTGACCGCTGGGTCGATTATTCCGATCCCGCGCGCGACATCCACGCGAGTTCGGGCGGCGTGCGCCACAACGCGGTCACGCCCATCCTGCGGCTCCATGGCATGGAGTGGAAGCTCGACCTCGTGCTGCGCAACAACCGCACCACCCACGAGAACCCGCTCGGCATCTTCCATCCGCATGAGGATTTGCACCACATCAAGAAGGAGAACATCGGGCTGATCGAGGTCATGGGCATGTTCGTGTTGCCCGGGCGGCTCGTCGCCGAGTTCGACGGGCTGGAAAAGTACCTCACGGGCGACGCGCGCATCGAAGAGATTCCGCGCGGCACTTCCCCGCTGCGCAAGCATTACAGCTGGATCACCCAGATCGCCAAACAGTCGGGCACCGCGCTTTCGCCCGACGAGGCAAAGCAAACGATCCGCGCGGCCCTTGCGCAGAAGTGCTGGCGTGTGCTTGCCGATTGCGGGGTGTTCAAGGACGACGCGGGCATGCTCGCCTTCCTCGAGACCGCCGGGTTTACCAAGGTTTAACACGGGCGCGGATTGACGGATTCCGCTTCATGCGGTATCCTATCTGCAACGAAACTTTCGAAAAAGGAGGCAGCCGCGATGAAGCATTGTCTTTGGCAGATGCATCTTGTTATTATCGCGGCGCGCCTCGCATAGCCATACGGCATGCGGACGCGCAATCGAGCGTTCGCATCGGCTGAGGGAATGGACGGGGTCGGTGCATACCGGCTCCGTTTTTTTATTTAGTTCTGCATGGGAGGGGTTCTGTATGGAATGTGTGCGCGCAAAGGCGCTGACCAAGACCTACCGTTCGCGCGTGAAGCAGCCGGGGCTCAAGGCCTCGTTTCAGGCGCTGACGCGCCCGGAATACCGCGCGGTCAACGCGGTGCGCGGCATCGATTTTACGGTGCGCGCGGGCGAGCGGCTCGCCTTCATCGGACCGAACGGCGCGGGCAAATCCACCACCATCAAGATGATGACGGGCATCCTCACGCCCACATCGGGCGAGATTTCCGTGCTCGGCATGAGCCCCATGCGCGAGCGCAAGCGCCTCTCCCGCCGCATCGGCACGGTGTTCGGGCAAAAATCCCAGCTCTGGTTTCATCTGCCGCCCGCGGACAGCTTCGAGCTGCTCGGCGCAATCTACAACATCGCCCCGCACAACCTGCGCGCGCGCACCGCCGCGCTGGTCGATGAGTTCGAGCTCGGCGAGTTCTTCACCACGCCCGTGCGCCGGCTCTCGCTCGGGCAGCGGGTGCGCTGCGAGGTGGCGGCGTCGCTTTTGCACGAGCCGGAGATATTATTTCTGGATGAGCCGACCATCGGGCTCGACATCGTCGTGCGCCAACAGCTGCGCGCGAAAATCCTCGAGATGAACCGCTCGCGCGGCACGACGGTGTTTCTCACCAGCCATGACGCCGGCGATGTCGAGAACATCTGCGAGCGCGCGCTCGTGATCGATGCGGGCGGCATCGTGCTCGATCAGCCGGTGCAGGAGCTGCGCACGCGCCATATCTCGCAAAAGCGCGTCACCGTGCGCTACCAATCGGCGGTGGAGCTCCCGCAGGTTTCGTGGGCGGAGGTCGCATCCGGCGCGGATGCGCGCGTCACCTTCACCGTGGACACGCGGCGCAGGACGATTGACGAGGCGCTGCGCGACGTGATCGCGCTCGGTCCGGTGAGCGACATCACCGTTGAAGACCCCTCGATGGAGACGATCATCGCATCCATCTTCAAAGGAGGCGCGTGATGTGAGAAAATATGCCATGACCTTTCGCATCGCGCTTCAAAACGCGCTGTTGTACCGCGGCAACCTCGCCGCCGGGTTTATTACATACGCCATGTTCATCTTCGTGTTTCTGTATCTCTGGACGGCGATCTACGAGGGCGGCGGGGTGGAAGAGCTGACGCTCACGCAGGTGGTGTGGTATCTGTGCGTAACGGAGATCATCTCCTTCGGCGCGAACACCCGCGTGTACGCGACCGTCGCCGAGGACGTGAAATCCGGCGCGATCGCCTATCAGCTGCTGCGCCCCTATGGCTACATCGGCTACCAGTTCGCCTCGGCGATGGGGCTGGCTGTGGTCAACATCCTGCTGTTCGGCGCGGTGGGCATCCTCCTCGGCTCTTTATTTGTCGGACCGATCCCCAGCTACGCGCTCTGGACGCTGCTTCCCGCAATGCTTTCGTTGCTGCTCGGCGTGTCGCTATATTTCTTCGTGCAGCTGCTCATCGGGCTCTCCGCGTTCTTCATCGAAGACCCCTACGGCATCAACCTTTTGTTTGGCAAGTTCGTGCTCATGTTCGGAACGTTCATACCGATCGAGTTTCTGCCCGATTGGCTCACCGCGATCGCGCGCAAAATGCCATTTTCGTATGTCAGTTGGGCGCCCGCGCGGCTGTTTGTGGGCTATTCGCGCGAACTGTTTTTTCAGGCGGTGCCCATGCAGCTGATGTACCTTTCCCTCTTCATGGCGCTGTGTGCGCTCTGCCTCGCGGCGGGCAGGCGTCGCGTGCAGGCGAACGGAGGTTGAATATGAAACAAAAACTCAGGCTTGCTATGTTATATCTGCGCTTCAACCTCTCCGCTGCGCTCGAATACCGCGCGAGCTTTCTCTCCTCGGCGGTTGGCATGTTCATCTCCAACGCGACGTTCATCTTCTTCTGGTGGGTGGCGTTTGAGCAGGCGGGCGAGATCGGCGGCTACGATTTTCGGGATGTAATGTTCATCTGGGCATGCGCCGCGACGGGCGCAGGGATGATGCACGCGGTGTTCGGCAACCTCTCGCACATCAACGAAACCGTAATGACGGGCGCGCTCGACACCTACCTGCTCCAGCCGCGCAACACGCTGCTCAATCTTTTGATGTCGCGCACCGATTTTACCGCCTATG
>JBMNUA010000145.1:0-6374 GCA_050945995.1 Christensenellales bacterium
GCGCGAACCCCTGCGCGATGAGCGCGCCCGCGATGCCCGTCAGCGCGTCGCCGCTGCCGCCCTTCGCCATCCCCGCGCAGCCCGCCGCGCTGATCAACAGCGCGCGGTCGGTGCAGATGACGCTGGACGCGCCCTTGAGGATCGCGGATGCGCCGAGCGCGTGAAGGGCGCGCGCGTCGGAGATCGGATCGGTCAATTCGCGCCCGAGCAGCCGCCGCGCCTCGCCCGGATGCGGGGTGATCACATGGCGGTCGCCGAGCATCGCCATCAGTTCCGGCGCGCGGGCGAGGATGTTCAGCGCGTCCGCGTCGAACACCGCGGGCAAATCGCTTGCGAGCACCGCGCGGATCACCGCATCCGCGCAGCGGTCGCTCAACCCGCAGCCGACCGCGACGCAGCTTTTGCCGCGCATCGCACTCATCAAATCCCCCGCCGCCCGCGCGGACAGCGCGCCGTCCTCCTCCGCAAGCGGCAAACACATCGCGCAGGGGGCGAGCATTTGAAGGATCGGCACAATCGACGCGGGGCACGCAATCGTCGTCAGCCCCGCGCCCGCGCGCATCGCCGCCTGCGCGCAGATCGCCGCCGCGCCCGCCATGCCCACCGAGCCCGCGACGACGAGCAGATGCCCGTAATCGCCCTTGTGGCTGTTTCTCTTGCGCGGGACGGGCTTGACGTCGTGATAATCGATCAGCAGCGCCGCGTCGTCGGGCAGAAACGCCTCGGGGATGCCGATGTCGCGCACGATGACATCGCCGCACAGATCGAGCCCGTCGCCCAAGTAGTGCCCGGTCTTTGCGCACTGGAAGGCGACCGTGAGATCGGCGTGCACGCACGGCGCATGCGCCGCCCCCGAAAGTGCGTCGAGCCCGGAGGGGATATCGACCGCCACGATGTCCGCGCCGTCCAAATTCATGCGCTCGATGATCGCCGCCGCCTCGCCCTCGGGCGCGCGCGAAAGACCGATGCCGTACACCGCGTCAACCCAGATCTCCGGCGCGGGCAGGTTGCGCCAATCGTCCGTGATCGTGACCCCCGCGTCCGCGGCGCGCGCACGGTTCTTGCGCGCGCCGCGCGATGTGGGCGGGGAGACCTCGATCGCCACGCAGATGCCGCCCCTTTCCGCGTACCGGCGCGCGCAGGCGTAGCCGTCGCCGCCGTTGCCGCCAGGACCGCAAGCGAAATACGCGGTCTTTTCCGTGCCGTATAACTCAAAGAGCACCTCCGCCAGCGTCCTTGCGGCGCGCTCCATCAAATCCACGGCGTCCAAACGGGTGCTTGCGAGATACCGAGCCTCCATTTCGCGCATCTGCGCGGGCGTCAAAACCTTGCGCATGCCAACCGCCTCCCGCCTCTATTGTAAAGTGACGGGGCGCGGCTGTCAAGCATTCAGTTTTCTTGTGTTTACGGTATCCGACGTTCGGAAAATGATCAATCTTTGTCAAGATGAGAAAACAATCCGGGCGCATCCGACAAATCATATGGCAATACTATGGAAGATACTGTTCCCTTTCGCCGGTTTTCGCTTAACATTGATATCCGCGGAAATCTTCTATTTGATATTTTCCGTTCTATAAATTCGCGAGAATGCGCCGGGTATATTGTAAAGAGTGTTGCGTTCATGTATAATCAAATCAAGCAGCGCGCGTGTGCGCGCACGCGCAACATCAAGGAGGATATGATCAATGAAGCTGGGCGTCAATTCGGTACTCTTTAAGCCCTTCAGCGCCATGGAAGCGTTCAAGGGGATCAAGCAGGCGGGATACGACGGGGTCGAGCTCTCGGCGATCCCGGGCATGAACCCGCATTTGCGGCTCACCGACAGCGAGGCGACGGCGCAGTCCATCTGCGAAATCAAAGCCGCGCAAGAAGAGACGGGGCTCGAACTTCTCTCCATGGAGCTCGCGACCCAAGATCCGGCGCTTCTTCGCCGGGCGGCCAAGGCGGCGGCGGAGCTGGGCGTGCCGATCATCAACGTCGGCCCGATCGGCAAAACCGGCGAAGAGGGCGGCGTCCAGATGTGCATCGAGGCGGTTCGTAACTCCGCCGCGATCTGCAAGGCATACGGCGTGACCTTGTGCATGAAGGCGCATGTGGGCGCGGCGGTGTACAACACCCCCACCACCCGCGAGCTGATGGACAACATCGCAAACGACAACTTCGGCGTGGACATGGACCCCTCGCACATCATCCGCGCGGGCGAAAACCCCGCCGAGGCGCTGCCGCAGATCGCAGAGGGCGTCAAGCACATCCACATCCGCGACTGCAAACTGCCCGATCCCGACGCGGAGCCGCCGGTGATGCCCGACGGACGCCCCGCGCCCAAGGGCGTCATCCCCCCCGGACCGCCGGCAATGCAGGCGTGCGGCAGGGGCGACATCGACCTGATGGGCTATTTCAAGGCGCTGGTTGACGTGGCATACGACGGACCGGTCTGCCTCGAGGTGATCGGGCCCGACCAGAGCTACGACGCTGCCTGCGCGATCGCATCCGAGTCCTTCGGGTACATGAACGCGCTTCTCAAGGTGCTCGGCAACCGCTAAAATATCATCTGTATATAATAGGAGGTCATACGCATGGCGAAGCATCCCAACATCCTGTTTTTCGGCATCGACAGCCTGCGCCGCACGCGCATGAGCGAGTACGGCTATGAAAAGCTGACCACGCCGCACATGTCCAACTACATCAAAAACGGCGTGTCGTTCACGCAGATGTTCTCCGCGTCGATCCCCACCACCCCGGGTTACAGCTGCATGCTGACCGGGCACGACTGCTTCGGAACAGACGTCGTCGCGCTGCGCCACAAGGCGCACGACAACCAGGTCGCCCCCGGCGTGAAGATGCTGGCGGAAATCCTGAAAGAGCAGGGCTACAACACCACCTGCGTCGGCTTTAAGGGCAACGCGGGCGGGCGCGGCTTTGACAAGTACCTCGAGTTCGCGGGCTGGGGCCCCGACCACGACGACGGGCGCGCGCACAAGGCGCAGAACTGCAACGACGTGGTGATCCCCGAGATGGAGCGCCTTGAGGCGGAGGGCAAGCCCTGGTTCTTGTTCATGCGCCACATGGACCCCCACTCCCCCTACCTCGCGCCCGCGCCGTTTAAGGACATGTTCTTCCAGGGCGTCTACGACGATCCGGACGACAAATCGCTCGAGGGGCTGTTTAACTTCAAACCCTTCCGCGACTACATCCGCTCCTGGATTCCGGAGGGCTGCACGAGCGCCGAGTACGTTGACGCGCAGTACGACGCCGCCGTCGCCTACCTCGACACCGCGCTGATGCAGGTGATCACCAAGATGCAGGCAATGGGCATCGAGGAGGAGACGCTCGTGGTATTCGTCTCCGACCACGGCGAGACGCTCAACGAGCACGACTGCTACTACGACCACCACGGGCTGTACGAGCCGACGCTCACCGTCCCCTTCGCGCTTGTCTGGAAGGGCAAGATCGAACCCGGTCAGCGTTATGGCAACATCTGCCAGCTCAAAGACGTCACCCCGACGATCCTCGAGCTGATGGGCATCGACCTCGAGCCCTTCAAATTCTCCGGGCGCAGCCTCACCCCGCTTATGAATGGCGAGACCATCGCGGCGGAGGACGAGTTCTACATCACCGAGTGCACCTGGATGCGCAAGCACGGCTGGCGCACGCCGGAGTGGAAGCTCATCCGCGCGCTCGAGCCGGATCTGCACTTCAAGCCCCCGGTCGAGCTTTACAACCTCGTCGCCGATCCCGAGGAGCTTCACAACCTCGCGGACGAGCGCCCCGAGATCGTCGCGCTGCTGACCGAGAAGATGGACGCGTTCATCGCAAAGCGCGAGTCCGAAACCGGGCGCAAAAATCCCATGTACACCAACCTCAACTGGCATGCGAACCCGAACTGGGACGGCCCGTACGCCTCCTCGCAGCAGGCGTATGACAGCCTCTACATCGGCTCGGTGCAGCAGGCAGTCGCGCTTCAGCAGAAGAAGTAACCAGCCGACCGCGCGGCAGGCGACCCCGGATTTCCGAGCCTCGGTTCGCAAATCCGGGGAACCCCCGCCCGCGCGCCGTTTTCCGAGTTTTCGCATACGAATCATGCGGAAGGAGTATCAACGAAAATGCTTAGAGTTTGCGTCATCGGCATGGGCCCCATCGGGAACAGGCATTGCCGCATCTACGAAAAAGAGCCGCTCACGCAGTTGGTGGGCGTGTGCGACATACTGCCCGAGCGCGCACAGGCGGGCGGCGCGCGCTACAATGTGCCGCATTACTTAAACGCGCAGGAGATGCTCGCGGCGCTCAAGCCCGACATCGTCAGCGTGTGCACGGGCGGCTACGAATACTGCTCCGACCACTACGAGCCAACGATCCAGGCGCTCGAGGCGGGCAGCCATGTGCTGCTTGAAAAGCCGATCGCGGACACCATCGAGCGCGCGCGCGAGATGGTGGACACCGCCGAGCGGCACAACCGCCTGTTCGCGCTCGACTTCAACCACCGGTTCACCGACGCCGCGCGCACCGCCAAGAAATGGCAGGACGAGGGGCGGCTGGGGCATCTGCTGTTTTGCAACATGGCGCTGTGGATCGGAAAGCCCGAGGATTACCCCTCCCCCTACTACCATCTCAAAGCGCTCAACCCGCATTCCATCGAGATCATGCGCTATTTCATGGGCGATTTCGAGTCCGTGCAGTGCTTTGCCATGAAAGCGCCGGGGCGCACGATCTGGTCTACGGCATCGATGAACTTTAAGTTCAGAAACGGCGCGGTCGGACATCTGACCTCCTCCTACGACATCAAGCGCGGGCACCCCATGGAGCGCTGCGAGGTCGCGGGACTGGACGGGCGGCTGATCTTCGAGGACATGTGGCATCAAGCGACATTGTACCCCGCGGGCGATTATGTGAAGCTGCAGTACACCAACCCCGTGTTTGACTCCGACTTCCGCGAATTCGAGGACACGTTCCGCGACCGCATCCACAACTTCGTGTTGCAGGTGCACCGCGGCGACACCCCGGAGATGGTTGACGGCTCGGGCAGGCAGGGGCTTGAGGCGCAGAAGGTGATCCACGCGGCGATCCGCTCGCTGGACACCGGAAAAATCGTGCACATGGACGAGATGTACCCCGAGGACGCGGGCAAGTATTGACAGGCGGCGAAAGGAGGCGGCAGGCGTGGCGAAGCGAACCATCCAGATCGGACAATATGTGACAGAGGAAGATCCGCAGATCGTCGCGGTCAAGACGGCGCACGAATCGGTCAAAAATCACAACCATGATTTTTTCGAGCTCGTGTACATCGCCGACGGCTACTGCCTGCACGACATGTCCAGCCGCATGACGCTTTTGATGGCGGGCGATCTGTTCATCGTGCCGCCGTGGAAGACGCACCGCTATATGAGCAACCGCGACATCAAGCTCTACAACTGCATGTTCACCGCGGAGGCGTTCGGCCCGCTCTACGAAAAGCTAATCGAAGCGCCGGGCGTCAAAAGCCTGCTCGACCCGGATTTCAGCGGCTTTCTGCACGCGCATCTGGAGCTTTCGGAGCGCGCGGCGATCACGCAGACGCTCGAGGACATGACGCAGGAGTTCTCCAAGCGGCAGCCGGGTTGGGATCTGCTCATGCTCGCGCACGCGGTGACGCTGATTGTGCACTGCGGGCGCATCTTCCAGCACAACGTGTCCGAAACGCGCGAGAAGCGCGCGTACATGGGCTATGTGACCCAAGCGCTCAAGTACATCGACGAGCATTATCAGGATGAGTTGACGATCCACGACATCGCCGAGCACATCGGCGTGTCCAACGACTACTTCTCCCGCCAGTTCAAGCAGGTGACGGGCATCGCCCCGGTCGAATACCTGCGCAGGTACCGCTTCGCGCGCGCGATGGAGCTGCTCGCGGGCGGGCTGAGCGTGACGGAGGTCTCCCGAAGCGTGGGCTTTAAGAACCTCTGCCATTTCTCGCGGGAGTTTAAAAACCAACTGGGCGTGACGCCCTCGCAATACCGCAAGCAATATGCGGAACAGCAACTATCAGGCGACGAGGAGGAATAACCACATGGCAATCAAGGTAGCCGTAATCGGAATGGGCGGAATCGGAAACACCCACGCGACCTGTTACAGCGAGAACCCGCTGGCCGAGCTCGTGGCGGTGGTCGATCTGGTCAAGGAAAAGGCGGATAAGGCGGCGGAGAAGTTCGGATGCAAGGCGTTCTACTCCATCAAGGACATGCTCGACGCATGCCCCGAGGTGCAGGCGGTGTCCGTCACCACATCCGGCTATGACAACGGCTCGATGCACTTTGAGCCCTCGATGATCTGCTTGGACGCGGGCAAACATGTGCTGGTTGAGAAGCCCATCTGCTCGGACGTCGAGGACGCGCGCGAAC
>JBMNUA010000146.1:0-6370 GCA_050945995.1 Christensenellales bacterium
AATCATTGACTGTACGTTTGGAACATGTTATACTTGATCCGTTTACGCGCGGGATCGGTTTGCCCGCGAACGAACGATCCGGCGAACGACCGAGCGGGCTTTTTCGCGCCCGCCGCAGTCGCATATTCCTTTCTTTACGCGAAGAATTACGGGAGGTAGTCGAAGAAATGAACGATTTGCTTCAGGGGCTCTATGCGATCACTTGGCAAATGCTCGTCATGTGGGTGATCGGCGGCGTGCTGATCTACCTGGCGATCAAAAAGGACATGGAGCCGACGCTGCTCTTGCCGATGGGCTTTGGCGCGATTTTGGTGAACCTGCCGCTCTCGGGCGCGACGGAAGTCCTCGAGACGCTGTTTAACGCAGGAATCGCCAACGAGCTGTTCCCGCTTCTCCTATTTGTGGGCATCGGCGCGATGATCGACTTCGGGCCGCTCCTCTCGAACCCGCGGCTGTTGTTATTCGGCGCGGCGGCGCAGTTCGGCATCTTCTTTACATTGATGCTCACCGCGACGGTGTTCAGCGAATACTTCTCGATCACGGACGCGGGCGCGATCGGCATCATCGGCGCTGCCGACGGTCCGACCTCGATCCTCGTCGCAAACGCGTTTGGCACAAAATACTTGGGCGCGATCACCGTGGCGGCATACTCCTACATGGCGCTTGTGCCGATCGTGCAGCCCCCGTTTATCAAGCTGTGCACCACCCGCAAGGAGCGGCTGATCCGCATGCCCTACAACCCCAAGCAGGTGACGCGCGCCACGCGCATCCTCTTCCCGATCATCGTGACGGTGATCGCGGGCATCATCGCGCCGATGTCGGTGGCGCTGGTGGGCTTTCTCATGTTCGGCAACCTGATCCGCGAGTGCACGGTGCTCAACTCGCTCTCCAACACCGCGCAAAACGTGCTGGCGCAGCTGATCTCGCTGTTTCTGGGGCTGACGGTCGCCTTCAAAATGCAGGCCGCCGATTTCCTCAGCGGGCAGACGCTTCTGATCATGGGGCTCGGGCTGTTCGCGTTCATCGGCGACACCGTGGGCGGCGTGATGTTTGCGAAGGTCATGAACCTGTTCCTCAAGGAGAAGATCAACCCCATGATCGGCGCGGCGGGCATCTCCGCGTTCCCGATGTCCTCGCGCGTGGTGCATAAGATGGGGCTGAAGGAAGATCCCTCGAACTTCCTGCTCATGCACGCGGCCGGCGCGAATGTGGCGGGGCAGATCGCCTCGGTCATCGCGGGCGGCATGATACTTGCGCTCATCGCGCACTAAGGAGGAAGGAAGATGAAATTTTTCAATACGGTCAACTTCTGGGAGACCTTGAAGATCACGGGAATGGGCATGCTGGGCATCTTCGCCGTGATGATCCTCATCTATATCGTGATCATCGTCCTGAGCAAAGTCACCAAGGATAATTAGGACTGATTGACACAGCGGAAGAAATCGTCTACCATACCCGTGAGGGAAGGGAGGCGATTTTTTTGTTGAACCCCTACATCGGGCGGGACGAGCAGCTGTTCTCGGTGGAGGAGCACCGGCTCGTCGGCGGGCGCGGCGACGGCATGCGGCTGTTTGAGGTGGTAACCGGCGGCGGGCTTGAAATGGCGGTCGCGGCGGATCGGTGCTTGGACATCTACCGGCTGCGCTTCCGGGGCGTCAATCTCGGGTATTTCTCGGCATCCGGCTACGTCGCGCCGGCGTACTTCGACGCGCGCGGCGACGGATTTCTCGATTCGTTCACCGGCGGGTTTTTGACCACCTGCGGGCTGACGCACATGGGCGCGGCGGGCATGGACGGCGACGAGGCGCTGGGGCTGCACGGGCCGATCGGCGCCGCGCCCGCAGACGGCGCGTGTGCGTACATCGAAAACGGCGAGATCATCGTGCGCGGCACCATGTATCAGGCGCGGCAGTTCTCGCATAAATTGCGCATGGATCGCGTGATCCGCTGCCCGGTCGGCGAAAGCGCGTTTACGATCACCGACCGCGTGACGAACTTTGGCGATCGCGCGTCGCCCTTGATGGTATTGTATCATATGAATTTCGGCTACCCCCTGTTGGACGAGGGCGCGCGGATTTCCGTCAATTCGTCGAAGGTAGTGCCGCGAACGGCGCACGCGGCGAAGGATTTGGACACCTGGAACCGTGCGACGAAACCGGCGGCGGGCTTTGAGGAGCAGTGCTACTTCCACTTTTTTGACGGCGCGCAGGCGATTGCGCGGGTGGAGAACGCGGCGCGGGGCGTGGCGGCGGAGGTGTCCTTTGACCTCGGCGTGCTCACACAGCTGACCCAATGGAAGATGATGGGCGTGCGCGACTATGTGATGGGGCTTGAGCCCGGCACGAACGACCCGGACGGGCGCGCGGCGGCGCGCGCGAACGGCACATTGCGGATGCTCGCGCCCGGCGAGACGGTGGAGCTCGCGGTGCGCGTGAGAGCGGAGGGAATTTAAGATGAGGATGGGCATTTGCACCACCGATTTTGCGCCGCGCGGCATGGACGAGCTGTTCGTCGGCATCGCGGGGATGGGCTTTTCGTGCATGCAGTTTGCGTTCGCGTCGATCCGCGAGGCGGCGTTTGTCGAGACGGGGGAGATCGAGATCCCCGCGGCGTACCCCGCGGACTTGCTGCGCGACATCACCGCCCGCGCGCGGGTGCACGCGCTGCCGATCGTGGCGATCAACGGCACCTACAACATGGCGCACCCCGACGCGCAGGTGCGAGAGGAGGGCGCGCGCCGGTTCTTGAAACTGATCGACGCTGCGAACGCCATGGAAGTACCCTATATCACGCTGTGCACCGGCTCGCGCAACCGGGATTCGCTCTGGGCGCATCATCCGGAGAACACGGATGATGCGGCGTGGGACGACATGACCGCGCAGATGCGCGCGATCCTGCCGCGCGCGCAGGAGATGGGCGTGACGCTTTTGATCGAGACGGAGGCGGCGAACACCTGCCGGACGGCGGCGCTCGCGCGCAGGCTGATGGACGAGATGGGCTCTGAGAACCTCAAAATCGTGCTCGACCCGGCGAACCTGTTTCTGCCGGGCACGGCGCAGCCGGAGAACGTGCGCGCGGTGTTGGACGACGCGTTTTTGCACCTCGGCGGCGATATTTGCCTGGCGCACGGCAAGGACATCCGCGCCGGGGCGGGCATCGATTTCTGCGCCGCGGGGCGGGGGATTGTGGATTTTCCGTACCTGTTTGACAAACTGCGCGCGGCGGACTACGCCGGCGACATGGTGCTGCACGGCATCTACGACGAGGAAGACATGCCGCGCGCGCTCGATTTCATGCGCGCCGCGGCGGATATGTAGCGCGCCTCCGCCCTTCAAAAACAGCATGACAGCCCGATTGCCCGTGGATGTTCTCCACGGGCAATCTTGCCCATTTCTTAAAACGCTTTTATTCAATAATTGATGTATGTTTGCCCGATATTTCATATTATCGCGAATAATGTTAAATCAGGGTTGACAAATTGATATTTACAGAGGTATAATGCAGTAAGTTGAACGCGTGCTCGGTTTGATGCGCGCGTGAAAACGGGCGTTGCCCAAATAAATCGGGAGGGAAACACGATGAAGAAACTCTTGGCTCTTGTCATGGTGTTGGCGATTCTGATCCCCGCGTCGGCGTTCGCTGTGGAGATCGAAATTCCGCGCCACGAGACGCTGACCGAAGCCGGGAACCAATGGGGCCCCGCAAGCAACTACAACATCTACAACACCGCAGGTCCCGCGTGGCCGGGCTCGGGCGGCAACCGCATGGTGATCTACGAAGCCCTTTACATGTACAACGTGCTCACCAACGAGAACGAGCCGCTGCTGGCAGACGGCGCGATCGAGTGGGAGGACGAGCACAACGCGGTCGTCAAGATCAATCAGGCCGCCCATTGGAACGACGGCGAGCCGCTGACCGCGGACGACGTGGTTTGGACGTTCGAGTCCGCCAAGCTCATCTCCGTGAGCTGGTCGGATTTCTGGACGTGGGTGGAGAAGATCGAGAAAGTGGACGACTACACGGTGCGCTTCACCATCGTGGAAGAGCCCTACAACCTCTACAAGCTGCAGCAGTTCTTGGGCTCGGTCTCCATCGTGCCCGAGCACATCTGGGCGCCGATTTTTGAGGCGAAGGGCAACGACGCGTCGGCGATCTACGAGCTGTTCACCGACAGCCTCGAGTACGACTTTGTCGGCGTAAGCGACGCGGGCGAATACTACGCCGTGTCCTCGGGCGCGTACAAGGTGTACTACTACGACGATACGCGCATCGTCTGCATCCGCGACGACAACTACTGGGGGCAGGATCCCTCCATGTTCGGCAAGCTCCCCGCGCCCAAGTACCTCGCGCACGGGATCTACTCCGACAACGCGGCGGGCAACCTCGCGTTCCAGAACGGCGAGGTGGACGTGTCGCAGCAGTTCATGCCCTCCGTTTGGGAGCTGATCGAGTCGATGGTGGACGAGAACGGCGAGACGCTCGTGAGCACCTACTTTGACGATTTCCCCTATCAGTTGGGCTATTCGATGCCCTCCTTGGTCTTCAACCTCGACAAGCCCGGGCTTGACGACTTTGCCATCCGCAAGGCGATCGCGCTGTGCCTCGACTTTGAGGCGATCGCGACCAACGCGATGTCTGGCTACACCGAGGCGATCGTGCCCTCGCTGTTTAACGCTTACATCTACGGGCAGTACCTCGACACCTCGAATGAGGAATACATGGCGCTGCGCTGGGATACCACGGATTTGGACGGCAACATCGCCGCCGCGAACGCGCTGCTCGACGAGGCGGGATACCTCGACACGGACGGCGACGGTCTGCGCGAGATGCCCGACGGCTCGAAGATCGAGTGGAAGGCGGAGTGCCCGGACGGATGGTCGGATTGGAACATGTCGCTTGAGATTCTCGCGGAGTCCGCGCAGAAGATCGGGCTGAATGTCGTGACCTACTTCCCCGAGGCGTCCGTGTACACCAACGACCAGCAGTACGGCACCTTCGATATCCTGATGGCGTCGCCGCAGCCGGGCGGCTCGGTCGCCAACCCCTGGAACGTCGCCTACAACATCCTCTATACCGCAGCGCCGGCGGGCGAGTACACCCCCCGCAACTTCGGACGCTATTCCAACCCCGAGATGGACGCGCTCATCAACGAGGCGGCATCGACCTCCGACATGGATACGTTGATTGAGATCTACACCGAGATCGACGCGATCTACCTCTCGGAGCTGCCGACCGTGCCCCTGATGTACCGTCCGCAGAACTTCCACACCACCTATGAGAAGTATTGGACCGGCTACGCGAGCGCAGACGACGGCTCGTTCACGCCGCCCATGAACCTCACCGACTATGCGGGGCTCAAAGAGCTGTTCATGGTCGAACCCACAGGCGCCCAATAAGCGCAGGTAGACCTTTGCCGGGGGCTTCGGCTCCCGGCATTTCCGGTTTTCGGGGCAAAAGGATCGGCTCGTATCGCCGCAGAAGCGCCCACGCCCTCCTGCGTGCGCACGGTCTGTCCGCTCCGGACGGGGATTGGCGGTTTTTGCGCGGATGACAAAGGCAACCCAACGCCTGCGCAGCCGCCAAGGCATGCGAGGGTCGCATGATGATATTGGGGGTGGATACACGCATGAAAGGCTATGCCAAATATTTATTCAAGAAGTTGGGCTGGTATCTGTTTACCTTCCTGATCGCGCTGCTTCTCAACTTCTTTCTGCCGCGGCTGATTCCGGGCAACCCCGTGTCGCTGATCCTGGGCGAAATGGCGGCGGGCATGACGGACACGGACAAATACCTCAAAATCTACAACGAATTTATGGAGTCCTTCGGGCTAAATTTGCCGTTGTGGCGGCAGTTTATCCGGTATGTGGCGAACATGCTCACGGGCGACTTGGGGCGGTCGTTTACGCTGTATCCGCGCACGGTCACCTCCCTCATCGCCTCGCGCATGCCCTATACCCTGGCGATCCAGCTGCCCTCGATCATCGTGGGCTGGGCGCTGGGCAACCTCCTCGGCGCGGTGGCGGCGTACAAGCGCGGCGTGTTCGATAAAGCGCTGTTCCCGCTGTCGCTATTGGTCTCCTCCATCCCGTCGTTCATCCTCTCCTTTGTGCTGCTATTTGTGTTTGGGATGCAGCTAAAATGGCTGCCCTTAAACAGCGCCTACGCCGCGGACATATTGCCCTCCTATACGCGGATCTTCGGCATGCTCGCGGTGCCCACCTGGCGCTTTTTCTCCTCGCTCGTGCGCCATTGGACGCTGCCGTTTCTCTCGACCGTCATTGTGATGATCGGCGGGCAGGCGATCGGCATGCGCTCGATGTCGCTCTACGAACTAAACGCCGATTATGTGCTGTACGCGAAGCTGCTCGGC
>JBMNUA010000147.1:0-6322 GCA_050945995.1 Christensenellales bacterium
GGTTTGATTGCCAAAGGCAATCAAAGTCGCTTCGCGACCGGGGCATTCAAACCGAAGATTTGAATGCCCCGCCGGCTGGAAAAAGATCCGGCGCGACGACGAATTCATATTTGGAATTAGTATTTATCCTTCTTTTCCTTCGCGCGCCGAAAGCGAAGCCCGTATTTTGGCATGTGGATCATCTCCCAGTAGAGCCCGAGCGCGAAGATGCCCAGAAGCTGTGCGACCGCGGCGATCACATATAATAGGTAGAGATTCGCGACATCCGTCACGGAAAGGTGCACGCTCAGCGCGGTCGTCCATAGCATGGCGCTTGAAAACAGAAGGTGCAGGATCGCCGGGAGCTTCCACGCCGCGGCGAACACCTCCATCGCGCCAAAGGACGCGGGGATGGCGTAGATGAACGCGAGGTAGGCGCGCGCGGGCGGATCGGGCAGCATATTGAGCACCGAAAACGCGATCGTCGCGATCAGCCACACGCCGCCGACCGACAGGCAGACGAGAAACGGGCTGCGCCGTTTCGCGGGCGCAGGCGGGGCGGTGGGCGCGGGCGCGAAGAGATCGGCAAGCGCGATGCCGTATAGATCCGCCATCGTCTTGAGCACAAAGACATCGGGGCTGCCGTCCGCGCGCTCCCATTTCGAGACCGATTTGTCAGAATAATTGATGCGCGCGGCGACCTCCGCCTGCGTCATGCCGCTCATCTTCCGATACTCGGTCAGATTGTCGGCGAGCATCCGCCGAAATTCCGCTTCGTTCATGACCTTCCACCCAACATCATGTTTTTTATCTGCCTCTATTATAGGTAGAATCTGCATAAAATGCAAGCGCGGCAGCCAAACATATGTCTACTGGGGGTAGAATCGGGGGGAACGCACTCTACGCGGGGTGAAATCGCGATTGGAAGCAACCGTCGAGCGCGCGGCGCGAGGAGTAGGGGGACAAACTTCCGCCCGCGCGGTATACTGACATCGGAAGGGGCGATTTTCATGAAACCAAAGAGCATTTCGATCTGGGGCGATTCGATCGGCAAAAGCGTGATGTTCGATGAGGCGCGCAACCGCCACATCATCTGCCGCGACAATTACGAGGCGTATATGCGCGGGCGCGGGCTGGATGTGCGAAATTATGCGCGCATCGGGCTGACCGCGCCGGGCGGCATGGAACTCATGACCGAGGAGCGGATGGAGGCGGGCGGCATCGCGGTGATCGAATTCGGGGGCAACGATTCGGACATCGACTGGGCGAGCGTTTCCGAACACCCGGATCGCGAGCTGCACCCCGCGAAGGTGTCGATCCCCGATTTTAAAAAGGCGCTTTCGGGGATGATCGACCGCGCGCGGGCGAGCGGCATGGCGCCGATCATCGTCACGCCGCTGCCGCTTGTCGCCGATCGGTACTTTGAGTGGGTGTCGCGCGGGCTGGATCGCGCGAATATCCTCAAATATTTGGGAGCGGCGGAGTTCATCTACCGCTGGCAGGAGCGATACGACATCGCGGTGCGCGAGGTCGCGGCGATGGCGCGCACGCAGTTGTTCGACCTCCGCACCCGCTTTCTGGGCGAAAAGAACCTCGATGCGCTGATGAGCGTGGATGGGATTCACCCGAATGCACAGGGGCACGCGCTGATCAAGGATGCGGTGCGCGAGTTTGCGGCGGGGTGGGCGTAGGGGGCGGTATGTGTTGACAGCCATATGCGCTGATGAGCGTGGACGGCATTCACCCGAATGCACAGGGGCACGCGCTGATCAAGGATGCGGTGCGCGAGTTTGCGGGGGGTGGGCGTAGAGGGCGGAATGTGTTGACAACCACATGCGCTGATGTGTATGGACAGCGTTCACCCGAACGCGAAGGGGCACGCGCTGATCAAGGATGCGGTGCGCGAGTTTGCGGCGGGGTGGGCGTAGAGGGCGGCGGGGTTTCTCACAATTAGAATAAAGATCGCGGCGGAATCGCGATGAGTTGGCGAAAGAGATCTATTTTTGATGGGTGATCGCGGCGAGACAACGGTAAAGCGGCGGGGTATATCTCCCGCTGATCGAACGCCGCGGCAGCTAAAATGCCGTCACATTCTCAAGCCACGAAAAAAAAATCGGGCATACAAGCCATACAAGGAGAACAAAACCGGAACAGGGGGCATGGACATGAAATATCGGCGCATTCGCGAACTGCGCGAGCGGCACGGGTTGTCGCAGGCGCGCGTCGGCACGCTGATCAACTTCCCGCAGCGCACCTACGCCTATTACGAGGCGGGCAAACGCATGCTGCCGCCCGAGGTGATCTGCGCCCTCGCGCGCCTCTATCAGGTGAGCGCGGACTACATCCTCGAATTGTCGGACGATCCCGGCGGCGCATATGCGGCGCGGATTGTGTGAGGTAGGCGCGCGGCGAGATACGATGTCGCAAACCTTCTCTTCCTCGTTGGCAGTAGCCGCCCGAGGTGATCTGCGCCCTCGCGCGCCTTTATCAGGTGAGTGCGGACTACATCCTCGAATTGTCGGACGATCCCGGCGGCGCATACGCGGCGCGGATGGTGTGAGGAAGGCGCGGCGAGATACGATATCGCAAACCTTCTCTTCATCGTTCGCAGTAACCGCCCGAGGTGATCTGCGCCCTCGCGCGCCTCTATCAGGTGAGCGCGGACTACATCCTCGAATTGTCGGACGATCCCGGCGGCGCATACGCGGCGCGGATTATGTGAGGAGCACATCCCGTCACCGCATCACCCACGGCGAAAGCTCCTCCCCGCGCACCCAAATCGCACGCTTGGCGATGCGCGCCATGGGGTCGTCCGCATGCGAATCCGAATAGAAATCATCGACCGTCTCCCCGGGGAACGCGGCGCGAAACCGAAGCACCTTCTCCTCCCCATGGCAATTCGGGCCGGAATATCGCCCGGTATACAGATCGACCGGCGAGCCGAGCACATGCCGGATGCCGAGCCGCTCACACATCGGGCGGACAATGCCCACGGGCGAGGCGGTGATCACCACATCGTCCTCCCTGCGCGTGCGCGCGTACCAGCGCTTGATTTTCCCCTCGTTTAAGTCCCAAAACGCATGAAGGTGCGCGTCGATGTCGCTCACGCGGGTGAACACCGCAACAAACAGCCGCTCCTTAAACGCCTGCTTGCCCAACATCCGCGTGAGAAACAACAGCCCGTTGCCGAGGATGCCGGGCACCGCGCGCGCGATGTGCGGCTGCTTTTTTAATAGGTAGAGAATAAACAGCACCGTGCTGTCCCCGTCGAAGATCGTCTTGTCAAAATCATATACATTCATACCATATCATATTCGGCGCGCCGTGATTGATTCCTTCTCAGGGCTTCCACATGAACTGCGTTCGCGCATAAGCCCTAGATTCCTGCCGCGCGCACCTTGCATCCCTCGCGGATCGGATGTATAATACGAATGGAAAACATGAATTCATATTTGGAATTCGCATCATAAGAAAAATATGTAATCCGCGGAGGTCAGCTTGTTTCATTATATCAACGCCTATTTGAGCGATCCGATCGGGATGCTCACCATGCTCGCGCTCGCGCTGCCGGGCAGGCTGCTCGCCATCTCCATGCACGAATGCGCGCACGCGTGGATGGCGGATCGCTGCGGCGACAGCACCGCGCGCATGCTCGGGCGCGTCACGCTCAACCCGTTCAAGCATTTGGATTTGCTCGGCACGCTCATGATGGTCTTTGTGGGCTTCGGCTGGGCAAAACCCGTGCCCGTCAACCCGAACAACTTCCGCAACTATCGGCGCGACGATCTGCTCGTCTCCATCGCGGGCGTGACCACGAACCTCATCATGTGCATCGTGGGGATCGTCCTCATGTACACGGTCGTGGGCTTCGCGCTCGTCAAGGGCGGGCTGGGCAGCGCATTGCGCGCGGACGAATTGGGCGTATTGTTGCGCTACGCGCCGTTTATGAGCGATTACCTCATCGCCCCGGTGTTCGGCGCGATGGCGGGCAACGCGTACACGGCGCTGATGTACTTTACGCTCACAAACCTCGTCCTCGCGGTGTTTAACATGATCCCCATACCGCCGCTGGACGGCTACCATGTGCTCAACGACCTGTTTTTGAAGCGCCCGCTGTTCGCCACCCCGCGCGCGCAGCAGCTGTCGATGGGGATACTCCTCATCCTGATGTTCTCCGGCGCGGTGTCCGAGGCGATCGGCTTTGTGCAAAACGCGCTGTTTACGGGCGCGGGCAACCTCGCCGCGCAGGCGTTCCACGCGCTGGGCATCTTTTAGACCGTTGGCGTACAACGTATCCCTCAAGCAGTTCGACGGGCCGCTCGATCTGCTGTTGACATTGATCGGCAAGGCGCGCATCGACATCCAGGACATCTTCGTCTCCGAAATCACCGAGCAGTACCTTGAATACATGCAGGGCGTGGACGAATTGGAGATGGACAGCGCGAGCGAGTTTTTGCAGATGGCGGCGACGTTGATCGAGATCAAATCGCGCGCGATGCTGCCCAAGCTCCCCCCCGCGTTGGACGAGGACGGCTTGAGCCCCGAGGAAGCGCTGGTCATCCAGTTGACGGAGTACAAGCGCTTCAAGGAAGCGGCGCACGAGATGCAAAAACTCGAGGGCGAGGCGGCGGCGCTGTACACGAAATTGCCCGAGGAGTTCGCGCTGCCGCCGCCGGAGGTCGAGCTGACGGGGCTGACGCTCGATAAATTGACGCGCGCGTTTCTGCGGGCCATGCGCCGCTTCGAGGAGGAGCGCGGCGCGCCAGACGAGCACCGGCGCATCCGGCGCGACAACTACACCGTGGCGGACTGCATCCGGCGCATCGCGCGGCGCGTGAAGCACGGCAAATGCACGTTTTCCGAGCTGCTGGACGGCGCGCGCGACCGGGACGAGCTGATCACCATGTTTCTCTCCGTGCTTGAAATGGTCAAGCACGCACGGCTGCACGTCACCCAGGAAAGTGCGTATGCCGAGATCTATCTCGAATCGCCCGACCGGAACTTTCGATCTTCCCAACCGTCCAATTGATACATCGCATCCAATAGGAGGGGTCAAACATGAAAAGGGGCGTGGCATTGCTGATCGCGCTGTTGCTTGCCGCGAGCGGTATCCAAGCATTCGCAGCAGGCGAAGCGGCGACTTACACCGCATATACGACCCTCGACGGCGCGTCCGACGGGGTGGTCAACAACATCCGGCGCGCGGCGGCGGCGGTTGACGGCGCGTATGTGCCCTACGGAACCACATTCTCATTTAACGACATGGTCGGTCCGCGCACAAAGGAGTACGGCTACACAAGCGGCGTGAACGGGCGCGGCTCGGAGGTGATCGGCGGCGGCGTGGCGCAGGTGGCGACGACGATGTACCTTGCGCTGCTCAACGTCCCCGGCATCTACTATACGGAGGTCGAGACCTACGGCTCCCGGTTCACGGGCGATTACGTCTCCGACGGCGCGCTCGCGGTGGTGACCGATTACGAGGCGGGCACGGATTTCCGGTTTGAAAACGATGCGGACGATCTATATCTCTACGCGTGGATCGAGGGCGATTGGCTGTACTGCTCGGTCGTGGTGGGCGAATACGCCGCGTGGGCGGACGACAGCCCGTCCGCGCTGATCGGCTACGCGAACATCCCCCTGCGGGGCGCGACGGGGCTCCAAAACAACGTCGCCCGCGCGGCAAACAGCATCTCCGGCGCGACCTTCTCAAACGGCGACACCTTCTCGTTCAACGAACTGGTCGGGCCGCGCACCGAGGAGTACGGGTATGTGACGGCGGTCAACGGGCGCGGGGTGAAGGTGACGGGCGGCGGCGTGGCGCAGGTGGCGTCGGTCGTGTGGCTCGCGGTGAAGGATTTGGACGATGTGACGATCGTCGAAAAATCGACCTACGGCAAAAACTACAACCAGGCGTATGTGGCATCCGCAAACGACGCGATTGTGACCGATTACAACGCGGGGACGGACTTCTCGTTCCGCTATACCGGCGCGGGCAGCCTCATCGTTTACACCTATGTGTCGGACGGCACGCTGTACTGCGACATCTACGAGATGCAGAGCGGCGGGTTGAGCTGGTAATACAATAAAGCGAAAATTGAAGCGCCCCCATCGTAAGAAATGGGGGCGCTTTTCGTAGTAAAATTATCCCTCGAACGGACCTTTCGGCGCATCCTCCTGCGCGTCCGCCTGCGCGTGCGCGTCGTTGAGATCGGGCAGCTGCGCGAGCGATTCGATCCCAAAGTGCATCAAAAAGCGGTCGGTGGTGCGGTATTCGATGGGTCTGCCGAGCGTCTCGCGCCGCCCGCACTCCTCGATCAGCCCGCGCCGCGCAAGCAGCTGCACC
>JBMNUA010000148.1:0-6204 GCA_050945995.1 Christensenellales bacterium
CAGCGCGTCCGACGACAGCATCGTGCGCCAAATGATCTGCTCGAGCGGCACGGCGCGCTATCCCACCCCGCGCGGGACGTTCACCATGCCCACAAAGCGCAGGCAAGGCGAGCGCGGCGACTGGTATACCTTCGAGGACGGCTACGGCAAATGGGGCGCGCGCATCCAGGGCAGCTACCTGTTCCACTCCTACCTGTTTACAAAAATGGAGGACGACGCGGTCGATTGGGAGACCTACGCCGCGATGGGCACGCACGCCTCGCACGGCTGCATCCGTTTGTACATCGAGGACGCGAAATGGATCTCCGACAACTGCCTTGCGGGCACAAAGGTCAAAATGTACGACGCGAAGGAGCGCAACGATTACATCAAAGAGCTTCTGTATGAGCGCACGTTCACCATCGACAGCGGCATGACATACCAGGAATTCGCGTCGATGGCAGCGGATGCCACCGAGCTTGGCTATGCGAGCGAGGGCGCGGATGTGGCGCGGTTTCAAACGCGGCTGATTGAACTGGGTCTCTATGCCGGCGAGGCGGACGGATTTTACGGGGTGGAGACGGTGCGCGCCGTCAAGGCGATCCAATCGGCGCTCGGGCACAAGGTGACGGGCGTGGCGACAGAGAGCCTGCGCGCGCTCATGGACGCGGGCGACGCGCCCTCCTCCAACATCTCCACGTTGCGCGAGGGCATGTCGGGTCCCGCCGTGCAATCGCTGCAATCGCTGCTTGCGTCGCTTGGGCTCTACGATGGCGCGCTCGACGGCGCGTACAACGCCCAAACGTGCGACGCGGTGATGCTGTTTGAGCGCACACTCGGGCGCGAGGAGACGGGCGTCGCCTCCGGCGCGATGCAGCAGGAGATGATCGATGCGATCGCAAAACTCGAGGAGATGTTCGGCGCGGGCAATTACGCCGTGATCTACGAGGACGCTATCATTGAATCGGCGGTGATCGACACGGAAAATCGGCTGAACGTGCGCGCCGACAACACCACCTCCAGCAAAATCATCGCAAGGCTCGACCCCGGCACGGAGGTGGAGGTGGTCGATCGCGGCGACCGCTGGACGAAGATCGCGCGAAACGGCGGCGTCGGGTATGTGCGCACGGCGTATTTGAAGTTTGTGCAGCACACCCAGCCCGTGGCGAAGTACATCGAGGCGGGCGCGCAGCCCGCGCTCGAGCGCGTATCAGCGGACGGCACGATCCTCGGCACGCGCGTGGTGGAGTACGGCATTGTCAATACGAGCGAGCGGCTGCTCGTGCGCGAATCGCCCAAGGAGAGCGCGAAACTTTCGTTCATGCTCTCGCCGCGCACGCCCGTGCGCATCCTCTCGACGAGCAGTTCCTGGGCGTTCATCTCCTACGGCGGGAAGACGGGCTTTACCAAGGCTTCGTACCTCGATTCCGCGCCGGCGGTGGAACTATCGGGCGTGGTTTCCGCGGGCGGATACAGCGTAGACCGCGCGGACGAAACGAAATACGCCTATGTACACGAATCGGATGGCGCGACGCTCTACGCCGCCGCGTCCGAATCCGGCGAGCGGCTCGCCGATCTGACCGAAGGCGCGCGCGCCGAGGTCATCTTCGAGAGCGGCTCATGGACGCAGGTGCGCACGGAAAACGGCGCGGGCTATCTCGTAAACGATGCGATTTTTATCGGCACGGATTCCCAGATCGAGGACTACCTCGCCGAACTCGCCGCCTCCAAGGTCGCCTACGCCGTGGTGAGCACGGGCTCGGATGCCCACCTCAACATGCGCGCGGGCGCGTCCAGCGACGCCGAGGTCACGCGCACGCTCGAAAACGGCACGATTGTCGAGGTCAAGCGCATCGAAGGCGATTGGTGCGAGGTCGTGTACGATTGGAAAACGGGCTTTGTAATGAACCAGTATGTGTTGGCGATCGACGAGTCCGCAGGCGCGTATGACGCCGCGGCGGCAGGGTACGACGATTACTTGCTCGACGAGGAAGCGGGAGAAGCCGAGGGGGATTGAGCATGAAGCTGGACAACAGGCGCACGGCGCTGGTGGGGCTTGCGTTTCTCTCCATCTGCGCGTTTTGGCAGCTGTATGATTTTGTGATACCGCTCATTTTGCAAAAGACGTTTCTCATCGGCGACGGCGCGGCAGGCTGGATCATGGCGGCGGACAACATCCTTGCGCTGTTCATGCTGCCGCTGTTCGGGCGCTTCTCCGATCGGCTGTCCACACGCATCGGGCGGCGGATGCCGTTCATCCTCGCCGGCACGGCGGCGGCTGTGGTGATCATGGCGATCATGCCCCATGTCAACGCGGCGGGCGCGCAGCTCGTCGAACGCGTGCTGACCGGGCAGGCGGACGCCGCGCTGCTGGATACGGAGCTGCACCGCCTGCTGATCCTGTTTCTCCTCCTGTTGGGGCTCGTGCTGATTGCGATGGGGGTGTATCGCTCACCTGCCGTCGCGCTCATGCCGGATGTGACGCCCAAACCGCTTCGCTCGCGCGCCAACGCCATCATCAACCTCATGGGCGCGCTGGGCGGCATCATCACGCTCGTTTCGGTATCTTTGTTCTCCAAAACGCGCGAGGTGGCGATCCTCCCCGAATTGATAAAAGACGGCGCATCAACCCTCGAAATCACGAACTTCACGCCGCTTTTCTACATCGTGGCGGCGGTGATGGTGGTCTCGGTCGCCATCCTCGTATGCACCGTCCGGGAGAACAAACTCCGCCTTGTGCAGGCGGATGCGCCCGAGGAGGATGCCGGCGGCAAATTGCCGCGCGAGATGAGAAATAGCTTGCTCCTCATCCTTTTCTCGGTGTTTTTCTGGTTCATGGGCTACAACGCCGTGACAACCGCGTATTCCAAATACTTCGTCCACATGTGGGGCGATGTCTCGGGCGCGGCGCTGTGTTTGACCATCGCGACGGCGGGCGCGGTCGTCTCCTACATCCCGGTGGGCATGCTCTCGGCGCGCTACGGGCGAAAGCGAATGATCATGCTCGGCGTAGTGCTGCTCGCGGCGTGCTTCGGCGCAACGGCGTTCGTGCGCACCTTCTCGCCGATCGTCTACGGCTTGTTTGTGCTCGTCGGCTTCGCGTGGGCGTCGATTAACGTCAATTCCTACCCGATGGTCGTTGAGATCAGCAAAGCCGGCGATGTCGGCAAATACACGGGCTACTACTACACATTTTCCATGGCGGGGCAGATCGTAACGCCGATCCTCTCCGGCATGCTGCTCGAACGCGTCGGGTATCATACGCTGTTTCCCTATGCCGCGGCGATGGTGCTCGTCTCCTTTGTGACGATCCTGTTTGTGCGCCACGGCGATTCGCGCCCCGAGCGCGCGCGCCGACTGGTGGACAACTTCCAATCGGAGGATGGATGATGATATACGTTCTGCTGGCGATCCTCGCGCTTCTCGCGCTCTGGCTGTTCTTGTGCGCGCCCTCGCGCGGGCGCAGGCGAGCGGATCATTGGCGCGGGCAGTTGTTTGCGCACCGCGGGCTGTTTGGCGAAGGGCGACCCGAGAACTCCGTCGCCGCGTTCGTACACGCGCAGGACGAGGGATACGGTGTAGAGATGGACATCCAGGCGACGCGCGACGGGCAGCTCGTGGTGTTCCATGACGACGATGCGCGGCGCATGGCGGGCGATCCGCGGCTGATCCGCGATATGACGCTCGCGGAGGTGCAGGCGCTCTCGATTGATGAACGCGGCACGCGCATCCCGACGCTCGGCGAGGTGCTGGAGGCGATGGGGGAGCGCGGTGTGCTGCTCGTTGAGATCAAATCCGCGCCGAATATCGCTTCTCTCACCCAAAAGACGGTGGAGTGCCTCAAGGGGTATGGGGGGCGGTATGTCGTCGAATCGTTCGACCCGCTCTGCCTGTATTGGCTGCGCAGACATGCGCCCGAGATCATCCGCGGGCAGCTGGTGCACGAGCGCGCGCCGTATCGGCGCAGCGTCGGTGCGCTCGGCGCGTTCGCGCTCTCCAAGCTCCTTGGGAATGTGCTCGCGCGCCCCGATTTCGTCGCGTATGCGCGCGGCATGCGCCATAGCGCGACGATCCGGCTGCAGCGCGCGCTGTTCAAAACGCCGCTCGCGGCGTGGACGATCAAGGACGCGGCGGAGGTTCGGGATTTGGCGCAGCGCGGCGAGATGCCGATCTTTGAACAGGTGGATTGATCGATGCGGTTATTCGTTGGAATTGCTTTGAATGATGAGGCGAGGGACGCGCTACGCATCGCAACCGAGCGCATGCGGAAAGAGGTGAGCGGGCGATATGTCCCGCCGCGTTTGTATCATATCACGCTCGCGTTTTTGGGTGAACTGGATGCCGGGCGGTTGGACGATGTGCGCGCCGCGATGGATGATGCCGCGCTTGGGTTTTTAACGACCGCAGTTGCGCTGTCGAAACTCGGATATTTCGGAAAGATCGAAAACGCGATCCTGTATTGCGGCGTGAGCGGCGCGCAGGTGCTGGATCGCATGGCGGGCGCGTTGAAACGCGCGCTCACGGCGCATGAACTTACATATGATGAAAAGCCCTTCCGCGCGCACATCACGCTCGCGCGGCGCGTGTTCGCGACAGAAGCGCTGCTCGATACCCCCGTTGACCCGGTCTCATTTCATGTGGATGGTTTTATGCTGTTTCATAGCTGCCGCGTGGACGGCGAACTGCGCTATCTGCCCATTCATACATCGGCGTTTCCTCGCTGATCGCGGGAAAAATGCCGCATCCAAACCGAAGGATGCGGCAATGTTTTACTTACCCTGAAATATTTGGTTACCCGCTCAATATCGCGTCGATTTCATCCGCCGACAAGTCGCTGAACTCCGACGCCGCGATCACGCATATACCATTTCCTCCCAATATCTTCGCCATCATGCCGTCGAGTTACATGATGCGAATCAATCTTTGTCGCAGGCGGGATTCCCTTCACAAAGAACCGTTCAGCATATTTCACACACCGCACTACCCGCCCAATATCGCATCGATTTCATCCGCCGATAAGCCGTTGAACTCCGACGCCGCGATCACGCGTATGCCATTCTCTTCCAGCATCTTCGCTGTCACACCGTCGAGTTGCGCGCTGCGAATCAATCTTCGCCGTAGGCGGGATTCCCTTCACAAAGAGCTGTTTAGCATATTTCACACACCGCACTACCCGCCCAATCTCGCGTCGATTTCATCCGCCGATAAACCGCTGAACTCCGACGCCGCGATCACGCATATGCCGTTTTCTCCTAATATCTTCGCCGTCACGCCGCCGAGTTGCGCGCTGTGAATCAATCTTTGTCGCAGGCGGGTTTCCCTTCACAAAGTGCTGTTCAGCATATTTCACACACCGCACTACCCGCTCAATATCGCATCGATTTCATCCGCCGATAAACCGCTGAACTCCGACGCCGCGATCACGCGAATACCGTTTTCTTCCAATATTCTCGCCGTCATGCCGTCGCCCGCCACATATCCGCCGTCGAACCGCCCATTGTGGATCAATCCCTTGCCGCAAGAGGGACTGCCGTCTTTGAGAACCGCAGCCGTGCAGCCAAGCGTGCGCGCAATACGAAGCGTCTCGCGTGCGCCGCGCGCAAATTCCTGCGTGACATCCGCGCCGCACCGCCTGTACACGCGCCCCTCCCGCATCTCCGCCGGTTCGCGCGGCGTGGGCAGCCCGCCGTAGATCTCCGGGCACACCGGGATGAGGTTGTGCCGCTTCGCAAGCGCGAGAGCCGCATCATCGGGCTTTGCCCTGCCGTCGTATCTGCATGCTGCGCCCAACAGGCATGCGCTCACGAGTATGTTCACATCCATCCCTCCCCAAAACAATGAAGACCCCTCGCGCAGAGGGGTTTTCTGGTGACCCATCCGCGACTCGAACGCGGGACACCCTGATTAAAAGTCAGGTGCTCTACCGACTGAGCTAATGGGTCGTATGGCTGGGGCGGCAGGGGTCGAACCTGCGCATGCAAGAGTCAAAGTCTCGTGCCTTACCGCTTGGCTACGCCCCAACGAAGCGCCGATCCCGCATTTCCCGCAGGGGGTGGGGGCAGATTATCAAAAAATAACCGCCGAGGACGGCGCAAGAGAAAAATGGGGTGGATAATGGGAATTGAACCCACGGCCTCCAGGGCCACAACCTGGCACTCTAACCATCTGAGCTATATCCACCGCAACCATCTGGCGCGCCCGAAGGGATTCGAACCCCTGACCCAC
>JBMNUA010000149.1:0-6179 GCA_050945995.1 Christensenellales bacterium
CGACAAGCGCCGCGCACCATGCACCGACAAGCGCCTTTTCGCCCAGCCCAAGCACCGTGCCCAGGAAATATGTGGCGAGCAGCGCCAAGAGCGGGCGCATGATCGAAACGGTCAGCAGCATCACCCGCGCGGTGTATTTCACATCGCCCGCGCCGCGAAGCGCCCCGGATATGACGACCGCAAGCATCTGGAACGGCTGGAATATACCCACCACGATCATCACCATCTCCGCCAGCATCCGCACATTCTCACCATCGCCGGTTTTAATGAACATGCCGACGAGCGGCGCGCGGAATACAATGCAGATCGTACCGATCGCAATCGCAACCAATATCGCAATCCGCTGCGCAATCGTGCCGTATATATACGACAGATCCTTGCGCGCCCTGCCGAGCATCTGCCCGACCAACGACGTACTCGCCACGGCTAGACCATCCGCAAAACAAAACGATATGTTCAAAAATTGCATTGCGATGAAGTGCGCCGCCGTCGCATCGGATTTTAGGCTCGCAATGATCAGCGCATACGAGAAAAAGCCCACGCGCATGGCGACCTGTTCGATCATTGCGCCGGAGCTGACTTTCATGATGTCCTGTATGCTCTTTTTCTTGATCCGCCAACTGTCGTGCAGGCTGATCGAGAGAAACGAATCCCTCTTCCTTCCATTGATCAGCGAAAGTACGCTCAACACGAACCCGACAAACATGCCGATGCCCGTCGCGATCGCCGCACCCCGCACTTCAAGCCGCGGGAACGGTCCGATGCCGTTGATCAACAGCCAGTTGAATAGTACGTTTACGAGGTTTGAGGTGATGTTCACATACATCGTCAGTTTCGTGTTCCCAATGCCGCGCTGCGCGGCGCAGATGCCCATGGCGAGCACATTAAAAGGAAGCGCATAGGTCAGAATTCGGAAGTAGTCCGTCGCATATTCGAGCGTAACGCCCGGCTCTGCCTTCGCGAAGATCATCAATTCCCTGGAAAATGGCAGCGCAAGCGCCATGATCAGTACAGATAACGCGGTGACGACCAAAATTGCGTTTCGCAGCACCTGGTTTGCTTCCTCGCGCCGTCCCTCGCCCTTGCGCCGCGCGACCACCGCCGTGATGCCCACGTTCAGCGCAAAGAAAATGCTCAATAAAAGCATCCGCGGCTGCCCAACCAGCCCGACCGCCGCCACAGCGTCCGTGCCCACCACGCTGACCATCACGGTGTCCGCCATGCCGATCGCGCTCATGAGCACCATCTCCGCAACGGACGGAAGCGCCAACCGCCCATACTCGCGGTACATCGATTTCGTCGAGGGCAACTCGCCGCCGCGCATCTTGCTCGGCAGCATCCGTTCCACGCCAAAATAGCGCGAGATCAATTCCATATTTTATGTAGCCTCCAAACCGTTCGTATACGAATCATCATATCGCATGTGGGTTAAATCTATTCATGGAAATGTGTTGCGTAAAGATTAGGTGCGTTGTCGTTACAATTGGATCGCTTCACCTCGCATCCTCTCAAACATCTCGATGGGACCGCCGCCCTGCGCAAACTCCGCTCGCCCGCCGCCCTTTCCTCCGCAAACCTTCGCTGCGCCGGAAAGCATCTCACCCATGTTCGCGCCCACATCTGCCGCGCGGCATGCGATATGGGCATATCCGCCGCCGCTGTCCGCCGCGAGTATGGCAATGGTGTTTTCGCTCTGCGCAATCCGCGTCGCTAACTCGCGCGCGGAGATCGCATCCGCCTCCACCTGCTCCGCCACCACCCGTATGCCGCTTTTTGATATTTGCGCGCGCGCGAGCATCTCCGGGATGCGGGCGATCAACTGCTCTTTTCGCATCAGTGCGCACGCCTTCTCGCTCGCCTTCAACTGTTCTACCATAGAACCGACCAAGTTCGGTAAATTACCGACCGAAGTCGAGAGGATTTCCGCCGCCGCAGTCGCGATTTCGTAGTGCTCGCGCAACAAGGCAAACGCACGCCCTCCGCAGACGAATGCAATGCGCAGCTTCCCCCGGCTCGGTCGCGCATCCGTGATTTTAAATAACCCAATCTGCCCTGCGCTGGACGGATGCGTTCCCCCGCAGGCGCAAAATTCCAATTCGCCGATCTGAACCACGCGGATGTCCTCGTCCACCGCGGGCTGTTTGCGCAACGGAATCGTCCCCAATTCCTCATCGACCGGAAACCAACTGCGAATCGGCGCGCCTTCTTGGATGCGTGCGTTCACATCATCCTCGAGCGCGCGAATTTCGTCTCCCGAAATGTGCGTCTTTCCATCCGGTAAATTCACATCGATGGTCGAAACCTCCGCACCCAAATGCAGCCCAATCGTGTGCCCGCCCATGAGCCGATACAGCGCGTTTGCGAGCAAATGCTCCCCCGCGTGCTGCTGCATGTGGTCGAACCGCCGCGCCCAATCGATTCTCCCGTGCACACCGCTGCTGACTTCCAGCGCGCAATCGATCGTATGCCACAATTCGCCATCCGAATCCATCGCGACATCCGTCACATTCGCCGCGCCCAGCGTCCCCATATCATGCGGCTGCCCGCCGGATGTCGGATAAAACGCCGTTCGATCGAGCCGCACGGCATATCCCTCATCCGTTTTGCGGCATTCCAACACGTTCGCGTCGAATTCTCGCAAGTAGCTGTCCTCAAAATAAAGCCTTTGTGTCATTTTTTTTCACTCCGTTTCGGCGTATCGCACCGCGAAGCGGCGCGCAAAATATCTCTTGCAGCGGGCGCACGCCCGCCAAATCAAATATGGGAGGCATTGACATGTCAAGTCTCATCCCCTACCATCGCTACCGCCAGCCGCGCAGATCGGGCGATGCGCTTTCGCTGTTCCAAGATGATTTCTTTCGCCCGTTCTTCTTCGGCGGGGATGCCATGCCCGCCTCGTTTCGCGTCGATGTGAAGGACGAGGGCGAGCAATATGTCATGGAAGCGGAGCTGCCCGGCATCAGCCGCGATCACATTAAAATCGACGTTGACGACGGCGTGCTCACGATCATCGCCGAGTGGAAACAGGCGGACAAAGAAGGGCGCGGCGAATATCTGGTGAGCGAGCGGCGCGCGGGGCGCGTGCAGCGCTCGTTCACGCTCGAAAATGTCCTGGAGGATCAGATCACCGCCGAATACAGCGACGGCGTGCTCCGGCTCACCATGCCCAAACGCGAGGAAATTCGCCGCACCCCGCGCCGGATCGAGTTGCAATAAGCCGCGGGAGGGCGCTTCGCCCTCCCCTATACTTCTCCGCGCCGGATCGCCGCGCGCGCAAGCGCATCGCAGCGGTTGTTGCGCGCATCGTCCGCATGCCCGCGCACCTTGATCCACGTCACCGCATGCATCTCGCACAATTTGAGCAGCTCCAGCCACAAATCCTTGTTTTCCACCGGCTTTTTGTCGCTCTTGATCCAATTGCGCCGCTGCCAATTCTCAAGCCAGCCCTTCGTAAACGCGTTCACCAAATACGAGCTGTCGGAATGGACGCGCACATCGCACGGCTCTTTCAATTTCTGAAGCGCCATGATCGACCCTGTCATCTCCATGCGGTTGTTCGTCGTGTAGCCTTCCGCGCCCGAAATTTCAAGCTCCGTGCCCTGATATGTAAGGATCGCCGCCCATCCCCCCGGCCCGGGGTTTCCGGAACACGCGCCGTCTGTGTAAATATCTACCTGTTTGCGCGCTTGCAAAATCAATCGCCCTCCCAATCATAAGCCGCCGCGATCGCCCGTGCATTCGCGCGCTGCGCTTCGAGATAGCCCTCATACCCCGCGCCGAGCGCGTAGGTCGATAATATGTCGATCCGCGCCACCGCGTAACCCGCGGCATCGAGCGCGTCGATAAGCTGCTTTGGCGCTTGCTTTTCGATGAGCACCACGCGCGCGCCCGTTTCGTTTAATTCCGCAATCAAATTGTCCAAATCCGCGCCGTATAGCGTATGCGCGCTCTCCCGGTCGTACCAATAGGCGACTTCGAGCCCGTAATCGAGCGCAGGGTAGATGAGCGTCTCGTTCATGAGGATCACTTGCTCCCCCGCCACGCCCGCGCAAATCTCTTGAAGCTCGTTTTGCAAATCCGCAAGTTTTGCGTCCGCGCGCGCCGCGCCCTCCGCGATCGCATCCGCCTTTTCAGGGTATAGTTCTGCCATCCCCTCAGCGATGCCCGCGGCGATCTCGCGCGCACCCGGCACAGATAAATAGCGATGCGGGTTCGCGCCGACCAAATGGCTTGATTCCTCAGTGATCTGCGTTTCGTCCGCTTGGTTGTAGAGCGAAATGCCGTATTGCGCGCGGATGAGCGGAGGACCGCTCGCCCCGAGCGCGTATAACATCTCCTCATATGCCTCTAGCCCGCGCCCGCCGATGATCACCGCGTCCGCGTCGTATGCAAGCACCCGCATATCCCAATCGGACAGCGCGTAATCGCGCAAGCAACCGTCCTGCGGTTGCGCCAAACAGGCGAGCCTGATGCCCGGGACATCCCCAAGCACCAGGCCGCTCAGCGCGTATATCGGATAAAAGCTCGCGTATATCTGCGCCTCGTCCTGCGCTTCTTGGCCGATGGGCGCGCAGCCTGCGAGCAGCACGCCCACCGCAACAAAAAGCGCAGTCATGCGATATTTCATCGGTCGTCCTCCGGTGTCTTTCACGTGAGAACCCGCGATTTGCTGCGTTTCCCTGTGGTAATTATATCACATCCGAATTACTCCCACAAGCCCACGAAATCCACGTCCTTGAAATACGCCGATATGATCGATTGCGCCGTCGCGCCGTTCTCGGCAAGCCCGTATGCGCCCCATTGCGACATGCCCACGCCGTGCCCGAACCCGCGCCCGGTGAATATGACCTCGCCGTCATTGACCTCGATGGACTCAATCAGCGTGCTTTTGAGCTCCGTCGCCCCAATGTGCACCCGAAACGAAGGCGCGGACACCTCCTGCCCGTTTACAACCAGCGTCTCCGCGCGCCCGGACTCGCCCTTTTTGCCGACCTCCACCGTCTCCGCGTCCCCGGTTTTCGCGCCGCTGTCCGCGCACGCCTTGCCGACCGTCGCTGCGCTGAAGCGCGCCGTCCAGTTCTTCACATCATCCGGCGCTTGCTCGGAATCCGGCGAGCTCACCACCGAGAGATACGGCGGATTCTCCTTATACTCGAGCGCCACGGTCGGCAGCTCGGTCACGCCGCCCGCGTGCGCGTGAAACCACGCCATCGGCAGCTCCCCGTCATAGCTCATCACCACGCCGCGCGTCTCGTTCACCGCCTGCTCGATGCGCTCGTTGATGCTGTCGGCGTTGTACGCCTGCGCCTCCTCCACATCGGTGGAGATGTCCGCGCCGCCATGCTTCGATTCCTTCGTGTCCAGGAAATTGAGCGTGTAGGTGCGCGCGAGGATCGCCTGCGCCTTCAAAGCCTCAATCGGCCAATCGTTCTTCATCTCGCCCGCTACAACGCCCATCAGGTATGTCTCCAAATCCATCCGCTCGACCGCTTGGCGTTCCATGACGTACACATCCAGCATCGGCACGCCGTCGTCCCCGCGCTCAAGATCCTCCGGGATATCGGGCGGCTGCGCGGCTTCTTCCGCGGGCACGGTGGTCTCGCCCGCCTGCTCGTCGCCTGCCGGCATACACGCGGTGATCATGACCGCCGTCAACATGAGCACACCCAAGAAAATCAAGGTTTTCCGGAACATATCATCACTCTCCTTATGATAGTTTCCTCGAAACCGCGCGCGGGTATGCAAGCTGGTAATGAATGGTAAATCGCGCTTTTTTGTTGACAACATGTCACCAATCTATTACAATGACCGCGAAACATGTTTCAAAATTGTAACAAAGCAGGTGAACTCATGCGTATCAGGAAAATGCTGGTCCTTCTTGCCGCCCTCTCGATTCTTGCGATCGGCGCGCAAGCCACATGCTACGAAAAATGGGTCGAGCTTCAAGTCCCGTCCGGGTACCGCGGTGTCGATTGTACATATACCGTGACTGTCAATGGAAACGAGTTATGTTCGGGTTCGACGCGCGGCGCCAGCACCATCCGCGTGCCCGATGTCGGCGGCGATTGCACCTACAAGATCGTATACTCCGACGTTACAGATGATTGCGCGGACGAAGCGGTCGAGGCGAAGGAAGCGGTTGAAAAAACGGATCGCTCCGAAAAGAAGAATCGCAAAAC
>JBMNUA010000150.1:0-6176 GCA_050945995.1 Christensenellales bacterium
CGCATATGATTGCCGCGTGCGCGCGGTTGTGATAGAATAGATGCATGTTTGACGAAAGACAATCGCGCATCCTCGCCGCGCTCGAAACCGTGCGCGCCCCCGCGCAGCCGGGGGAGTACGACCTGCACGCCCTTGTGTCGGCGGCGCTTGCGCGCGCGGGCATCGACGCCGTCCATGAATATCGGCTCGCGCCGCGCTGCCGGATCGATTTTCTGTGCGGCACGATCGGCATTGAGGTAAAAAAAGGCAGACCGGATCGGCGCGCGCTCCTTGCACAACTTTCGCGCTATCTCGGGCACGACGCGCTCACCGGCATCGTCGTCGTGACCCAGCGCGCGGTCGCGCTGCCGCCGCACATCGCGGGCAAGTGCGTGCATTTGGTGTCGCTCAATCGGCTGTGGGGGGTGGCGCTGCCGTGACGGAGTATCCCGCGTACCTGCGCGATGTGCCCGTTTCGGGGCACACCTACGGCACATTGTCCTACAACCGGCGCGCGAAGTGCTGGACGATCAAGGGCGAGCCCTGCGTGACGGAGCTCGCCAAGCGGCTGTTCCCCGGCGCGGACGGGCGCGGGCGCGGACAGGCGCGCTTCACCGCGCACCGGCGCATCGTGGGCGAGCTCAATTGGCTGATGCTGCGCTACCCGCTGACCATCGCCGAGCGCGACCGCGGCAGGTGGGAGATGGCGCTGGAGGAGGCGCGCGAATACGCCGAGCGGCGCGCGCAGGCACTCGAACGCCCCGAATCCGCGCGACCGCCCGGCGGCGCGTTCATCGGCGAGTTGCTGCCCTTCCAGCAGCAGGGGCTCGGCTTTCTGCTTGGCGCGCGCCGCTGCCTGCTCGCGGACGAGATGGGGCTTGGAAAGACCGTGCAGGCGCTCGCCTTCCTCGCCACGACCGCCGCGTACCCCGCGATCGTCATCGTGCCGCCGCATCTGGTGCGCAACTGGGAGCGCGAGATCGCGCGCTTTCTGCCCGGTCCGCCGCGCATCCATGTGGTGCGCGGGCTCACGCCCTACGAGCTGCCGGAGACGGATATCTACATCGCCCACTACTTGATCCTGCGCGGTTGGATGGACGCATTGCCCAAAGCGGGCTTCAAAACCGTGATCTTTGACGAAATTCAGGAGCTGCGCCGCAACGGCACGGGCAAATACTCCGCCGCCAGCCGCATCGCCGAGGGCTGCGAGAATGTGATCGGGCTTTCGGGCACGCCGATTTACAACAATGGCGGCGAGATTTGGAACGTCGTCAACATCCTCGATTTCCATTTCCTCGGCGATTGGGAGTCGTTCACGCGCGAGTGGTGCTATGCGTATCGGTCGGACGTCGTCGCAAAACCCGAACTGCTCGGCGCGCACCTCAAGCGCGAGGGGCTGATGCTGCGCCGCTTGAAGGGCGATGTGCTCAAGGAACTGCGCCCCAAGCGCCGGCTCGTGCAGGAGATCGATTGGGACGACGCCGTCTACCGCGCGCTGATGGCGCCCGTCGCCGAGAAATTGCAGCTGTTGCGCCAGACGGACGACCCCTCGCGCCGCGCACTCATCGAGGAGGACATCTGCCAGCGGCAGCGGCAGGCGACGGGCATCGCCAAAGCGCCGTATGTCGCGGAGTTTGTCAAGGCGCTCGTGCGCGCGGGCGAGAAGGTGCTGCTCATGGCGCACCACCACGCGGTGATGGACATCTACAAGACCGAACTGAAGGGCATGAAGCCCCGCTTCATCACCGGGCGCGAGACCGACCGCCAGAAGGACGAGGCGGCGCGCGCGTTCATGGCGGGGGATACCGACCTACTCTGCATCTCGCTGCGCTCGGCGAGCGGGCTCAATCTCCAGCGCGCAAGCTGCGTGGTGTTTGGTGAGCTGGATTGGTCGCCCGCGGTTCACTCGCAGGCGGAGGATCGCGCGCACCGCATCGGGCAGGTCGATTCCCTCATCTGTTACTATCTCGTCTCCCCGCGCGGCTCGGATCGCGATATGCAGGACGCGCTCGGGCTCAAGGTCAGCCAGTTCGTGTCGATCATGGGCGACAGCGAGCCGCCGGTGGAGGAGCGCGCGCTGCTTCAATCCGAGGCGCGCGCCCGCATCCGCGCGCTGGTTGAAAAACTGGACACGGAGCTTGCGTGATTGAAAAATTATCTGGTATATGGTTCCAAAACCACAATCGGTGGTATAATAGCTTCGGAGGTGACCACAACATGGTGGAAATTACGGTACACAACGGCGAATTGTCCGACGCCGAAAAGCAGGCGTACATCGACTGGGCGACCGAGAAATACGGGGTTGTGCCCGCGTCGATGGATATTCGCTTCGACGGCGAGTTTGCGGACGTTCATACGAATCTCGGCGTTCGCCCCTTTGAGCGCATCCGCCGCATCACCGGCTATCTCGTCGGCACGCTCGAGCGCTTCAACGACGGGAAAGCCGCCGAGGAGCACGACCGCGTCAAGCACGGAGTATAAAGGCAAGACATCTTCAAAAAAACGCTCCCGGGCTCACACGGAGCCCGGGAATTCTTTTGCACTAGTCGCGGGATCATCGCCCGGCGTATGCCGTTACAATGAAAATCCCAGCGAGATTTTCAGCGCCTCGCCCACTCGATCCATCACCTCGGGCGGCAGCGTGCCGATGCGCTCGCGCAGTCTGCGCTTATCGAGGGTTCGGATCTGCTCTGCGAGGATCACGCTGTCCTTCTGGAGTCCGTTGCCGTCGGCCGGAACGGGCACATGGGTGGGCAGCCGCGCTTTGTTCACCTGCCCGGTGACCGCAAGCACGATCACCGTCGGGCTGTGCCGGTTGCCAACATCGTTTTGTATCACGAGCACGGGCCGTATACCGCCCTGCTCCGAACCGACCACGGGATCCAGACAGGCGCTGTACAGATCGCCCCTGTTAATCATGGGATCACGCTCCGCGTAGAGGGTCTGCCCCATACTATGCGGATGACCGTCCCGTCGCGAATATATCTCCTGCATGTTACTCCCTCCGCAGCGCGCTACATCACGAGCGTGCCCGTCGAATCGTCCACGACCTGCATGATCTCAAGCTCCTGCCCCGTCATGGCATCGACGTAGATGAGGTAGGTGTCCGAACCGCTCGTCGCCGAAATCTCGTAGCACAGCCGCTCGGACGTACCCAGCGGGATGACGCACAGCCCCACGCTCTCCACGCGCAACCGCGGGTTGATGTGCGCGATCGCCTCGTCGTGGGTGACCGCGGGCAATTCCAGCGTGCGCTCGGTGTGGTTTCTGAGGTAGTTGCCCGCCTCGAAGCCGACGATCGCGCCGTTGTCCATCGAAATCTGCACCTTCACTAAATCCGGGTACAGCACTACGTCGTTTTGCGCGGCGGCGTAGTTGACGGTGACGATCCCGTCGTACTGCGCGTAGTAGCTCATCACCATCGAGCCGAACCCGCGCGAGATGAGAAACGTCCGCGTCTTTTCAAAGCATTCCGCAAGCGATAGGTTCTCGCTCGCCACCGCGTCCGCGCACAACAGATACAGTACGCGCCCGCCGCGCTTGGTCACAGACGCCGTCATGTGATAGCCGTTTGCGATCAGATTAAAGTCGTAGCATAGGGTCTCCAAATCGCTCTCGCCCTCGTAGGAGATCGCGCTGACCGCGTCCGCGCCCACGAACTCGCGCAATGCACGCTGCGCCTCCTCGGCGGATATTTCATTTGTGCCGCTCAATGCCTTGAAATCGGCGCCCTCCAGTCCGTCGGAGAACGGGCCGTCGTAGAGCAGCACCGGGTACTCCGCCGCGGGATTGGAGATGGGGGAGAGGTCCTGCTCGGGCGCAATTTCGCCCGCAAAGCTCACCTCGCCACGCTCGTAGCGGTCGAGCAGCCCGCCAAGACCGATCGTCAAATCCGCCGCGCTCTCGGAGAGCTGCACGATGGTGGAATACTGCGCGTCCGTGATCTCGCCGCCGCGCGCGATTTGGGTTAAAAGCGCGTTGCTGAAATCGCCGACCTGGTTGATGTACTTGATCGTCGAGGCGGTGGTCACGCTCCCCAGCGGCAATAACGCGAGGTTCGCCTCCGCGCCCTGCGCCTGCCGCATGATATCGCCGAGGATCGTCTCGCGCGCGCTGCCGCTCGCCACGGTCAATTTGCTCAGGTTCACGGCGATGCTCTCCGTCAATTCGCATGTCTCATAAAACGCCTTCTGGTAGATGCCGGTGAGCGTGGTATTCGCCACGTCCAAATCGCGCGTGCGCGCGGCGGAAAGTACGGCGAGCGCGACCACCAGGATGCCCGCCGCGACAAGCCCTGCGCGCGTCCAATCGCGCGCCCGTATCGATGTTTTCTGCATATGCCCTCCGCTACACCGCGAAGCGGTGGTTGCCGATCACGGTCACGACCCGGCGCGTGCGGATCCATTGATCGCTCGTCCCCCTGGGGTTGAAAAAGTATAGCGCGCCGCCCGAGGGATCCCAGCCGTTGAGCGCGTCGCGCGCCGCGCGGATGTTCTCGTCATACGGCGTTCGGTTGATCGAGCCGTCGTTGACGCAGGAGAACGCGCCCTTTTGGTAGATCACGCCGCTGATGGTGTTGGGAAATTGCGAGGAGCGCACGCGGTTTAATACCACCGCGGCGACCGCAACCTGCCCCTTGTAGCTCTCGCCGCGCGCCTCGCCGTACACCAGGCGCGAGAGCAGCCGGTGGTCGGCGGAGATGATCGCCGTCGAGCCCGTGGACGACGAGCCGGCGGAGGCGAGCGTGATGCCCATCCGCGCCGCGGTCGCAGGTCCCACCCTTCCGTCCACCGCCAGATTGTTGTTTCGCTGGAACCAGCGCACCGCGTCGCGCGTCGCGGTTCCGAAATACCCGGTCGCGCTGCCCTTCATATAGCCCCACGCGATCAGCCGCTGCTGCACGCGCGTCACGTTCGTCCCGGACGAGCCGACCTGCAACACCGTCTGCGCGTCCGCGATCTGCGGCAATAACGCGCAGAAGATTGCGAGCAGCACGAATGCCGCCACACGCCTTTTCATCAAATGCCACCTCCGAATAGCGTCATCAGCCATTCCACCACAACGGAATAGTAGACGACCTCGTCTGTCTCCGGCACGGGCGCGCACAAATTCGGGTACAATACGCACCACCAGTTCTGCCCCGCGCCGCTGCCGATCAACACGCGCAGCGCGCGGTACTCGCCCGCCGGCACGACCGCGCCGCCGTATTCGCGTTCCGGGAACGAGAATACGCCTGTCTCGACATGGATTTCGTCCTGCGCGCCCGCGCGATGGATGACCGCGCGCGCCGCGTCCGCGATCGCGTCTTTGTTTTCCTCGATCAGCCGCGCGGCATCGTCCGCGTCCGCGCTATCGGCAAGCAGCGCGCCGACGCATTCGAGCACGCCGTCGCGCACCTCGAGCTTGAGCGCCTGATCCGCCTCGGCGTCCGAATCGGCGAGCACATGCAGCCGGATCAACTCGTCGTGATACGCCGCGTTCGCGCCAACGGATGAAATTGCGAGAATCGCCGCGAATGCGAACAGAAATTTGCGAACCATCGAAATCACCTCTCGATGATATCGTCGGCGTATTTTGGGATTTTATACGAAAATTCGCTGAAAAATGGCGCATATGGGGTTGGATGGGGGAGGAATAATATGTCGGCGTGTGAAGGCGCGCCTGCTTTCAGTATGCGCCAAAAAGTAAAAAAGAAACGCGGCTTCGGGAATTTATCCCAAAGCCGCGCCAATCCGCCGATTTACAGCCCCGATTCGATCGCGAGCAGCCGGTTGTACTTCGCCACGCGCTCCGAGCGCGCGGGCGCGCCGGTCTTGATGTACGGCGCGTTGACCGCGACCGCGAGATCGGCGATGAAGGTCGATTCCGTCTCGCCGCTTCTGTGCGAGATCACGTTGTTCATGCCCGCGCGGCGTGCGGTCTGTATGGTGTCGAGCGTGCGCGTGAGCGTGCCCGCCTGGTTGAGTTTGACGAGCACCGCGTTGCCCGCGCGCTCGCGGATGCCGCGCTCGACGCGCGATTTGGTGGTGACGAACAGATCGTCGCCCACGATCATCACCCCGGGCAGCCGCGCGGTGATCTGCGCGAAGCCCTCAAAATCGTCCTCGCCCAAGGGGTCTTCGATGGAGATGATGGGGTGCCGCTTCGCGAGGCTTGCGAAATGGTCGATCAGCGCGTCGCGCGTGAACGCCTCGCCG
>JBMNUA010000151.1:0-6169 GCA_050945995.1 Christensenellales bacterium
GCGCAAACAGCGGGTAGTTGGAGAAGGACTCCTGCACGCTCGCCACCTGCACATCGACCTCGCCCGCGATGACCTTCATGTTCACAAGGTCGGTGGACTCGACGATCGAGATGATCGCGTTGTCGATATAGGGAAGCTGCTGCCCCGCCTGGTCAACCGCCCAGTAGTAGGGGTTGCGCTCGTAGGTGATGGTGTTCGTCGTCGCGGGATCAACCGTCATGATCCACGGGCCGAGCACGGGCAACTCCATGTTCTTCTGGTCGTTGTACTTGTCCTCGAACATGGTCGTCCAATCGTCAAAGCCCTCCGCATCGAGCACAGCTGCAAGCTCGTCCGCCGTCAGGTAGGCGGCGTGGAACTGCTTGAGGTACTCGGACGGATACACAAAGCGCGAATTCTCATTGTACGCCCAGTACGCGGTGTACAGGGGCTTGGGCGCCTCGAAAACGAGCGTCCAGGTGGTATCGTCCGCCGCGGTGAACGTGCAATCCTGGTAGTAGCTCTCCGAAGGGGTGAGCTCCTCGTTTTTGATCACATCGTTGTACCAGAACGCGACGTCCGCCGTCGTCACAGGCGCGCCGTTGGACCACTTGAGCCCTTCGCGCAGCGTGAATGTAAACTCGGTCATCTCGTCGTTGTAGGCGAAGCTCTCGAGCCATCCGGTGGTGATGGTCGCGTTGTCGCGCGCGTAGATGAGCGCGTTCGAGCTGAGATAGCCCGTCAGGTGGTGCTGGGCGTGGTTGAACGTGCCCGTTGTGACCGCCTGCCGCCATACGCCGCCGTATGCGCCGACCTCGGGGACATCCAGCACGTTCGGGTTCGCGGGCAGACGCTCCTCGACCGCGGGCAATTCGCCGCTCTCCACCAGCGCCGCAAGCATGGGCGCTTCGGTATACGCTGCACCTTCGGCGACAGCGAACGCGGGCACGAGGGCGATGACCATCGCCAGAGCCAGGAGTATCGATAGGGACTTCTTCATGCGATATCTCTCCTTTTCTTTCTGGTTTGACGCCAAACCGGGTTATATCAAAGCGCGTGCCAGATCGCGCCTTGCATCGGATTCATACGCCCTGAAGCGAAATCTCGGCGTGGCGGATGCAGCTTGTGCGATGCCCCATCGGATGGTTGGGATCGACGGGGATCAGCTTCATGTCCGCCTCGCGGCACTCGGGCTTTGCATAGCGGCAGCGCGGGTGGAAAAAGCAGCCCATGGGCGGGCGCGACGGGTCGGGCACCTCGCCCTCGAGCGTCGCCTTGCGCACCGATTTGTCCGCGATGAGCTTGGGCACAGAGCCCAGCAGCGCCTCGGTGTACGGGTGCGCCGGGTGCGCGTACAATTCCTCCGTCTCGCAGATTTCGACGACCTTGCCCACATACATCACTACCACCCGGTCGGAGATGTGCTTTACCGCCGACAGATCGTGCGCGATGAACAGGTAGCTCATGTCGTACTCCTCTTGCAAGTCCTCCAAAAGTCCGAGCACCTGCGCCTGCACCGACACATCCAGCGAGGAGACGGACTCGTCGCACACCATCAGCCGCGGGTTGAGCGACAGCGCGCGCGCGATGCCGATGCGCTGGCGCTGCCCGCCGGAGAACGCGTGCGGATACCGAACCATGTACTCGGGTCTGAGCCCCACGCGCTTCATCAGCTGCGCCACCATGTCCTGCCGATCGGACTTTGACATGTTCTCAAACAGGAGCAGCGGCTCTGCGATGATCTCGCGCACCGTCATGCGCGGGTTGAGCGAGGAGTACGGGTCTTGGAACACCATTTGGATTTCGCGCCGGTACGCCTTGATCTGCGAAAGCGGCGCCTTCGCAAGGTCGATCATCGAACCGTCGCGCGCCGTGTACTCGATGCTCCCCTCCGTCGGGTCGAGAAGCCGCACGATGCAGTTGCCCGTCGTCGATTTCCCGCAGCCCGACTCGCCCACGAGCCCGACCGTCTCGCCCTCGTTTATCTCAAAATCAATGTCGTTGACGGCCTTGACATAGCCCACAACGCTGTTGAAAAAGCCCTTCCGGATCGGGAAATATTTTTTGAGACCTTCCACCTGCAATATCTTTTTGGGCATGGGATCGTCCTCCATCACTCGTCGTATCGGAAGCAGCTGACTTTGTGCCCGTTGCCGACATCGACCGCCGGCGGATTCGCCTCATCGCACAGCCCCTTCTTCGCCTTGCGGCAGCGCGGGAAGTACGCGCAGCCCTCGGGGATCATGTACGCGTCCGGCACGCTGCCCTCGATGTACGCAAGCTTTCTGCCGCGCTCGTCGGTCACCTGCGGGATCGAACGGAACAGATCCTGCGTGTAGGGATGCAGAGGGTTTTCGAGCAGATCCTTCGTGGTCGCGGTCTCGGCGATCCGCCCGAGGTACATCACCGCCACCAAATCGCAGGTTTCGGCGATGATGCCGAAGTTGTGGTTGATCATCAGCATCGACATGCCCATCTCCTGCTGAAGGTCTTTCATCAGATCGAGAATCTGCGCCTGCACCGTCACGTCGAGCGAGGTCGTCGGCTCGTCGGCGACCAAAAGGCGCGGGTTGCTCGCAAGCGCCATGGCGATCATCGCCCGCTGGCGCATGCCGCCGGAAAGCTGATAGGGATACTCGTCGATCCGCATCGCGGGCTTTGCGATGCCGACCTTGGCGAGCAGCTCGATCGCGCGCTCGCGCCATCCCGATTTCGGGATGTCGGTGTGCAGCCGGATCGCCTCGATGATTTGATTGCCGATGGTATATACCGGGCAAAATGAGGTCATCGGCTCTTGGAAGATCATCGCCATTTCGCGCCCGTGCAACTGCACCAGCCGCTTGTCCTTCTCGGGCAGGCGCGCGACGTCAAACACGCCGACGTTGGATTGAAACAAGATGCTGCCGGATTGAATCCAGCCGTTTTCGGGCAATATGCGCATGATGGCGTTCGAGGTGACGGACTTTCCGCAGCCCGATTCGCCGACGATGCCCGTCGTCTTTCCGGCGGGGATGTCGTAACTGACGGAGTTGACCGCGCTGACGATTCCCTCATCGGTTCTGAATTTCACCACAAGATCGCGTACCTCGACGAGATTCTCCGCATTCTCCATCCGAAGCGCATCCGCCATTCGCGTCCCCCCCAATCGCTTTGCGCGCCCGCCGCGCAGGACATTCATATGATCAATATATGCATGCATTATATCATCTGAACCGCTTTATTTCAACTGTAAATTCATTTTTTCTGCAACTTGATGAAAATAACCGCCGACAATCGTTCAAGATGCCCGGTTTGTGTCGCTTGACAACCCAAGGCGCATTTGCTACAATTCGTTTGATCAAAGAACGGAGAGGGCGGTGCGGCGAGATGGATCGGGAGGACAGGTTGCGCGCACGGCGCGAGAACCGCGCGCTGTTTCGGTTCATCGCCGCGTTTTTCATGAGCTGCGCGTTCGGCGCAATCGGCTTTTTCGCCATCTGGACGCTCAAGGACGCCGTTCCCGCGCTGCTGCGCGCCCTGTTCCCGCCGGAAGCGCAGCAGAATCCGAACCAGCTGATCACCTACGCCACCATGTTCGTCGCGGGCATCGCGTGGCTCGCAGCGTTTCTGTCCCTCTGGTTCTCGCTTGAGCGCACGGAGCATTTGTCAAAGCGCTTTCTAAAACTTGCGATCTGGTGCGCGTGCGCCGGGCTGATCTGGCTCGCAGGCGAAGGGATGCTGCTGATCGCGATCCGCTTATCCATATAAATTAGAAGCCTTGAAGGACTTCACTCCCTCAAGGCTTCTTTTTTTGTCCGCGCCGTCAACCGCGCGCCATCTCCTCGATCCTCGCGCAAGCCGCGTCCATCTCATACGCGCCGTCCGCCAGATGCAAATCATGCGCGGCAGCGTCAAACATGCCGTGCTTTTTATCGAGCATCTCCGCGACGCGCGGCGGCAGCGCGCCGCCCATCCTGCCCGCCATGCGCCGCTTGATCTCATCGATCCCCGCGGTCATATACACGCGCAGACAATTGTCCGGCAAGAGAGTAAGCTGCTCTTGCTCGCTGATGACATATATGATCTGCGCATCCGGCATCGCCAGCATCTTGGCAAATGTCCGCCGCGCAATATCTGCATTTTTCTCAAGCCGCAGATAATCCTTCCCGGCGTACACCTGCGCGCCGATGCGCGCCTTCAGCGCCGCCGCGAGCGTGGATTTGCCGGTGCAGCTTTCGCCAAAGACTGCGATCACCATCAGCCAATCAACCCGCGCAAAAACGCCACAGCGCGCCGGATGTCGGCGGCGGGATCGTCGCCCACCTCGCGCTCGATCGTCAAAAATCCCTTGTAGCCGATGTCCGTAAGCGCCTGCAAATACGCCGGGAACGGCACGCTGCCCGCGCCGAGCGGCACTTCCGCAAACGCGGGGTCCGCGCCGGGGTCGCCGTTGACGACGCCGTAGACCACCTCGGGATCGACCTCGCGCAGCCGCACGCCGTCCTTCGCGTGGGTGTGTACGATGTAATCCTTGAGTGTGTGCACCGCGCGCACCGGGTCGTCGCCCGTCACCATCACGAGGTTCGCGGGGTCGAGGTTCACCGCAACGCCCGTCGAGCCCAATGAATCGAGGAACCGCTTGAGCGTATCCGCCGTCTCGGGGCCTGTCTCAATCGCAAAATGCGCGCCGAGGCTGTCCGCGTACATCGCAAGCTCGCCGCAGGCATCCTGCATGATCTTATATCTGGGGTGCGCGGGGTCGTCCGGCGTCACGCCGATGTGCGTGGTCACGATGTCCGTGCCCAGCTCCTTCGCCAAATCGAGGATGCGCTTGGAGCGCTCGATGCGCGCGGGGTTCGCCTGCGCGTCGCCAAATCCCTTGCCCAAGTCGCCGCACAGCGCGGAAATCACAAGCCCGTTGTCCGCAATCTGGCTCATAAAATCCCTGCGCCTTTGCCCCACCAGTTCCTCGGGCGACATCTCGCCCGCCGTCGCGTACACCTGCACGCCCTGCGCGCCCATCTGCGCCGCCATCCGCAGCGCTTCCGCCATCGGTCGCCGGAATGAATCGGCGATCACGCCGATCGGAAACTTGTTCATACGATCGCTCCTCCCTGATGTATCCGCAAAGCATCTCCCGCGCGGGCTATCTGAAATACTTAAAGTAGACCACGAGCGCAACGCCGATCCACAGGATGATGGAGATCGGTCTTCGGATGCGCTTGATCTGCTCGTCGGTCAGCGTGCCGAGCTGCGGGCGGATCTTCTTCCCGCACGAGGGGCAGCGCTCGCTGCCCTCGGGGATGCGCGCATTGCAGCCCGTGCAGCTTGTCATCGGCTTATTGTCACTCATCGTACCGCCTCCTTGCTCAATCCAATCTCAATCGTAGATGAAGCTGTGCAAAAGCAGCGTGTTGTGCGTCCAGTCGGTGTCGTAGAGCATGGACTGCTCCCTGCGCGTCTCCTGCTTGTAGCTGCCGTTTTCCGGCAGCCGCAGCTGCTCGATCTTCGACAGGTCGCTGTCAAGCACCGTGATCGCATATTTCATGATGTCGTTGATGCTGAAATTCGTGCGCACATAGCCCTGCATCGCCGTGGCGATCGAGAGCACCTCCGCCGCGTTCTTGGTCTTGAGCTTCTCCATCATCGCGATCAGCACCACGCGCTGCCGCTCCGCGCGCGAAAAATCGCTGTCGATCTTTCGGATGCGCGCGTAGGCGAGCACCTGCCTGCCGTTGAGCTTCGTATTTTCGCCGTACTGTTCGAGAAATACGTTCGTCGCCTCGAGCTCCGTCTCGTCGATGCCCGCGTTGTACGCAAGCCGCGCCTGCTGCACCGCGTTTTTGTTGATTTCCTCCATCTCCGCCTCGGTGATCGTCAGCTCAATCCCCCCGAGCCGCTCCGCGATGATCGAAAACGAGGTGAAATCCACCAGCACATAGTGCTGTATGTTCATGTCGAAGCACTCGTTGACCGTCTTCATCGCAAGCTCCGGACCGCCAAAATAGTTCGCCGAGTTGATCCGATATGTACCGGAGAATTCGCCGATGTCGTTAAACTCCACTGCGATATCGCGCATGATCGACGTCAGCTTCACCTCGCCCGTCTGCTGGTTGAGCGAGCAGATGATCATGGTGTCCGTGCGCGAGGATTCGTCCGTCCTGCGCGCGTCGCTGCCCAACAAAAGCACATTCACCCAGTTCTCGTCGAG
>JBMNUA010000152.1:0-6120 GCA_050945995.1 Christensenellales bacterium
GAACTGCACGCGGATGGGGCGCGCGGGATCGGCGTTTTCGATGCATAGCTTGGCGAAGGTTTCGCGCCCGAAATCCAGGAGGATGCCGCCGGGGAGCGCGCGGGTTTCGGCGGCATCCCAGCGCGCATACGAGAAGGGGAAGATTTCGGGGTTGTCGTCAGCCGATTCATAGGCGGGCTCGCACGCCGCCTTGCCGGCGATCTTCCGCGTGGCGTGGGTCGCGTCCCAGCCGTCGTCTGTCCAAAGATCGTCCGAATCGATGAACGCGGCGGGCAGACCGCCGAATTTCTGTATCTGGATGGTGACGCGGTGCTTGCCCGGCGCAACCTTGATGGGCGCGCCGGTCGGGTGGGTAACGCGCTTGCCGCGCGGAAATTCGCCGGTCATCACGGTGACCGCGCCGGGCGCGGTTGCGTGGCAGGTGAACTCGATTTCGCGGTCGATGTCGATTTCCTTTGAAAAGGTGACGTTGGGGTACGGCGTGGAGAGCGACCATTGGCAGGGGATGTGGGTGCCGCGCTCGTAGCGGCGCGCGTGCACGAGCAGGCTGTGGTAGATTTCGTAATCGCCGGGATACCAGATCCATTTCGCTTTGCGCATGGTAAAACTCCTCAATTGATTGTTGCCTAAGTATAGCACAGCGGGTTTGGGGTTGTCTATGGAGATAAAATGCGCCCCGTGCGAATGTGGGGCGCAAATCGTCAAAAAACAAACGTTTTTTGACGAGGAGAGGGAAGACTGCGATTTGCTGATATTCTCACGAATCTCCGGGCGCAAATCTGACTGGCAGGAATTTATATTCAATCGAAAACGCAAGCGTTTTCTTTGTGAACATGCAAGTTTGCCGTACACGCCGCCAAACTTGATTGATATGGCTGTTCTGCAAGCTATCATCTTCTAAATGATATCGCTTTTTGGGCAGCTCATGCGCCTCACGTTTGCGCGGGGCGCGGAAGATCAATCGTTGATTGCGGCATCGCGGAGTGCGCGCAGCCGTTTCATGGCATCCGAGCCGCCGCGCCCGTACCAATCATGAAGCGCGCGGTATTCCCGGTAGAGCTCGCGGTAGACGGCAGCATTTGCGGGGATCGGGCGATACGCGCGCTCCTCCACCCCGCCCATCGCGCGCGCCGCATCGGCGATATCATCGTAGCCGCCGCGCGCGCTGCCCGCCGCGACCGCGCCGAACATCGACGCGCCGAGCGCGGGCGCTTGCGCCGAGCGCACGATTCGTATCTCGCGATCCAAGATATCGGCGTAAATCTGCATGAGCAGCGGGTTTTTCTTGGCGATGCCACCGCAGGCGACGACCGAGGAGATGGAAACGCCGCTGTCCTCGAACGCATCGAGGATGACGCGCGCGCCGAACGCGGTGGCTTCAAACAGCGCGCGGTAGATCTCCTCCGGGCGCGTGGCAAGCGTCATGCCGATCATCATGCCCGAGAGGTTTGCGTCCACGAGCACGGAGCGGTTGCCGTTCCACCAATCGAGGGCGAGTAGCCCGCTCTCCCCCGGCTGTAGCTGCGCGGCGCGCGCGGTGAGCGACGCGTGAACATCCGCGCCGCGCATATCCGCCGGCACGCAGTTTTCCACAAACCATTGGAACAGATCGCCCACGCAGCTTTGCCCGGCTTCATAACCGTACAGCCCTTGAACAACGCCGCCGTCCACCGCGCCGCACATGCCGGGCACAGCGCGCCGCTCGCGCGCGAGCATGATATCGCAGGTGGAAGTGCCCATGATCATGAGCATGCTGCCGGGTTCGACCGCGCCCGTTGCGGGCATGGCGACATGCGCGTCGATGTTGGAAACGGCGACCGCCGTGCCGGGGCACAGCCCCATCAGGCGCGCGCCTTCCTCGGTCAACTCCCCCGCCTTCGCGCCGAGGGGCAGCACCTCGCCCGCGAGCTTGTCCGCCGCGAGGGTCGTAAGCCGCGGATCGAGCGCATTGAGATACTCCTTAGAAGGATAGCCGGCGTCCGGACTCCAGAGCGCTTTGTAGCCCGCGACCGATGCGCTGCGCGCGGCGCTGCCGGTGAGCTGCGAGACGATCCAATCGCCCGCGTCGATGAAGCGATGGGCGGCGTGATAGACCTCCGGCGCTTCGTTTAATGTATTCCAAATTTTGGGAAGCATCCATTCGGATGAGATTTTGCCGCCGTAGCGGCTTAAGAATTCCTCGCCGCGTTCGCGGGCGATGCGCGTCATCTCGTCCGCCTCGCGCTGCGCGCCGTGGTGCTTCCAGAGCTTGACCCACGCGTGCGGGTTTGCCGCGAATGCTTCCGTCAAACAAAGGGGCGTGCCGGACGAATCGACCGCGAGCAGCGTGCAGGCGGTGCAATCGATGCCGACGCCGACGACATCCTTTGGATCAACGCCGGATTCTTCAAGCGCGGCGCGGGCGACGGTTTTGAGGCAGAGCAAATAATCGCCCGGGTGCTGGAGCGCCCAATCGGGCTTGAGCCGCTCGCCCGAGGGCAGGGTGGCATCGAGCACGCCATGGGGGTAGTCCATGGTGGCGGTGGCGATTTCGCGCCCGGAATCGACCGCCACAACGAGCGCGCGGGCGGAGAGCGTGCCGAAATCCACGCCGACGACGTATTTCATAGAGAGCCTCCTATGGTATGTACCGTTATCGTATGATGGCGCTGAGCGATATGAGGATGTGGCAGAGGTAGTACGCGGGCAAAAGCAGATGCTGCGCCTTGCGGTTGCCGGCAAAATCGCCCTCGGCGATCAGGGTATCGGAAAAGAGGATCGCCGCGATGCCCGCGATATAGAGCCATCGTTCGGGCGCGGGCGCGCGCATGGAGAGCGCGAAATAAAAGCTCGCGACGCTCACGAGCATGTAAAGCGCGATGGGCTTTTTCAAGCCCTTTGCCGCGCGGGGCAGGATGCGAAGCGCGAGGTAGACCGCGTAGCCGGCGAAAAGCGCAATCGATACGATGAGCGGGGCGAGATGGTAGGCGTATCGCGGCAGCGCGTACAAAAGAAACAGCAGATGCGCGATGAAAAAACCGATCACGCCGCGCAGAAAGCGCGAGCCGCCAGGCTTTTGGTGGGCGAGCTGCCAATCGGCGGCGATGGAGAGGAAAAGACCGAGGATGAGCGCGAGCTTCGCCGGCGCGTCCCCGGAGGCGGCGACCGCGAGCGCGCACAAAAGCGTGGTGAGCGCGCTGAAGATGTACTTGTTCTGCACACAGCGGAGCACGGCGCACAGCGCCGCCGCGATGAGCGCGATATATGCCATGACGACCTCCCGCGACAAAATGTCTAAATAACTTCCTCGATTTGAAACGACGATGCGCGCCCCAAGCGGTTCATCACCGCGAGCCCCATGCCCGTCGGATCGACCGCCTCGGCGAAGATGCACGATGCATTCATATCATCCGCCTGCCGAAGCGCTTCAAACAGCCGCTTGGCGGTTTCCTCCGCGCCGTCGCCCAGGGGCAGGACATCGCGGGGGGCATACCAATTGATATGCGCGGTCTGCGCGAGTATGAGGGCGCGCCCCGCGCAGGCATCGTAGCGTTCGCGGATGCGCGCGGCGACGCGCTGCGCATCGCCCGTAAAAATGGTGAGCGCGCCGTTGGGCGCGTAGTGGCGGTACTTCATGCCCGGGGAGCGCGGCTGTTCGCCGGGCGCGAGCGGGCGCATGGCGCGCGCGTCGACGAGCACATCGCCGACCGCGTCCGCGATCATCTCAGGCGTGACGCCGCCGGGGCGCAGGATGCGGGGCGCGCCGCCGGTGAGATCGACGACGGTCGATTCCAGACCGACCGCGCACTCGCCGCCGTCTAAGATGAGCGGGATGCGCCCGTCCATGTCCTCGAGCACGCGCTGGGCGGTGGTGGGGCTGGGTCTGCCCGAGCGGTTCGCGCTGGGCGCGGCGATGGGGCGTGCGGCGCGCGCGATCAGCTGTTGGGCATATGAATTTGCGGGCATGCGCACGCCCACGGTGGGGAGCCCGGCGGTGACGCAATCGGGCACGCGCTCGGATTTTTCAAAGAGCATGGTGAGCGGCCCGGGCCAGTATCGCTGCGCGAGCATGAGGGCGGCCTCGCTCGGCGCGCGCGCGATGAGCGGGCGGAGCTGGTTGAGGTTTGCGATGTGGACGATGAGCGGGTTGTCGCCGGGTCTTCCCTTGGCGGCGAAGAGCTTCATCACCGCGCGGGGGTTGAGCGCGTCCGCGCCGAGCCCGTAGACCGTCTCCGTCGGGAAGCCCACGATCTCGCCGCGGCGGATCAAATCCGCGGCGAGATCGAGCGCGTCGTCCGTGCAGGGCAATACCTGCGTCATACGCGCGCCTCGAACGCGCGAAGCGCATCCGCCGTTTTTTCCAAAACCGCTTGGATCGCCGCGTCCATCGGCAGCGCGAGGTTCGCGCCCGCCGCCGCATCGTGTCCGCCGCCGCCGAACTGGGCGGCGACATCGGCGACGTTCAAATCGCAAGCCGCACGCCACGAAATTTTCGTATTATCCGCCTGCTGTTCAAAATACACGCCGACCAAAGCGCCGTCAATCTCGTTTAAGTAGTTCGAGATGCCGCTCGCATCTTCGAGTGTCGCGCCCGCGCGCGCGAGCATCGCCGAATCCACGCGGGTGTAGGCGATTTTGCCGTCGGGCGTCACTTGGATGCGCCCGAGCGCGTCGCCGAGCAGGCGCGTGCGCGCGAGCGAGCGTGTGCGAAACGCGCGGCGGGAGAGCTCCCCCACATCCGCGCCGTGGCGCACGCAAATTGCCGCCGCCGCGAACGCGCGGGCGTCGGTGTTTCTATAATTGAAGTTTCCGGTGTCGGCGGCGATGGCGATGTAGAGGTTGGAGGCGATCTCTACATCGATGGGCGCGCCGAGCGCCTGAATCAAATCCAGCGCGAGCTCGCCCGTGGACGCGCGCGCGCCGTCGATGAAACACGCGTCGCCGAAGCCCGCGTTCGTCTCGTGATGATCGAGGCAGCCCTTATGCGGGCTGTTTTCAAAAATAAAAAGCGCGTCCCCCAAGCGGCGGGGCTCGGAGGTATCGACCGCGAGCGCGCATTGTGGGGAAAACGGAAGCGCGTCCACGCCGCATACCTCATCCGCGCCGGGGAGGAACCGGTATTTCTGCGGCACGCCGTCGGCGAGCACAACTGCGGCGCGCTTACCGAGCAATAGCAGCGCGCGGGCGACGGCGAGCGATGAGCCGACCGCGTCGCCATCGGGCGAGATGTGCCCGATGACGGCGATGTCGTCATACGAAAGAAGCCATGCTGCGAATTCACGCATCGTCATCTTCTGCGTCCCCCGTTTCGCGGAGCAGGCGATTGATGCGATCGGCGTACTCGATATTCGTATCCAATTCAAATGTGACCTCGGGCGTATAGCGCAAATCAACGCCGCGTCCGAGCGCGCGGCGCACAAAGCCCGACGCGCTTTTGAGCGCCTTCATCATGCCCGCGCGCCGATCCTCCTCAAATACGCTCACGCCGACCTTGCAATAGCGCAAGTCGCGCGTCACCTCGCAGCGGGTGATCGACCATGTGCCGCCGATGCGGGGGTCGTTGAGCTCCTCGCGCAGTATGCGGTCGATCTCTTTGCGCACCTCTTCGGAGATGCGGTCGATCCTGTCATATCCTGCCATAGAAACCTCCTGAAAAACAAAGGAAGCCGTCCGGGGACGAATGCTCGCCTCCTGCCGGCCCCCTTTCCGATGTGGTCTACCGCTCGATTTCCTCCATCAGGAAGCATTCGATGATGTCGCCTTCCTTGATGTCGTTGTAGCGCTCGAGCCCGATGCCGCACTCATAGCCGGTGGCGACTTCGCGCGCATCGTCCTTGAATCGTTTGAGGGAGTCGATTTTGCCCTCGTGGATGACCACGTTATCGCGCAGCAGGCGCACGTTTGCGTTGCGCGCGATCTTGCCCTCTGTGACATACGAGCCCGCGACCGTGCCGACGCCGGTGATGCGATACACCTGGCGCACCTCCGCCCTGCCGAGGGTGACTTCCTTGTATTTGGGCGCGAGCAGACCCTTCATCGCCTTTTGGACGTCCTCAATCGCGTTGTAGATGACGCGGTAGAGGCGGATATCGATCTTCTCGCGCTCCGCCATGTCGCGCGCGTTGTTGTCCGGGCGCACGT
>JBMNUA010000153.1:0-6096 GCA_050945995.1 Christensenellales bacterium
GTTTCCGGTGACAATGGCTGGAGGGTCCCACCTGTTCCCATACCGAACACAGAAGTTAAGCCTCCAAACGCTGATGGTACTTGGCTGGCAACGGCCCGGGAGAGTAGGTAGTCGCCGGATTCAATTTAAGGGAAGCGCAAGCTTCCCTTTTTCATTTGCATGTAAAAATACAGGCATCGCGATACAATCGGGCGCAAGATGGGTATTGATTACGCAGATACCTTGATAAAGGAGGGAATCTCATGAACATCAAGAAATTTGCAATCATTGCAATGCTCATGGTAAGCGCGTTGGCGCTCGCCTCTTGCACATCAAAGCCGGCGGCGTCCACCGCCACGACCGTGCCCGTGGAGACGGCGGCAGCAGCCGACGAACTCGAACTCACCCTCGAGGAACTGGCGCAGTACGACGGCACGGACGGCAATCCCGCGTATGTCGCCATCGACGGCATCATCTACGACGTCACCGGCGTGGAAGCCTGGACGGGCGGCACGCACAACGGGAACACCGCAGGCAAGGATTTGACCGAAGCCATCAAAAATTCGCCCCATGGGCAATCGGTGCTTGAAGGACTTCCCGCCGTCGGCAAGATCAAATGACGAAATCAACGCGAAGCGGCGCGCAATCGCCGCTTCATTTCATATCAAGGATTCAATAGGGGGGATGGAGATGAAGCTCCAATCATCCGCGATGGCGATGCTCCTCGCCGCGATGCTGCTTTTGCCCGGGTGCGCGCAGATCGCTCGCCGATCGTCCGACGCGCCTGAGGCGGCGCATCAGACGATCGACGCCAAAGCGGCGTTTGCCATGATGCAGGACTCGGACGAATACATACTGCTCGACGTACGCACGCCCGAGGAATATGGCGTTTCGCACATCGAAGGCGCGCTGCTCTTGCCGGATTACGAGCTTGAAGCGCGCGCGGAGGAAGCATTGCCCGACAAGGACGCGCGCATCCTCGTCTATTGCCGCAGCGGGCGCAGGAGCGCGGCATCAGCCGCCACCTTGGCGGGCATGGGCTACACGCAGGTTTATGATTTCGGCGGCATCATCGACTGGTCATACGGCACGGTGACGGGCGAATGACAGCGCGTCGATGAAATCGACACGCTGATCCGAGAAATGCAAGAGCGCATTTCTCGGAGTTCGGAATTTTCCCGCACACCTTCGGTGCACAGGAAAATTCCGCAAAGAAGCGCTCAAAGTGAGCGCTCCTCGGCGACGTACACGCCGCCGCCTGCGGATTGAAAATGAAGGGGCTTCACAGCCCCTTCATGCATCCCCGAGGAGGAAACGAAGTTTATTCACAATCTGAGCCTCTCAACAGAGGTCTTTTCCCATCAAAGCGCAAACATCATATTGTGCGCCCCGCAAATATTTGTTATACTATGTATGTTTAAATACATCCCATCATACAATCATCCATACGAGGCGGGCCTTGCCGCCCCGCGGCAAATATGGCATGCGGAAGGAAACCCATGAAAGACAAGCTCGGCAAGTTCCTGGGCATATTTCGCGATTGGGACGAGAACAAGGCGCACATCCGCTGGATCGCGGCGCAGGGCAAGCCTTATTACGGGAAGATCGCACTGATGCTCGTGATCAACATCCTCGCGCTGGTACTGTCCATGGCGGCGACCATCGCCGGCAAATACGTCGTTGACCGCGCCGTCCTCGCGGGCGAAATCGCGAACTACGCCATCGTGATGGGCGCGATCACCCTCGCGACGATCGGCATCGGCGTCCTCTCGCGGCTCATCACCGCCCACATCGGCGAGCGGATGCACATCGGGCTCGCCGCCGATGCGTTCGACCGCATCCAGCGCGGCGTATGGTCGAAGCTGTCCCAATACCACACGGGCGATCTCATGACGCGCATCACAAGCGACATCGGAAACATCTCCGGCGGCATCCTCTCGGTGATCCCAAGCACCGTCACGCTCATATTGCAGCTCGTGATGGCGTTTGGCATCCTGTTTTACTACGACCGCGCGCTCGCGCTGTTTGCGCTGTTGCTCGGTCCGATCACCGCGGTGTGCATGGTCGGGTTTCGCGAAAAATATCAATTTTATCAACGCAAATTGCGCGAAAGCGAAAGCGAGTACCGTTCGTTTATGCAGGAGCGGCTCGAGCACATCACCGTGCTCAAGGCGTTTCAATTGGAGGACGAGAACTGCCGCTACATCGCACAACTGCGCGCGCGCCGCATGCACACCGTGATGTCCTCCACGCGCATGACGGCGTGGCTCAACGCGCTGCTCCACTTCGTATTCCGGCTGGGCTACGTCGTCGCCTTCTGCTGGGGCGCGTACCGCATTTCCACGGGCGCGATCACCTACGGCACGATGACGGTGTTTCTCTCGCTCGTCTCGCAGGTGCAATCGCCCATGAGCGAGTTCGCCTACCTCATCCCGCAAGCATACGGCATGCTCATCTCCGCCGAGCGCATCCGCGAAGTGAGCGAGCTGGGCAGCGAGGACTATACGCCGCGCCCCGGCATGCCCGCGCGCGTCGGGCTTGTGATGGATCGGGTCAACTTCGGCTATGCCGATGCGGATGTGCTGCGCGATTTGAGCTGCACCGTGCTGCCCGGCGAGCGGCTCGCCATCGTCGGCACATCCGGCGCGGGGAAGACGACCTTCATCCGCCTTGCCATGGCGATCACCCTGCCAAACTCCGGCAGCGTGCGCTATCAGGACGGCAAGGGCTGGTCGGAGGAGGCGTGCCCCGCATCCCGGCGGTTCATCTCCTATGTGCCGCAGGGGAACACCCTCATCTCCGGCACGATCGCCCAGAATTTGCGAAACGGCATGCCGGATGCGACCGCGGATGAGATGTGGGCGGCGCTCGCGCTCGCCGACGCGGCGGATTTCATAAAAAAACTGCCCGACGGGCTGGATACCAAGCTCGGCGAGCAGGCGAGCGGGCTGTCCGAGGGGCAGGCGCAGCGCATCGCCATCGCGCGCGCGCTGATCCGCAAGCGCCCATTGTTGATCCTCGACGAGGCGACCAGCGCGCTCGACGAGCGGACGGAGGCGCGGGTGCTCGAAAACATCTCGCGGGAGATGGACGCCACCTGCCTGATCGTCACCCATCGACGCTCCATGATCCAGTATTGCGACAATGTGATGGAGATCGCCTCCGACGGGCGCGTGCGGATGACGCGCGCGCGGGAGGTGGGCGCGGGCTGATCGCACGGGGCGGGCAGCCATTACTTCGCCGTTTTCGTCCGCCGTACCGCTTTCTTGCGGTACGGTGTTTTCTCAAAATGCACGCTCCCGTCCGCCTGTTTCGCCGCGTCCACCAAAAACACCGCAAACTTGCGGATGCCGTCCATGAACCGATCCGTGCGCGCCGCGCGGTTCTCGGGATCGGGGTTGTTCGCCATGGCGTAGAGCGCCTTCTCCCATTTGCCCGTCGTCGCGGGCGATGTGATCTGCTCCGGCGCGACTTGGATCAGCTGCATGCCCTTCTGCGTCGCGCGGATCGCTTTGCCGCTGCGCTTGGCGTACCCCGCCTTGATCAGCCGCTCGATCGTCGCCGCGCGCGTGGCGGGCGTGCCGAGCCCGGAGGACTTCATCTGCTCGCGCAAATCCGCGTCCTCGATCTTCTCCTGCGCGCTGTACGTCCGCCCCGCGCTCTCCATCAGCCCCAAGAGCGACGCGTCCGTGTGCGGTGTGGGCGGCTTTGTCTTGAGCGCCTTGAGCGATGTCTTGATCACCTTGCGCATATCCCCTACCGCGAGCCGCGGCAGCACGTCCTCCGGCTTGTCCGGCGCTTCGTCCCGATACACCGCGCGCCAGCCCTCCGAAACCGGGGTCGCGCCCTGCGCGCGGAACTCATGCGCGCCCACCATGGTGACAATCCGCGCGGATTCATAGGTATAATCCGGATAATGCGCGGCGATGACCCGCCGCACCACCATATCGTAGATGTTCCGCTCGTCCGGCGGCAGCGCGGTCAGTTCCGCGCGCTTCTCGGTCGGCACAATCGCGTGGTGATCGCTCACCTTCGCGTCGTCATAGAAGCGCTTCGCGCGCATCTGCGCGTTGTATTCCTCCGCGCGCACGAGCGCGGCATACGGATCGGGCAGGTTGCGCATCGCCTCCGCAACCTTTGGCGCCATGTCCTTTGAGAGGTAGCGGCTGTCGGTGCGCGGGTAGGTGAGCAGCTTTCGCGTTTCATACAGCGATTGCGCGAGGGTAAGCGTCTTGTCCGCGGGATACCCGTACCGGCGGTTCGCCTCGCGTTGCAAGGTCGTCAGATCAAAAAGCTGGGGCGGCGGCGTTTTTTTCATCTCATATGCGCTCTCGCGCACGCGCCCCTCGCCGCCGGTCACCTCTTTTTTGATGCGCTTCGCTTGCTCGGGGTCGAAAATTTTCGTGTCCTTCGCGTCCGGATCGTAGTAGATGCCCGTATAATCGCCGAAATCCGCGCGCAATTCATGGTAATCGCGCGGCACGAACGCCTCGATCTCGCGGTCGCGCGAGACGATCATCGAAAGCGTCGGCGTCTGCACCCGCCCGACGGGTAAATTCGCATTGTATCTGATGGAGAATGCGCGCGACGCGTTCATGCCGACGATCCAATCCGCCTCGCTGCGGCAGCGCGCGGACGCGTACAGCGCGTCATACGCCGCCGCCGGGCGCAAATTCTCAAAGCCCTGGCGGATCGCGCGGTCGGTCATCGAGGAAATCCACAGCCGCTCCACCGGTTTTTTGCACTTCGCCATGCGGTAGATGTACCGAAAGATCAGCTCGCCCTCGCGCGCCGCGTCGGTCGCGCAGATGATCGACGAAATGTCCTTTGCGTTCATCCATTTTTTCACAACGGCGTACTGCGCGCGCGTGCGGGGCAGCACCTTGAGCGGGATTTCCTCCGGCGCGATGGGCAGATGCTCCCACCGCCATTTTTTGTACTTTTCGTCCATCTCGTCCGGTTCGCACAGCGCGACCAAATGCCCGAGCGCCCAGGTTATGACGTACTCCTCGCCGAGGATCGCGCCCTCGCCCTTGCCCTTGACGCCGAGCGCGCGCGCGATATCGCGCGCGACGGACGGCTTTTCTGCCACAATCAGTTGTTTCATTTCATCACCGCATTCCATTATACAAAAAAACCGCGGGTTGTACAATCGATTCCGGGATGATACAATAAAGAAAATCATGCGGGGGTAATGTAATGTCGAAATCAAATGCGTTTGTTACGAACATGCGCGTCTCCGGCAGGGAAAGCTTTTCGGAAAAGATGATGCGATTTGCGAAGGCGGCGGGCATCGACGCGGGGAAGGACGGCAACCTCGCGTTCCTGTGCCCGGATGATGCGCGCAAACTCGTTTCCCACATCAAATCGCGCGGCGGGAAACCTTTTTTGACGGCCGCGTCCACGCGCTGCGTCGGCTCGCGCGATTGCGAGTTGATCAACGCCCAATGAGCGCGCAATACGAAATCGAGCGCAAATACCTGATCCGATCCCCCGCGCTGCCGCTGCCCGGGCAAATCAGCGCCGAGGCGATCGAGCAGGCGTACCTCGCCGCGCCGCCCGAATTCTCCGAGCGCGTGCGCATGCGCGCGGATCGCTACTACCACACGGTGAAATTCCGGCTCACGGGCGCGCGCGCGGAGGAGCGCGAATCAGAGATCAGCCGCGCGGACTACCTTCGGTATTTGAAGCGGCGCGACCTCGCCTGCGCGGTCATCAAAAAAACGCGGTATGTATTTTTATACGAGGGGCAGGTGTTCGAGCTCGACACTTTCCCGTTTTGGTCGGATCGCGCGCTACTTGAGATCGAGCTCTCCGACGAGTCCGATCCGGTGAATCTGCCGCCATTTATCGAAGTCATCCGCGAGGTGACGGACGATGCGCGATACAAAAACCACGCCATCGCGCAGGCGATCCCGTTTGAGTAAATTAATACAGCGCCCCGCCCGGAAATTCGTCCGAGCGGGGCGTTTTGTCACTGAATCAAATCTCGTCGTCGTCCAACTGGTCGGCTGCAGGTATGGTGCATCCCTCGGGGAATTCCGCGGAGCACACGCTCTCGTCGAACGTGACCGGCGCTTGTTGATCGGGGTTCGGGCGCTTCTGCGGGGTCTTCAT
>JBMNUA010000154.1:0-6090 GCA_050945995.1 Christensenellales bacterium
CTCCACCGCGGTGTACAGGCACAGCAAAAGCGCGACGTTCGCCAATACGCGCCACGGGGAGATCGGCTTGCCCGCCGCGCCGCGCGCCGCGAGCACACACAGCCACGCAAGCGTCGGGGGGAACAGCACAAACAGATGCCCGCCCAGCCCCTTCATCGAAGCGCGCATCGAGGAGAGCATCCCCTCCGCGGGCGCGAAAATCGCGACATATGCCGTGAGCAGCGCGAGCGCGCCGAGCAGGATCGCCGCCGCGACCGCCCAATTGCGGTGCGGGCTCTCCTGATTTTTTTGCGTGGTTTTTTTGCGAGCAGCCGCCATGTCATCCTCCAAATATCGGTTCATTTCTATATTTATGGGCGCGCCGACGGCAGATATGGCGCGCGAGAGTGCAGTTTTTTGAAAAATTGCCGGATACTGCCATCATAAATAGTATACTGTGCGCGCGAGAAAGATGCAATTGTCGGGGGCAACCGTCGAAATATCGTCACAATAAAATGCAGGGGGATTGACAGCAGCACCCGCAGGGCATATCATCTCAATCAAAGGGGGATATGGAATCATGAAGCAATACAAATTTCCGCCGATGCATGAGCTGCCGGTGTGCGAGGATTTGCCGGATCTCCTCGGCGGCGCGCAGACAGCGGAGGAATGGGCGGCGCGGCGCAGCGAGATCCAGGCGATGCTCGAACACTACATGCTCGGCGCGCGCCCGGTCAACGACGCGCCCGCGCGGGGTGAGGTGCGCACGAGCCGTACGGTATACGGCGGTGCGGGCGTGCGCGACGAGGTGCGCATTTATATCGGAAACAACGGCGAAGAATATTTCGACATCTACATCGTTCGCCCGAACCGCGCGGGGCGGTTTCCTGCCGTGGTGTGGACGTATTTCGCGAACCGCGGCGACTGCCCGATCGGCGAGGAGTTGATCGAGCGCGGGATCGTGCTCGCGGCGTTTGAGAACAACGCGCTGTGCAAGGACGACGCGGACGACCCCGCATCGCCCGCGAAGCGCGCGTATCCGGACGCGAGCTGGCAGGCGATCATGATCTGGGCGTGGGGGTTTTCCAAAATCGCCGATACCATCACGACGCTTCCCTATATCGACGCGGAGCGGCTGATGTGCACGGGGCATTCGCGCAACGGGAAGGCGGCGCTCGTCGCGGGCGCATATGACGAGCGGTTTTTGGTCGTCGCGCCGAACAACTCGGGCTGCGGCGGCGCGGGCTGCTTTCGGTTTTTGGGCGATGAGCGGGGCGTGGTACAGGACGCGGAGCGCGTCGAATCGCTCGGGCGGATCACGCGCGTGTTCCCGCACTGGTTCTCGCCGGCGCTTGCGCCGTTCGGCTCGGACGCGCCGCCCTACCCCGTTCAGAACGAGGCGCGGCTGCCGTTTGACCTGCATTTTTTGAAGGCGCTCGTCGCGCCGCGCGCGCTCATCACCGTCGAGGGCATCGAGGATGTATGGGCGAATGTGCACGGCAGCTATATAACAAGGCTCGCGGCGCAGCCGGCGTTCGAACTGACCGGCGCGGCGGCGCGCAACCACCAGATCATACGAAACGGCGGACACGAGCACGGCGCGCGCGACTGGCGGTGGATGATCGAGTATGCGACAAGCGTGTTCGAGGGAAAGCTATAAGTCCGCGGGGACGGCGATGAGCGCGCACGCGAACGGCGCACCTTGACAGACGGCGATATGATAACCGGGCAACTGCGGGCGCTGGATGTGGGCGCGGACTGCGCCGCGCGCGTCGCGCACAGTTTCGCCGTCAATCGCGTAGTTTCGCATCCCGCCGGAGAGCCCCTCGCCGGTGAGCTTCAAATACGCCTCCTTCGCGACCCATAGGTCGATCAAGCTGCGGTTCGGATCGTCCATGGGCGCGATAATCTTCTCGCGCAGGCGCGAGAGATCGCGATCCGCGCGCTCCACATCCACGCCGACGGGCGCGCGGGCGACGGCGCAGACGGCGATCTCCCCGGCGTGCGACAGGCTGATGTGCGCGCCGGGGACGCACGGACGCCCGTCCGGCGCATAAAAAAGCGCAGGCGGGGGCGCGTAGCCGGGAATGTTCTCCCGAAGCGCGCAATCGAGCGCGACCTCCGCCGCGGCGGAGAGTTTTTGCGCATGGCTCGATCGGATGCGCGCGATCTTCTCCCTGCGCGCATGCGAAAGCCGCGCCGGATCATACGAGAAATCCGCGCCCGCATGCGCGACATACAACTTGACCAATCCATCAAACAGCATGCACGGATTATACCATGCAAGCGCGGCGTTCGACAACCGCGAAAATATCCGCCAATCATCGCGCATTTTCGCATCGCCCTTGACATTACATATTTCGGCGATTATAATAAGTTATGATGTTTCATGCACTCCACAGGATTTTTATATTAAGGAGGTCCTCTACTTGAGCATCAAACTAACGTGTGACGGCAACACCGCCGTCAGCCATATCGCATACGCGTTTAGTGATGTGGCGGCCATTTACCCGATCACCCCTTCCTCTACCATGGCCGAGGTCGCCGACGAATGGTCGGCAACCGGCAGGAAAAACCTGTTTGGTCAGGAGGTCCGGATTTCGGAAATGCAGTCCGAAGCGGGCGCGGCGGGCGCTGTTCACGGCTCCCTCGCTGCCGGCGCGCTGACCACCACATTCACCGCCTCCCAGGGATTATTGCTCATGATCCCCAACATGTACAAGATATCCGGCGAGCTCATCCCGTGCGTGTTCCACGTCTCGGCGCGCGCGCTGGCATATCACGCGTTGTCGATCTTCGGCGACCACTCCGACGTCATGGCTTGCCGCCAGACGGGCTTTGCGATGCTCGCGTCCAATTCCGTGCAGGAAGCGCACGATATGGCGCTGGTTTCGCACCTCGCCACGCTCAAGGCGAACGTGCCCTTCCTCCATTTCTTCGACGGCTTCCGCACCTCCAGCGAGATTCAGAAGATCAACGTGCTGGACAACAAGGACAACTATGCGGAGCTCGCGGAGATCGTCGATTTTGACGAGATCGAGGCGTTCCGCAAGCGTTCGCTCAACCCGGAGCGCCCGCATCAGCAGGGCACCGCGCAGAACCCGGACATCTACTTCCAGGGACGCGAGGCCGCCAACAGCTACTACGAGAAGACCCCCGAAATCGTCGAGGCGGTGATGGAAACCGTCGCAAACGCCACCGGGCGCAAGTACAAGCTGTTTGACTACGTCGGCGCGCCGGACGCGGACCGCGTGATCATCGCGATGGGCTCGGGCTGCGAGGCAATTGAAGAGACGATCGAGTACCTCAACGCGCGCGGCGAGAAGCTCGGGCTGATCAAGGTGCGGCTGTACCGCCCCTTCTCGATCAAGCATTTTGTCGATGCGATCCCCGCGAGCTGCAAGAAGATCGCGGTGCTCGACCGCACGAAGGAATCCGGCTCTCTGGGCGAGCCGCTGTACCTCGACGTCTGCTCGGCGCTTCTCGAATCCGGGCGCACGGACATCAAGGTCGTCGGCGGGCGCTACGGGCTTGGCTCGAAGGAGTTCAACCCCACGATGGTCAAAGCCGTGTACGACAACCTCGCGGGCGAGATGAAAAACCACTTCTCCGTGGGCATCATCGACGACGTGACGGGGCTGAGCCTGCCGCTTGGCGAGAAGCTCGACGTGAGCGCGAAGGGCACGGTTTCGTGCATGTTCTACGGGCTGGGCTCTGACGGAACGGTCGGCGCGAACAAGAACTCCATCATGATCATCGGCGATCACACCGATAAATATGTGCAGGCGTACTTCTCCTATGATTCCAAGAAGTCGGGCGGCATCACCGTGTCGCACCTGCGCTTTGGCGACGAGCCGATCCGCTCCAGCTATCTGGTTGACTCCGCGGACTTTGTCGCCTGCCACAACCCGAGCTATATCACCAAATACGATATGCTCGCACCGCTCAAGGACGGCGGCACATTCCTGCTGAACTGCCCGTGGTCGGCAGAGGAGCTGGAAAGCGAGCTGCCGGCGTCCGTCAAGCGCCAGCTCGCCGCGAAGAAGGCGAAGCTCTACACGATTGACGCGATTGCGCTTGCGCAGGAAGTCAACATGGGCGGGCGCATCAACACCATCATGCAGGCGGCGTTTTTCAAGCTCGCAAACGTGATCCCATACGGCGAGGCGGATGCCTACATGAAGGACTACGCCAAGAAGGCGTATGGGCGCAAGGGCGACACCGTCGTCAAGCAGAACTGGGCGGCGATCGACATCGCGATCTCGGGGCTCAAGGAAGTCGCCGTGCCCGAGGCATGGGCGGACGCGACGACGGGCGCGGTGCCTGTGAAGATCGAAGCGCCGGATTACTTCTACTCCGTCGTCGAGCCGATCCTCGCGCAGGAAGGCGACAAGCTGCCCGTATCGAAGCTCGACCCCGCCGGACGCGTGCCGACCGGGACGACGAAGTACGAGAAGCGCGCCATCGCCGTGAACGTGCCCGAGTGGCAGATTGACAAGTGCATCCAGTGCAACAACTGCGTGATGGTCTGCCCGCACGCCGTCATCCGCGCGTTCCTCATGACGGACGAGCAGATGGAGGCAGCGCCCGAGACGTTCACCGCGAAGCCCGCGATCGGCCCGAAGTTCAAGGGGCTGAAGTACCGCGTGCAGGTTTCGGTGCTCGACTGCACGGGCTGCGGCAACTGCGCGCAGGTCTGCCCCGCGAAGGACGGCGGCGCGCTGATCATGAAGCCGCTGCAGAGCCAGAAGGAGCAGGAGGCGAACTGGGAGTACGCGGATTCGCTGCCCGAGTACAAGGGCGAGCTCAACGTGAAAAACGTGCGCGAGAGCCAGTTCAAAAAGCCGTTGTTCGAGTTCTCCGGCGCGTGCGCCGGCTGCGGCGAGACGCCGTATATCAAGCTTGTGACCCAGCTGTTCGGCGACCGCATGGTCATCGCAAACGCCACGGGATGCTCGTCCATCTACGGCGGCTCTGCGCCGACCTGCCCCTACACCGTCAACGACGACGGGCATGGGCCCGCGTGGGCGAACAGCCTGTTTGAGGACAACGCGGAGTTCGGCTTCGGCATGAACCTCGCATACAGCCAGCGGCGCGATCGGCTTGCGCAGACGGTGGAGAAGCTCATCAGCGTGGACTACGCCGAGGACGCGATCAAGACCGCGGGCGCGGAGTGGATCGAGAAGATCAACGACGCCGAGGGCTCGAAGAGCGCGGGCGCAGCGCTGCTCGCCGCGTGCAAGGACGGCGTGGACGTCGATCTGACGGGCACCGAGTGGGAAGCCGAGTGGCTCGCAAACGGCAAGATCTGCACATGCGACGCTTGCAAACTCGCGCAGGAAGTCGTCGATAACGCGGATCTGCTGACCAAGAAATCGGTCTGGATCATCGGCGGCGACGGCTGGGCGTATGACATCGGCTACGGCGGGCTCGATCATGTGCTCGCGATGGGCGAGGATGTCAACATCCTGGTGCTCGATACCGAGGTGTACTCCAACACCGGCGGACAGGCGTCGAAGGCGTCGCCCACCGGCGCGGTCGCGAAGTTCGCAGCCGCCGGCAAGCGCACCAAGAAGAAGGATCTCGGACTCATGGCGATGTCGTATGGCTATGTGTATGTGGCGCAGGTCGCGATGGGCGCGGATTATAACCAGCTGATGAAGGCCGTTACGGAGGCCGAGGCGTATCCGGGACCGTCGATCATCATCGCATACTCGCCCTGCATCAACCATGGCATTAACATGGGCTTTACGCAGGCGGAGTCGAAAAAGGCGGTGCAGTCCGGCTACTGGCAGTTGTATCGCTACAACCCCGAGGCCGAGGGCACGAAGCTGACGCTCGATTCCAAAGACCCGACGCTCAGCTATCAGGACTTCATCAAGAGCGAGAACCGCTACGCATCGCTGCTCCGGCAGTTCCCGGACGCGGCTGCCGAGCTGTTCGAGAAGGCGGAGCAGGACGCTTCCGATCGGCTTGACACCTATAAGCGGATGGCAGGAAAATAATACTGACCCGATGGGAGGAGTGCGAGGGCGATGCCCCCGCACTCCCGGCGGTATCACCATGTTCCACTTCAAACGCCGTGCATTCAGTCGAGTGCACGGCGTTCTT
>JBMNUA010000155.1:0-6058 GCA_050945995.1 Christensenellales bacterium
TATCTTCAACCACCGCGGCATCACGAAATCCGACCACGCGCTGGGCAACGAGGCATGCATCGACGCGACGATCGGCCTTCTCAAAAAGCCCGGATGGAAGGGACTGCTTTTTACAAACCTCGTGGACACCGACATGCTCTACGGGCACAGGAACGACCCGAAGGGGTTTGCGCGCGCGCTCGAGGCGATCGACAAGCGCATGCCGGAGATCCTGCGGTATCTGGGAGACGACGGCATGCTGATCGTCTGCGCCGACCACGGCTGCGATCCCACCTTCCCCTCGACGGATCACACGCGCGAGCGCGTGCCGCTGCTCGTATACGGGCTTGGGCTCAAGGAGGGCATACGGCTCGGCGTGCGCGAGACCTTCGCGGACGTATCCGCCACGGTGCTCGACGCGCTTGGGATCAAAGCACGGCTGGACGGAAAATCCTTCTATTCGCGAATCGTACTGGATTGACAGAGAAATTAACGGCGGTGTGACATTGATATTACGGAACTCGCCGTCAATTAACTTGTAAAATTTAGGGTGGCGGAGTAGAATAGATGGTGTAGGATGATGATATTTGACAACAGGAGGTTATTAACATGATTAAAGTTGGAATCAATGGCTTTGGTCGTATTGGACGCTTGGTTTTCCGCGCCAGCATCGCGCGCAAGGATATCGAGGTTGTTGCCATCAACGACCTGATCACGCCGGATTATATGGCGTACATGCTCAAGTATGACACCGTGCACGGCCGCTTCGACGGCGAAGTGAGCAGCACGGACGATGCGCTGATCGTGAACGGGCGCAAAATCCGCGTGACGGCGGAGCGTAACCCCGCAGACATCAACTGGGGCGCGGTCGGCGCGGAGTACGTCGTCGAATCGACGGGTCTGTTCCTCACGAAAGAAACGGCGCAGGCGCACATCAACGCCGGCGCGAAGAAGGTCATCATGTCCGCGCCGTCCAAGGACGACACCCCCATGTTCGTCATGGGCGTGAACAACGAGACCTACACCAAGGATATGCAGTTCGTCTCGAACGCGTCCTGCACCACCAACTGCCTCGCGCCCATCGCGAAGGTGCTCAACGACAACTTCGGCATCGCCGATGGTCTGATGACCACCGTGCACGCCACCACCAACACCCAGAAGACCGTGGACGCCCCCTCCGCCAAGGATTGGCGCGGCGGACGCGCGGCTTCCGGCAACATCATCCCCTCCTCCACCGGCGCCGCGAAGGCGGTCGGCAAGGTCATCCCCGCGCTCAACGGCAAGCTGACCGGCATGTCGATGCGCGTGCCGACGCTCAACGTCTCCGTCGTTGACCTGACGGTGAACCTCGCCAAACCCGCGAAGTACGCCGATATCTGCGCCGCGATGAAGAAGGCGTCCGAGGGCGAGCTCAAGGGCATCCTCGATTACACCGAGGACGCTGTCGTCTCTTCCGATTTCATCGGCGACGCGCACACCTCCATCTTCGACGCCAAGGCGGGCATCGCTCTGACGGATACCTTCGTCAAGGTCGTCGCCTGGTATGACAACGAGTGGGGCTATTCGTGCAAAGTGCTCGATCTGATCGAGTACATGTCCACGGTTGACAACAAGTAATTAAGGACCAAAACTTGGTCTTGCGGCAATTGCGCCGCAAGACCTTTTTTTTGATTATTTTGCCGGATCGATGCGAATGGATCGGTTGGACACTTCGATCAGCCCTTCGTCCTTCATCTTTTTTAGTTCCCGGAACAGGGACGGACGCTGCACGCCCAGGTATTCGGCAAGCTGTTTTTTGCTGATCGGGAGCACGATATCGCGGCTGTCTTGGAGGATGCTCTGCTGCCGAAAGTAATCGAGCAAATTTTCCCGCAGCGTCTTTTGCGTGGACATCGCGATCCGCCAGTTCATGCCCTGCGAATTCGACGATAGGGATTGTATATAATGCATGACGAATTGATAATCGTGGAGCAGTTCCATGACCGCGTGCTTCGTCATGTGGAGCAGCTCGCACGGCGTCACTGCATAGATATTCAGCGGGTATACGCTGCTCTCGCCAAACAGCAGGTTCGCTCCGATCATGGCGTGTTCGCGGAATTCAAACATCTTAACCGCAGAGCCGTTTTCCGATAGGGAATACGCAACCAGATTCCCGGACAGCACCACGTCCAGCGCGGCGCATGAATCATGCTGGCTGTGCACGGTCGCGCCTTTGGGGTACTGATTGATGTATAATTGGTTCTGCAATGCGCATCGGGTCAAACGATCGATGTCCGCGCCCGATAGCATCGGAATCTCGCGCAACTTCTCCATGTCCACGGCGTCTCCCCCCTTCCTTCATTGTAACAAAAGGAAACCTTGGCGTCTATTCTGTTTCAGATTTCGGCCTTATAATAGTAATTGAAATGGATGATCAAAGGAGATTTGAGATGAGACGAACCATACAGGGTTTCTTGCAATTGGGGTTTCTCGCGCTTTTTGTGTTTTTGATCGCAAATGGACGCGTGCAGTTGTGGCTGGGCTTGTTTCTGGCGTCCGTCGCCGCCGCGCTTCTGCTCGGGCGCGTGTATTGCGGTTGGATTTGTCCGATCGAAACGGTTATGAAGGGCATCACATGGGCAAAAAAGAAGCTGCGCATCGGGCGCGTCGCCGTGCCGGCATGGCTGACAAAGCCGTGGGTGCGCATCGCCGCATTTGGGCTGTTCGTCGCTGCGTTCATTTTCTCCATGGTTTCCGGCAGGAAGTTGCCTGTGCTACCCGCGCTCTTCGCGGCGGGTATCGCCCTGACGCTCATCTACCCGGAGGAATTGTGGCATCGCTACCTCTGCCCCTACGGATTCATATTGAGCCTGCCCGCCCGCAAATCGAAGCTCGCCATGAAGATCAACGCGCAGGCATGCAACGGATGCGGCATGTGCGAGCGCGTATGCCCCGCGAAAGCGGTCGAAAAACAGCAAGATCACCATACCATCACCAAAGAAGAATGCCTGGTGTGCATGGAATGCTCGGCGGCTTGCAGGCAACACGCCATACATTACGGCGGGTAACGCGGCGGTTGTACGATCGTACATTCATTTTACATCGATATCGAGATAACTCGCCAAAGACCTCGATTCCACGCATCCGGGAATCGAGGTTCTTTGCCGGGCTGATCAACCGAACATGCCCTGCCGTCGATTCAGGCGAACGATCGTCCGTTATGCCTGAAACAATACGCTGTTCACGACCCCCTCAAGGTATTCCTGCCGACCGCTGCTCGGGAGCGCGGGCGAACCGTTTGTTTCGGCGACGGCGGCGCATTCCTCGAGCGTCGCAGCGCCATCGCGGATTTTGCGACCGATTTCCGTATCCCGATACGATGCATACCGCTCGGCAACAAACGCGTCGATGCGCCCGTCTTCGATCAGCTTTGCAGCTTTGATCAGACCGAGGGCGAAGGAGTCCATGCCGAGAATGAAGGCGGAAAACATGTCCTCGACGGTGTAGGATGATCTGCGGTTCTTCGCGTCGAAGTTGAATCCGCCGTTCTTCAAGCCGCCGACCTTCAGCACTTCGTACATGCACATCGTGGTCTCATATACATCGAAGGGGAATTGATCCGTATCCCAACCGAGCATGTTGTCGCCTTGGTTCGCGTCGATCGAGCCGAGCATGCCGTTGATCGCGCTGACGCGCAGATCATGCTGAAAGGTGTGCCCGGCGAGCGTCGCGTGGTTGGATTCGATGTTCAACATGAAATCCTTGTCGAGCCCATATTGGCGCAGAAAGCCGATCGCCGTCGCCGCATCGTAATCGTACTGATGCTTCATGGGCTCCATCGGCTTGGGCTCGATGAAGAAGCTGCCTGTAAAGCCGATGGATCGCCCATATGCGACCGCCATCTTCATCAGCTGCGCGATGTTCTCCAGTTCAAATTTCATGTCGGTGTTGAGGAGTGTTTCATAGCCCTCGCGACCGCCCCAGAAAACATAGCCCTTCCCGCCGAGCTTCACGGTCAATTCGAGCGCCTTTTTCACCTGCGCCGCCGCGTGGCAGAAGACATCCACGCTGTTGGAGGAGCCCGCGCCGTTCATAAAGCGCGGATTGCCGAACAGATTGGCGGTGCCCCAGAGGAGCTTGATGCCAGTTTGCGCCATCTTCTCGAGGATGTAATCCGTAATTTCATCGAGCCGCGCGTTGGTCTCCTGAATCGTGTCGCCCTCCGGAACAAGGTCCATGTCGTGGAAGCAGAAGTATTCGAGCCCCAGTTTTTGCATGAACTCAAAGCCCGCGTCCACCTTGGCGCGCGCGTGCGCCATCGTCCCCACTTCCGCGCCGAAGCTCTTGTCCGCGACGCCCGGACCAAACATATCCGCGCCCGTCGCGCACAGATTGTGCCACCATGCCATCGCGAAGGGCAAATGTTCGCGCATGGTCTTTCCCAAAATGACCTTCTCCGGATTGTAATACTTAAACGCCAAGGGATTTCGAGATTCTGCTCCCTCATATTTGATGTATGGTATGGTTTCAAAAAACTGCATGGATGCCCCTCCTTTGTCCGATCGTTTGCGGTGTTGACTGGCGCCGGATGGAGAGGCGCGCACCCCGCGCGCCCCCATCTTCCCTTACAGCTTCAGCACGTTCTTGATATACTTGCGCGAGACCTCCGCGGAATGGTAGTTACAGATCTCCGGGTTGTCCAGCTCGACGCAGAGCACACCGTCGTAGTTCGCCCGCTTGAGCGCGTTGACAAAGCCCTTGAAGTCCACCGTACCGAGTCCGAGCGCGCGGAACGCGCCCATCTTGCCGCGCTTGGGCTCGACTTCGTGCTGCGGATCGACGTCCTTGAGGTGCACATATGCGATGCGCGCGGCGTATGTATCGACGAGTTCGGCGGGATCGATGCTCGCGAGCGTGGTATGCGCGGTGTCGATGCACAGGGAGACATACGCGGGATCGGTCTTTTCGGCGAAGTAGTCGATCTGCTCTCGGTCGAACACCAGCGTCCCCGCATGGGGATGGAAGCAAAGCGTGATCCCCTTCTCCTTTGCGTACTTGCCGAGGCGGTTGGAGAGCTCCGCCATCTGATCTACGCCCTCTTTGTCGAGCGGGCGCTCCTTGGGCTCCTCCTGGAACCCGGCGTGCTGGCAGTTGAACCATGTGCCGCCGATGGCGGCGAGGAAGTCGATCTGCTTGATGGAGCGCGCGTAATCGTCCTCGATGTCGCCGCGGAAGTGCCCGTACACGTTGACCAAAGGCAGGTTGTACTTGTCGCAGATGTCCTTACAGACCTGCGGATCGGGAAAGAAGTCCGCGATGAACGCAAAATTCTCCGCGCAGTCGTAGCCCAGGTACGCGATCTCCTTTGTCGCCTGCTCGAACGCGCGAACGCCCATCTCCGCGCTCGCGTTCGGACCGAGCAGCATCCATGTCCAACCGGTATACGCAATCTTCATGTCACAATCTCCTTTGCTCATTCGTCGAGTATCCCGTGCATCGGGTTGTTCTTCATGGGCATCGCGCGCTCGTACTTCGTCTTGAGCGGCAGATACCTGCCCTCGCGGGAGGACTGCTCAAAGCCCGTCAGTATCTCGAGCACATGGTGCTGCTGGCGGAAGTCGGCGCGGAACGCGCGCTTGGTTTCGATGCCCTTGCACATGTCCGCGAGTCCGAGCGCGCGGCTGTTCTCCCGGTAATCGAACATCAAGGGCATTTCCTTGAAGCCCACGAAGGGGTCTTTCGCGCGGTCGAGAAAGCCCGGGTCGCCAAAGCGCATCCGCTCCTGATCCTCGGGGCGGAACAGCCGGATCGGACCGCCGAAGGTGTTCGGATCGGGCACGAGCAGCGTGCCCTGCGTGCCGTAGATTTCAAACCGCGCCTGGTTAAACGGCGAGTAGTACACATCGAAGGTGGTAAAGATCGTGCCGATCGCGCCGGAGGAGAACTGGAGCGTACCGGTGAGGTAGGTATCCACATCCACGTCGATCGTCTCGCCGTAATGCGGCTGGGATGTGATCAGCCGGGTATCGAACGACTTTTTCGTCCTGCCGATGATGCCGTCCACCTGCCCGAGCAGGTTGATCAGCGCGGTGATGTAGTA
>JBMNUA010000156.1:0-6044 GCA_050945995.1 Christensenellales bacterium
CGCCGCACCGATGTAGATCAGCGCATCACATGTTCCGAAATGCTCGCGCGTCCACGAAGCGAGCGCGCTGGGTTCGCAGCGCGCCGCAGTCGAGCCGCCCAACCGCTCCGCCAGATGCTGACCCAGCGCATGCCCGCGCGCGCTGAAGGCGAGGATGGCGGTTTTCATTCCGATGTTCCCTGCCGGAAGCCGGTGGTGAACGCGGGATCGTAGAGTTTGGAAAGCTCATAATCATCGCCCAGAAAATCGCCCACGGCGATGAGCGCGTGGTTTGAGATGCCCGCCGCCTCCGCGGTTTGATGCAGCGTTCCGGCGGTGCAGCGCACAATTTTCTCGTCGGGCCAGCTCGCCTTGTAGACGATGGCGGCGGGGGTGTCCGGGGGGTATCCGCCCGCGAGCAGCTCCGCTTGCAATTGTTGCGTGAGCCCCGCGCTTAAAAAGATGACCATGGTGGCGCGGTGTGCGGCAAAGCTGCGGATGCTCTCCAACTCCGGCACGGGCGTTCGCCCCGCCATGCGGGTGATGACGACGCTCTGGCTCACGCCGGGCAGCGTGTACTCGGCTTTGAGCGCCGCCGCCGCGCCGCAAAAGCTCGACACGCCGGGGCATATCTTATAGGGGATATGGAGGGCGTCCAGCCGATCCATCTGCTCGCGAATCGCCCCGTATACGCTCGGATCGCCCGTGTGCAGCCGCACCGTCATGCCGCCGCGCGCCTCCACGCGCGCCATGACCGCGATCACATCACCCAGCGTCATCTTCGCGCTGTTATGTATTTCGCAATCCGGCTTTGTATCATGAAGCAGCGCAGGGCTGACGAGCGAGCCCGCGTAGATGACGGCGTCCGCTTGCCGGATGAGCGCCGCGCCGCGCACGGTGATGAGATCCGGCGCGCCGCAGCCCGCACCCACGAAATGGATCATGTTTCTTTCCTCCATATCCGCATCAAGTCGTCGGCGTTTTCGCTTTTTGCCAGCACGCCGCCAAACCCGTCCGCGTTTGTAAACAGGAGATAGCCGATTTCGATGCCCTCGGGCGCGCGCCGCCGGAGCGTGGCGTCGATGCGCGCGCCGAGGATGCGCATCACGGGTTCGATCAGCCCCGCGTCCCGCAACAGATAAAGCGCCGCGTCCGTGGTGGCGCAGTCGAGCATCTCCTTTAGGGTTTCAAGCCGCGCGCCCGCTTCGAGCGCGCAGGCGATCATCGTCTCCATGCGCCCGTCGCCGTTTGCGGAATGCGTGTTGGTGATGCCGATGCCGAGCTTCACGAGCTTCCCGATGTGCCCGATCAACAGGATTTTTTCAAACCCCAGTTCCGCGGCGATGTCGATGGCGTCGCCGATGAAGTTGGAGCATGTGACGCTCGCCTGGGGCGAGAGTCCGAGGGTTTCGGATGCGAAGGTTTCGCCGTAGTTGCCGGGGTTGAGCCGCACATGCTTTGCGCCCGACATGGCGAGCTGGCGAAGTTCGATCCGTATGGTGTCGATCAGCGCGGCATTGCTCATGGGCTCTACAATGCCCGTCGTGCCGATGATGGAGATGCCGCCCTCGATGCCCATGCGCGGGTTGAAGGTGCGCCGGGCGAGCTGCTCGCCGCCGGGCACGGAAATGCGCACGGACATGCCGCCCGCGTAGCCAAACTGCGTGCAGACGGATGCGACGGCTTCCGCGATCATCCGCCGTGGCGTGGAGTTGATCGCCGCTTCGCCCACCGGCTGATCGAGCCCGGGTTTCGTCACGCGCCCCACGCCCTCGCCGCCCTCAATGCGGATGCTCGCCTCCGCCTTCTCCACCTGCGCGTATACCAGAGCGCCGCTCGTCACATCGGGGTCGTCGCCGCCGTCCTTGCGTATGGCGCAACCGGCGCGCCGGTGCGCAATCGTTGGGTCGAGCACGTCGAGGGTGAGCGATATCCCCTTGGGGGTGGGGAGCGTAACGGCGGTTATGATCTCTCCCGACAAAAGCATGATGGCGGAAGCCTTCGCCGCCGCCGCCGCGCACGCGCCCGTCGTATAGCCGCACCGAAGCAATTTTCCGCCCACGTTTTTTACAAGTCCGTCCACACAAAAAGCCTCCGGCGCAGACCGAAGGCATAGAGAGATGCAACGCATCTCAAGCCATATCCTTCGGTGTCCGCAAAGAATATGAAAATGGCGATCCGGCTGTTACGGTAGCGCACCTGCGAGGGAATTTCACCCTACTTCTCCACTCAATTGTCCGCCGCGGGTCGCCCCGCGAACAAGTCTATACTACTCCGGTATGAAGATTTTGTCAAGTACGGAGTTGACATCGATATATCGCTGTGTTATCCTCTGTGTAACTGAATCAGGTGCAGGTTATGGAAGTTGGGTGCGAATCCCACGCAAGGCCGTTGCTGTATTTCGCCGAAGCGTTCGGACAAAATGCCACTGGAGCAATCCGGGAAGGCGTTCGAGCGCGGCGCTCCTGAGGGGCGCAGGCGATGAGCCAGAATACTTGCCTGCAACTTTGCCGCAGCGATGCGGCGCATTCGGCTCTGCGGACCCCCGGAGCGACGAATTTGGGTGAATGGCCAAATCTGGCGATTCCTTTGTTTGTTGTGCTCCGGCCCGTTCGCAGCGTCCGATGCGAACGGGTTTGTTTTGTCCGCCCGCATGCGGTACCCGTGCGGGCGTTGGCAGATAAACAAATACGGAGGGATAGACCATGAAGAAACTCAAAGGCACATTCGCACTCGTCCTGGCGCTCACGATGCTCCTGTCTACTGCCGCCGGCTTTGCCGAGGAAGCCGCAAAGCCCGTACTGCTCGTCGTCAGCTTCGGCACGAGCTACAACGACAGCCGCGAGGCGACGATCGGCGCGATCGAGGCGGCGCTTGCGGACGCGTATCCGGAGTACGAGGTGCGCCGCGCGTTCACCGCGCAGATCGTCATCGACATCCTCGCCGAGCGCGACGGGCTTGCGATCGACAACGTCACCGAGGCGATGGATCGGCTCGTCGCCGACGGCGTGAAGGACGTCGTCCTCCAACCGACGCACATCATGAACGGCTTCGAGTACGAGGACGTGCTCGCGGAAGTCGCACCCTATGCCGAGAGCTTCGACAGCTTCAAAATCGGCGCGCCGCTATTGACATCCGACGCGGATTTTGACCTTGTCGCCGCCGCCATCACCGCGGGTACGGTGGATCACAACGCCGAGGACACGGCAATCGCGTTCATGGGACACGGCACGGAGCACGAGGCAAACGCGGTGTACGCGAAACTGCAAACGACGCTTGCTGATGCCGGGTATGCGAACTACTTCATCGGCACGGTCGAAGCCGAGCCGAGCCTTGATGAGGTGCTGGCGAGCGTGCAGGCGAGCGGCGCGTCCAAGGTCGTACTGCTGCCCCTGATGGTCGTCGCGGGCGATCATGCCACCAACGACATGGCGGGCGACGACGAGGATACCTGGAAGTCCGTATTTGAAGCGGCGGGCTTCGAGGTGACCTGCGTGCTCGAGGGATTGGGGCAGAACGCCGCCATCCGGCAGATCTACATCGACCATGTGGCGGACGCCATCGCACAGTAAAAAACCCTCGCGCGCGGCGGGCGATCCCCGGTGCGCGCGGGGCAATGGATGCGGAAAGGACAATCGCATGAGGAAATTGTGTTGGATCGCCGCGCTCCTTGCGCTTCTCGCGCTGCCGATCATCGGCATGGCGGAGGTCGCCGACCCCATCGAGCCGGAGATCCCGCCCGTATACGCCCATCAGCTCGCGGAGGGGACATACGCCATTCAGGTGCGCTCAAGTTCCTCGATGTTTCGGGTGGTGGATGCGCAGCTGACCGTCGCCGAGGGAGAGATGACCTGCGTACTCACCATGAGCGGCAAGGGCTATGGCATGCTTTATATGGGAACGGGCGAGGAAGCGCTGCTCGATTTGGAGGAGATGTTCATTGCGTCCGTGATCACCGAGGAGGGCGCGGTGACGTTTGAGGTGCCCGTGGAGGCGCTCGATATGGACATCGACTGCGCCGCCTGGAGCATCCGCAAGGAGAGGTGGTACGACCGCGTGCTTGTGTTTGAATCGATCGATATTCCCGCGGAGGCGTGGCTGCCTGCAGAGGAATAAAGCCGCGCTTGGTATAGGAGGATACTTAGATGCATAAAACCCATCGCCGCCCATTGGCGCTATTCTTGGCGCTGCTACTTCTGTTGACGACTGCGTTTGGCGCGCTGTCGGAGGAAGCCATTGACGCCGCCGCGCCGGAATCGGCGGCAACGGAGGAAATGCCGGCGGAAGAACCTGTTTCGGATGAACCTGTCTCAGAGGAACTTGCTTCTGATGAGCCTGTCTCGGATGAGCCTGTGTCTGACGAGCCTGTCTCGGATGAGCCTGTGTCTGACGAACCTGCCCCCGACGAGCCTGCCCTCGACGAGCCTATCTCCGACGAACCTGTCTCTGACGCGCCCGTCTCGGATGAACCTATTTTAGATGAGCCTGAAATCGAGCAGCCTGCGGGCGATGCACTCGAGGGCGCGGTGTTCGCGGGCGAAGCGCTCGTGTTCTTCGCCGCGGAACTGATGACCGAGGAAGAGGGCGAAGGCATCGACTACGAGACGGATGTCGAATCCGACTCCGGCATGTTCAAGGTCGTCGCCTGCACATTGAAGATCAAGGGCGGGAAGATCACCGCCGCGGTGACACTCAGCGGCACGGGCTACGACAAGCTCTATGTCGGCGCGGCATCGGACGCCGCGCAGGCGGATGCGGCGGATACCATCGGCTACAGCGTCGATTCCGAGGGCAGGTATGTGTTCCATGTGCCCGTCTCCAAGCTCGATGCGCCGATCAGCATCGCCGCGCACGCGGTTCGCAGCGATTCGTGGATCGACCGCGTATTGCAGTTCAAATCCGAATCGATGAAGGCCGCGCTCAACGACGGCGGCTATACAACGCAGGTGGAATCGAGCTCCGCGATGTTCAAGGTGATCAACTGCGCGCTCGACATCCGGGGCGGCAAAATCACCGCCACCGTCACGCTCAGCGGCACGGGCTATGACATGCTCTATGTCGGCACGGCGGAGAATGCGGCAGTGGCGGATGCCGAAAAGCACATCGCCTACGCGCTCGACAGCGAAGGGCGCTACACCTTCACCATGCCCGTCGCCGCGCTGGATGTGCCGATCGCCATCGCCGCGCACGCGGTAAAGAGCGATTCTTGGATCGACCGCACGCTGACGTTCCAATCAAGCGGCATGCAATCGGCGCTGACCGACGGCGATTACACGGCGGAAGTTGAATCCAGCTCCGCGATGTTCAAAGTCGTCGCCAGTTCGCTGCGCATCGAAAGAGGCAAGATCACCGTCACCATCGCTCTGAGCGGCGAGGGCTATGACAAGCTGTTTCTGGGCACGGCGGAGGATGCTGCGAAGGACGGCGCGCTGCACATCGGCTACACGCTCGACGGCGAGGGACGCTACACATTCACATTCCCCGTCTCCGCGCTCGATACGCCGATCGCCATCGCCGCGCACTCGGTTTCCAAGGATCTTTGGTATGACCGCACGCTGACATTCAAATCCGACTCGCTGACCTCCATTGGCGGCGACGACGCGCCGGGGGATGGCGAAGAAATAGACGATGGCGAACCCGACGAGGGCGAAAAGGAAGTCGATCCGCCGAAGAAGGACGGCTCGACCAAGGCGGTTGACAACGCGACCGGGCTTGCCGACGGCGTTTACACGCCCGACAAATTCACCTTCTCCGGCGGCACGGGCAAGGTCACGATCACCTGCTCCAAAGTGACCGTGCGGGAAGGCAAGGCATACGCCACCATCGTGTTCAGCAGCGGCTCTTATGCCTATGTCAAGGCGAGCGGCAACAAATACAGCGGATCGCACGGGAGCAGCACTTCGACCTTCGAGATTCCGGTGCGGCTCAACGCCAACAACACCATCATCGGCATGACGACCGCCATGTCGCAGGATCATGAGATCACCTACACCATCTATGCCTACATCGCCGCTGCGGACGCGGATGCCGATACCGCCGCCGACGGCGATGCGCCGGCGATCATC
>JBMNUA010000157.1:0-6016 GCA_050945995.1 Christensenellales bacterium
TTGACCGCGCGCACGCTGCCGATGTCTGTGCGTACATATACCTTCATGGAATCCCTCCGCCGCGCCTTGCGCTATGTGATGTCGTCCGCGAGGAGCGCGCGCCTGCGCAGCTGCCCGCACGCGCCCTCGATGTCCGCGCCCATCTCCCGCCGGATCGTCGCGGATATGCGGTTGTGCTTCAAACGACCCAAAAACGCGTCCGCTGCGCGCCGGTCGGGGGGCGCGAGCGCGCGCTCCCGCACGCTATTGAGGGGGATCAGGTTCACATGGCATTGCATGCCCCGCAGCCGCGCGGACAGCTCGTCCGCGTGCCGCATCTCGCAGTTCACGCCCTCGACCAGCGCGTATTCAAAGATCACCCGCCGCCCCGTCCGTTCGATATAATGCCGGCACGCCGCGAGCACATCCGCCATGGGATAGACCGCAGCGATCGGCATCATGGAGCGGCGTATCTCGTCATTTGGCGCATGCAGCGACACAGAAAGCGTCACCGGCAGCCCTTCGCTCGCCAGCCGGATCATCTCCGGCACGAGCCCGCAGGTTGAAACAGAGACATTGCGCAGCGAGATGTTCAGCCCCTCCGCGTCGTTGACGAGCCGCAGAAACCGCACCACCGCGTCGTAGTTGTCGAGCGGCTCGCCGCTGCCCATCAGCACGATGTTGCGCACCCCGCGCCCTTCGCCCGCCCAAACGTTCGCCGCGATCACCTGCCCCAGCATCTCGCCGGGCGAGAGCGAGCGCACGCAGCCGCCGATGGTCGATGCGCAGAATTTGCAGCCCATCTTGCAGCCCACCTGCGTGGAGATGCACACCGTGTCCCCGTGGTGATAGCGCATCAAAACGCCCTCGACGATGTTTTCGTCCGCGAGCAGAAACAGGAACTTCGCCGTGCCGTCCAACTTGGAAATCAGTGTCTTTTCGATGCGCACGGGATTTGCAACCGCCGCGCGATCGAGCCGCGCGCGAAAATCGGCGGACAAATTCGTCATCTGCGAAAAAACCGCGCCCCGGTTGAGCCACGCGCGCACCTGCTTTGCGCGAAACGCGCTCTCCCCCATTTCCTTGATGAAGGCGGTGAGCGCCGGCATATCCATCGAGAGAAGATCCGCTTTTGTCATAAAAACTTGCGCCGCATCCGCGCGATGAAGAAGCCCTCGACCCCGTCTCTGTGCTGGAAGAGCTGCACCATGCCGTCCTTGAAATGCGGGCGCAGCTTTTCCGGCAGCCAGCTGTCGTCGGTGTCCGGCGCGAACTGCGGGTTGTGCGTCAAGAACGCGCGCACCTGCTGCTCGTTTTCTTCGGGCAGTATCGTGCAGGTCGCGTATACCAAGACGCCGTTTACCTTCACATACCGCGCGCAGGATTCCAATATCTCGCGCTGGAGCTTGACGAGCGCGTCCACCTCCGCGGATTGGAAGCGCAAGCGGATGTCGGGCTTGTCCGCCATCACGCCGAGCCCCGAACAGGGCGCGTCGATCAACACGGCGTCCAAATAAGCGTCAAACGGCTCGTAGAACGTGCGCGCGTCGCGTACGGACGGGCGCAGGTTGTGCAGCTTGAGGCGCCTGCTCGCCGCGCGGATCAGCTCCACGCGATGCTCGTGCACGTCCCACGCATACACCCGCCCCGTGCCGTTCATGCGCTCGCAGAGCAGCGCGCTCTTGCCGCCGGGCGCGGCGCACGCGTCGAGCAGGTGCATCCCCGGCTTTGCGCCGACGGCATATGCCGCGAGCATCGAACCCTCACCCTGCAAGGAGAACATGCCGCCGCGATACCCGTCGAGCGAGACGAGCGAACCTGGATTCTTGCATAAAAATGCATGGGGGACGACGCCCTTTTCCCATGGAATGCTGTGCGCGCTGAGGTACGCGCCCAACTCCTCGTCCGTCGTCGTCATGAAATTCGGGCGCACGGTCTGCGTATGCTGCGCATGGCGATACGCGCAGATGCGCGCCGCCTCCTCCGCGCCGTATGCCTTCGCCAAGTGCTCGTACAATTCCGGCGCGACGGAATGGGCGACGCTCGGATCGGCGTCGTCCGGGAGGTCGAGCGTCCCCTTGTCGCGGGCGCGGATCACATTGCGCAGCACCCCGTTGACAAAGCCCGCCACCTGCTGCCCCCGGATGGCGCGCGCCTGCTTCACCGCCTCGTCCACCGCCGCGTGATCGGGCACTTTGTCCAAAAATAGCAGCTGCGCGCAGGCGATGTGCAGCACATCGTAGATCCCCGGCAGCGCGGATTTCACAAAGGGCTTGAGGAGGTGCGAGATGCGTATGCGGTTTTCAAGCGCGGCGTAGAAAATGCTCGTCGCCAGCCGCCTGTCGTCGGGCAATAGATGCGTCGCCTTAATCTGGCGGTCGAGCGCCTGCGCCGCATACGCGCCGTTGACGACCACGTCCTCCAACGCGCGGCGCGCTACCTCGCGCGCACCCGCGCGCGGCTTTTGGGGTCCTCTTTGCATATTCATACGCTCGCCCCCATCTCTGTGCCGGGGTCGATGCACCTGCCCATCAAATATTGTTTCGCTTGCATGCATTTCGCGTTCGCCGCTTGCATTTCGATGATCTCCAACGCGCCTTCGCCGCAGGCGACGATCAGCCCCTTGCGCGGCGAGGATTCGATCACAAGCCCCGGCTCTTCGCCCGTATCGCCATCAATCGCCCGTGCGCGATAAATTTTGATCGGCGCGCAGTTGCACAGTGTGTATGCATACGGCCAGGGGTTGAGCCCGCGGACTTGGTTTGCGATCTCGCGCGCAGGCTTCGTCCAGTCGATCATCCCCATGGATTTCTCGAGCATCGGCTCATAGGTCGCCTCCGCCTCATCCTGCTTGCGCGGCGTGATTTCGCCCTTGAGATAGCCGTCCAGCGTCTCGATCAGCACCTCGCCGCCAATAACGGCGAGCCGCTCGGTCAGCTCCCCCGCCGTCTCCGCCTCGCCAATCGGCGTTTCGCGTGCGAGCAGCATATCGCCCGTGTCGAGCCCGACGTCCGTCAACATCGTGGTGATGCCCGTGGTCTTTTCGCCCATCAGGATCGCCCAGTTGATCGGCGCAGAGCCTCTGTGCCGCGGCAAAAGCGACGCGTGCACATTGATCGTGCCATATTTCGGCACTTCCAATAATTTTTTTGATAATATTTGTCCGAATGCCGCTGTGACGACGACATCCGGTTTCAATTCGCGCATTTTGTCGAGCCCCGCCTGACCGCGCACGCGCGCATATTGGTACACCGGCACGCCGCGCTCCTGCGCGCGCGCCTTCACCGGGCAGCAGGCGAGCTTGTGCCCGCGCCCCACGGGGCGGTCGGGCTGCGTGAACGCGCCGACGACATCGTAGCCCGCGTCGAGGAGCGCATCAAACGAGGGCAGCGCGAATTCGGGCGTGCCCATGAACACCACGCGTGTCATATCTCGTCCTCGCCTTCGGGCGCGGGCGCGTCGGTCACGTCCTCGATCATTTTATCCGTGTACAACACGCCGTCCAGATGATCCGTCTCATGGCAGATCGCCACGGCGAGGTATTCGTCGCCCTCGATCTCAAATTCCCGCCCTTTCCTGTCCTGCGCGCGCACGACGACGCGTTCCGGGCGCTCCACTGTGCCGCGCCGCCCGGGTATGGAAAGGCAGCCCTCCGCGCGCACCACCGCGCCCTCGGATGCTACGATCTGCGGGTTTACGAGCTCGATCAGCCCCTCGCCCACGTCGATGACCACCGCGCGCTTGAGCACGCCCACCTGCGGCGCGGCAAGTCCCGCACCGTCCGCCTCGTACATCGTCTCCGCCATATCGTCCAAAAGCGTCCAAAGCCGCTTGTCAAATGTATCCACAGGGCGCGCGCGCTTGCGGAGCACGTCGTCGCCCACCTCGATGATTCTGCGAATCGCCATACCGATCACCTCCTGATTGGGATACCCCACCGCATATGATATAACCCTGCGCGGCGGAGAACTAACTACATCAAATTGACGGGGTTGACCTCGAGCTCCGCGCGCACACCCTCCTGCGCACCGTCGGCGATCTGCCGCATTTTGCGCGCCACCGCCTCGACATCCCCCTTGAAATACATCTTCAAAAACACCTGCTGCCTGTACTCCCCGCGCAAATAGCCGATCGGCGCTTCGAGCGCGCGCATCTGCACGATGTTGATCCGCTCGCCGGACGCGTCGAGATAGGCGTTTAACTGCTTTTCCGCCTCGATGGAAGCTGCTTCCGCCGCCTCACGCTCTTTTGACGTAAACACAATGCGCGCGATCACCGTAAACGGCGGGTACAGGCTCATGCGCCGAAACCGGCTCTCGCGGTTGTAAAACGCGCGGTAGTCCTGCTTCGCGGCAAGCTGTATCGCGTAATGGTCGGGGTCGTAGCTCTGCACGATCACCCTGCCCGGCGCGTCCGCGCGCCCCGCGCGCCCCGCCACCTGGGTGATCAGCTGGAATGTGCGCTCGGCGCTTCGGTAGTCGGGCAGATTGAGCGATAGATCCGCCGCGATCACCCCGACCAGCGTGACGTTTGGAAAATCGAGCCCCTTTGCGATCATCTGCGTGCCCACGAGCACATTCGTCTCCCGCGCGCGAAACGCGTCGAGGATCTTCTCGTGCGAATCCTTCGTCGATGTCGTGTCGAAATCGAGCCGCCCCACGCGCGCGTCCGGAAACGCCGCCTCCACCGCCTCCTGCACCTTCTGCGTGCCCACGCCAAAAAATTTGATATATCGGCTCTCGCAGCTCGGGCACACCTTCGGCGGTCGCCGCGTCGCGCCGCAATAATGGCATTTGAGGATGCCGCCCGTCTGGTGGTAGGTCATGGTGACATCGCAGTTCTCGCACTTCACCGCTTTTCCGCAGGCGCGGCAGGAGACGAAGGTCGAATATCCCCTGCGGTTGAGAAACAACATCGCTTGCCGCCCGCTGTCCAGGCACTCGCGCAGCGCGGCATGCAGTTGCGCGCTGAAGATCGAATGGTTGCCGAGTTGCAATTCGTTTCGCATGTCCACGATCTGCACCGCGGGCAGCGGACGGTTGAGCACGCGGCTGGTCAACTCGATCAACGTCAGCCTGTTCTGCGCGCGCACGCCCGGCATCGCGCGCATATAGGTGGCGATCGACGGCGTGGCGGAGCCCAATATCACCACCGCGCCGGCGGTCTTCGCCCGCTGCGCCGCGACCTCGCGCGCGTCATAGCGCGGGCGCTTTTCGGATTGGTAGGTGTGCTCGTGCTCCTCGTCCACGACGATCAGCCCGATGTTTTGCGCGGGCGCGAAAACCGCCGAGCGCGCGCCGATCACCATCCGCGCCTCGCCGGAGCGAATCCTTCGCCATTCGTCGTACCGCTCGCCCTTGGAGAGCCCGGAGTGCAAAACGGCGGCGTCTTCGCCGAAGCGCGCGTGAAACCAGCGCACCATCTGCGGCGTCAACGCGATCTCGGGCACGAGCACGATCGCCGTCTTGCCCAACTGCGCCGCGCGCCGCGCCGCGCGGATGTAAATTTCGGTCTTGCCGCTGCCCGTCACGCCGTGGAGCAAAAACCGCCCGCCGCCCGTTTCGAGCGCGTGCGAAATCTCGTCCACCGCGCGCTTCTGCGCGGGCATCAGCACGGGATCTTGCGCTACCTCCGCGTGCTTGAGCGCGCGCGGCGTGCGCCGCACATCCGCGTGGTAGATCGATACGATCCCCTTCTCGTTGAGCGCGCGGATCGCCTGCGCATATGCGGCGTATTTTGCGGTCTCAATGTCCCCGCCCTCGAGGATCTCGATGATCTCCAGCTGCCTTTTCGCGCGCGAGGTCTCTTTGAACCGCTTGAGTTCTTCCCCCTCGACCGCGAGTTTGGCCAGCCGCACCGTCTTTTCCCGCACGCGCGCGCCGCGCATCTCCGCGGGGATCATCAGCCGAAGCGCGTCCACGAGATTGCACAGATACCGCTCCTTGATCCACAGCGCGAGCGCCATCTGCTCGGGCAATATCACCGGATACGCGCGCATCCGCCGCGCAATCGGCTTGATCTTCTCGGGCGGCAGCGC
>JBMNUA010000158.1:0-6011 GCA_050945995.1 Christensenellales bacterium
GCCCATGTGCGCGCAGCGCTTCGATGTGCTCCTTCGTGCCGTAGCCCTTGTTGCGCGCAAAGCCGTATTCGGGGTACAGCCGGTCGAGCTGCGCCATATGGCGGTCGCGCGCGACCTTCGCGACGATGGACGCGGCGGCGATTGCGTAACAGGCGGCGTCGCCATGGATGATCGGGCGCGCCTCGCAGGGGAGGCGCAGTCCGTCGAGCGCGTCCACGAGGATGATGCCGTTTGTGTGCGTGAATCTGGCGGCGCAGATCTCCATGGCGCGGCGCGTGGCGTTTAGGATGTTGATCTGATCGATCACATCGCATTCGATAAACGCGGTTTCGCAGTAGTCGGCGGCTTCTACGAGCAGATCATACAGCGATTCGCGCTTTTTCTCCGACAGCTTTTTGGAATCGTCCACGCCGAGCACGCGCTTGTGCGCGGGGATCGAGATGCAAGCCGCGACGACGGGTCCCGCGAGCGGTCCGCGCCCAACCTCGTCCATGCCGGCGACGACGCGCCCCTTTTCAAGGAGCGCGTCCTCCAACTGCGTCAGCCGGGCGAATTTCTCCTGCGGTGTTTCACGCATCGGGCACCTCGAGGGTGATCTTCCCCACCCTGCCCGCGCGGAACTCATCGAGGATGAGCGCGGCGGCGCGGTCGGTGTCGGGTCTGCCGCCGGCGATCAGCCAGCCCCTGCCGGCGCACGCGGCTTCCACGAGGTCATACGCATGCGCGTATTCGCCGTCCGCGATTTTGAACCGGCGGCGGGTGTCCGCGGGCGCGATGCCCATCAAATGCGCGAGCAGCCCCGCCGCGAGCTCCTCGGTATCGAGGATTTGATCGCGCACCGAGCCGAGGTAGGCGAGCAGCCGGGCGCGCGCCTGGTCGTCCAGCTTGGGCGGGAGCATGCCGGGGGTGTCAAGCAGTTCGAGGTAGGGCGTGATTTTGATCCACTGGTTGGCGCGCGTGACGCCGGGGCGGTCGGCGACCTTCGCAATGGGCGCGCCGTTGATGCGGTTGATGAAGGTGGATTTACCCACGTTCGGGATGCCGATGACCATGATCCGCGCGGTTTTGCGGATGCCGCGGCGCTGCGCGCGCTCCATGGCGGGTTTGACCGCCTCCTCAAGCTTTGAAAACACCTCGCGTGCGCGCGCGCCGGTGGAATTAAAGCGCATGGCGGGCGTGCCCGCAGCGCGGAAGTACGAAAGCCACTTTGCGGTGGCGGCATCGTCGGCGAGATCGGCTTTGTTTAAAACGATCAACCGCGATTTGGAACGGGTGAGCTTTTCCAGATCGGGGTTGCGGGTGGCGAGCGGCGCGCGCGCGTCGCACAACTCGACGACGGCGTCCACCGCGCGCAGCTGCTCCGACAGAAGCCTGCGCGAGCGCGCCATATGACCGGGATACCAATTGATTTCAGGCATGACAGTCTCCTATATTGAATGAAAACGCCCGCAGCGGCGTAAAAAAGACGATGGCGGGGGATAACATCCTCCGCCACAGAAAACGATCAACGAATTCTTTCTTTGACCTTGGCAGCCTTGCCGCTGAGACTGCGCAGATAGTACAGCTTTGCGCGGCGAACCTTGCCGCGGCGAATCACTTCGACATGATCCACGCGCGGGGAATGCAGCGGGAATGTGCGCTCCACGCCGACGCCATAGGAGGTACGGCGAACGGTGAACGTCTCGCGAACAGAGCCGTTGCGGCGGGCGATGCACACGCCTTCAAACGCCTGCAGGCGCTCGCGCGTGCCCTCGACAACCTTCACGAATACGCGGACGGTATCGCCGACGCGGAAAACAGGGATATCCGAGCGGAGCTGCGCGCTCTCGATGGAACGGATAATCTCATTCATGGTATGGGCCTCCTTCCTCTCCAGGACGTTCATGCGCGCAAAAGGGCAGAGGACCGTCCGATGTCACGCCGTTTAGTATAACATATATCCGATGTGCGGGCAACCGTCCGCGAAGGATTTAACAAATCGGGGCGGATGCAGGGCTATATTTCCTCGAGCGATTCGGCAAGCGCGTCGAGCCAATCGCCCTCGTAGAGCTCGATCATGCCCTTATCGACGGCGGCGGCGAGCTTGGGGTTGATGGGCAGCTGCGCGGCGACGGGGATGGAGAACTGCGCGGCGATTTCCTCAAGATGGCTCTCGCCATAGATCGCGTGGCGGGAATTGCAATCCGGGCAGTCGAAGTACGCCATGTTCTCGACGATGCCGAGGACGGGGATGTTCATCATCTCCGCCATGCGCACCGCCTTGGAGACGATCATGCCGACCAGCTCCTGCGGGGTGGTGACCACGATGATGCCGTCGAGCGGGAGCGACTGGAACACCGTCAGCGGCACATCGCCCGTTCCGGGGGGCATATCGACAAACATAAAGTCCACGTCGCCCCACATGACCTCCGTCCAGAACTGCTTGACCGTACCGGCGATGATCGGACCGCGCCAGACGACGGGATCGGTATCGTTTTCGAGCAGCAGGTTGAGGGACACAAGCTTGATGCCGGTTTTCGATTCCGCGGGGAACACGCCCTCCTCGCTGCCCATGAGCATGCCCTTCACGCCGAAGGATTTCGGGATGGAGGGACCGGTGACGTCGGCGTCGAGCACGGCGACATTGTGGAGGCGGCGGCGCATGGCGACCGCCATCAGCGAGGTGACGAGGGATTTGCCGACCCCGCCCTTGCCGCTGACGACGCCGATCACCTTTTTGATGTTGCTGTTGGCATGTGGCTGCTCGAGGAAGCTCTCGGGCTGCGCGCGGCTTTCACAGTCCACGCCGCAGCTGTCGCAATTGTGGGTGCAATTAGAATCTGTCATGTCATCCAACTCCTATCTATTCGTAGCGCATCGTCTATACAATTCCCGATTTTTCACGGAAACTATCGGTGGTAGAGTTTTTCCTGCTCGTACTTCGGCTGGCAGCTCACATGCACGCCGAGTTTGCGGTACTGCTGCTCATCGACGCCCGAGAGGATGACGCTGAAATGCGCCTGCGCACCGCTGAGCTTGGCGAGCTGGTGGAGCGCGAGCTCCGCGACGGGGTTTGTGACCGCGGAGATGCAAAGCGCGATGAGCACCTCATCGGAGTGAAGCCGCGGGTTTTTGTTGCCCATGTGCTCGGTTTTCAGTTTGCAGATCGGGGTGAGCACCTGCGGGCTGATCAAGTCAAGCGAGGGGTCGATGCCGCCGAGCGCCTTGAGCGCGTTGAGGAGCAGCGAGCTCGAGCAGCCCAACAAATCGGTCGTCTTACCCGTGACGATGCGCCCGTCGGTCAGCCGCATCGCGCCCGCGGGTCCGCCCGTCGCCTTTTCCTTATCCAGCGAGGCGCGGATCATAGGGTTCGCGTCCGGCGAGATGCCCATCTGGTTGAGGATCAACTCGAGCTTGCGCACCGCGTCGTCGTTGCCTGTGCCCCGCGCCCTGTCGCAGCTTGCCGCGAAATACCGGCGCAGGATCTCGTTTGCCGCGGCTTCGCGTACGACATCCTCGTCCGAGATGCAACAGCCGACCATGTTCACGCCCATATCGGTGGGCGATTGGTAGGGGGACGCGCCTTGGATGCGCTGGAGCATGGCGTTGAGCAGCGGGAAGATCTCGACATCGCGGTTGTAGTTGACCGCAGTTTCGCCGTATGCCTCGAGGTGGTAGGGATCGAGCATGATCACGTCGCTCAAATCGGCGGTCGCCGCCTCGTAGGCGAGGTTCACCGGGTGCATGAGCGGCAAATTCCAGACCGGGAAGGTCTCAAACTTGGCGTAGCCCGAGCGGATACCGCGGCGATAATCGTGATAGAGCTGCGAAAGGCAAACCGCCATCTTGCCGCTGCCGGGACCCGGCGCGGTGACGACGACGAGGGGGCGCGTCGTCTGGATATAATCATTTTTTCCGTAGCCGACCTCGCTGACGATATGCGGGATGTCGGAGGGGTAGCCGGGGATGAGGTGGTGCTTATAGCCGCGCATGCCGAGCGCGAAGATGCGCTTTAAAAACGCGTCCGCACTCGCCTGCCCGGCGTAGCGGGTCACAACCACGCCGCTGACGAGGAGCCCGAGCGCGCGAAACGCATCCGTCAGGCGCAGCACGTCCTCCTCATATGAGATGCCCAAGTCGCCCCGCACCTTGTTTTTTTCGATGTCGTGGGCGTTGATGGTGATGAGGATTTCGACCTGATCGGCGAGGGAGGCGAGCATGCGCATTTTGCTGTCGGGCGCAAAGCCGGGGAGCACGCGGGAGGCGTGGAAATCGTCAAACAATTTGCCGCCGAACTCGAGGTACAATTTGCCGCCGAAGCAGTCGATGCGCTCGCGAATCCGCGCGGATTGGAGCGCGCGGTATTTTTCGTTGTCGAAGCCCGGCTTGCTCATTGGCGCGCACCTTCGACAATCAATTCGTCCAAGGTGCGCTTGGGGACGTAGTGGACGCCCGCCGCGTCGCGGTAGTAGCCCACGGAATCGGTCGCGTCAACGATGCGGATGTCCTCCTCGCCCTTGCCGAGCGCGACGACGAGCGAGATTTCAAGCGTCTCCGGGATGCCGAGCGCGGCGCGCAGCTCGGGGCGGAAGCTGCCGATCATGCAGCCGTTTAGGCCCATCTCCGCCGCGCCTAATAGCATCGTCTGCGCGGCGATGCCCACGTCCATGTCGGCGCTTTTGACATCGGCGGCGATGGCGCGATCGACGAGGATGATGATAAAGGCGGTGGGCAGCTGCCCCTCGGGCGGGAGCTGCAACTCGGGCAGGCGGCGCGCCCAGATCGTCATGGGCTGTATGACGCGGTTTGTCTCCTCATCGCAGGAGAGGAAGTATTTGAGCGGCTGGCGGTTCATCGCGCTGGGCGCGATCCGCGCAAGCGATACGAGCGATTCGAGCTCCGCGCGGGTGATGGCGCGATTGGCGTCGAAGGCGCGCTGGCTGCGGTTGTTTAAGACAAGCTGATGGAAATTCATGATTTGCCTCCCCACAAATGGTTGAAAGTGTTCGTCGCCACGCCGAGCTCCTCGTCGGCGGGGACGACGTGCGCGCTCACCCGCGCGCCGGCTGCCGAGATGGTGAAGGCGTGCCGCGCGTTTGCTTCCTCATCGACCTCTACGCCCAAATGCGCGATCTGCCGGAGCGTTTCAGCGCGCAGGCGCGCGTCGTTCTCGCCGATGCCGCCGGTGAATGCAATGGCGTCCAGCCCGCCGAGCTCGGCGAAATACGCGCCGATGTAGCGCACGATGCCGTTGATGTAGACGTCGATGGCGAGCTGCGCGCGCGCGTTTCCCGCGTCCGCCGCTTCGCGCACGGCGCGCATATCGCCGCTGACCCCGGAGATGCCGTAGAGACCGCCCGCCTCCTGCAAATCCCGGATCACTTCCTCGAAGGGCATGCCGCAGTCTACGAGATACGGGATGAGGAAGGGGTCGATATCGCCCGCGCGGTTCGCGTGGAGGATGCCCGCTTGCAGCGACAGACCGAAGCTGTTATCGACGCTTTTTCCATCCAATATCGCACAGATCGAGCCGCTGCCGCCGAGGTGGCAGGAGATCACGCGCCGCTTCCCCGCGAGCGACTGCGCGACATAGGCGTGGGACGCGCCATGGTAGCCCATTTTGTACAGCCCGTAGCGCTCGGTGAGCGCATAGGGGATGCCGTAGACGCGGCGTTCCATGGGGATTGTGGTATGAAACGCGGTTTCAAACGAGCCGACGAGCGGGACACCCGGCATGAGCGCGCGGAAAACGGCGATCACATCCAGATACGCGCGGTTGTGCGCGGGGGCGACAGGCAGGCATTCCTCCATGCCGCGGATCACATCCGCGTCGATGCGGTGCACGCCGGGGTAGCCCTTCGCGAGCACGGTTTTAAAGCCCACGGCATCGATTTTCACATCGCCCAAGTCCGACAAAAAGCGCTTGACGCCCGCCATGTAATCGGGCACGGACTGGTTTTGCAAAGACAGTTGTACATCGCCCGACTGAAACGAATAGATCGCGTCGGCCTTACTGCCCACGCGCTCGATTT
>JBMNUA010000159.1:0-5991 GCA_050945995.1 Christensenellales bacterium
GGTGCGCGCGGCGGGCATCCCGCTCCAGGACGGCGTGCGGCTGATCCTCGGCTGCGACGAGGAGACGGGCATGACGGACATGGCATACTACAAATCAAAATTCGCGCCGCCGGACTACGGATTTTCACCGGACGCGGAATTCCCGGTGATCAACATCGAAAAGGGCAGGCTCGAGCTTCAACTTACGCAGCGGGCGGCGGGCGGCGGCGCGTACCCGATCCGATCCATGCATGCGGGCGAGCGCGTGAACGTCGTGCCGGGCGTGGCGGAGGCGGAGGTCGCGCTCACGGGCGGCGATTTTGCAAACCTCGACGCGCGCGTGCGCGAAGCATCCGCGCGGTTGGGGCATCCGATCGCCTGCGAAAAAATCGGCGACGACGGCGCGCGGATCACGGCGACGGGCAAGTCCGCGCACGCGGCGATGGCGGAGAACGGCGTGAACGCGGCGGGGCTCCTTCTGATCGCGCTCAAGGAGATCGGCGCGGGCGGCGGATTGAATGACGCGATCGGCGCGCTGGCGGATGTGATCGGGCTGGAGTACGACGGCAGATCGCTCGGCATACAGGCGGAGGACGAGGAATCCGGGCATCTGACATGCAATCTGGGCGTACTGCGCGCGGACGGCGATGGAATTTCGGCGCAGCTCGACATCCGCTACCCCATTTGCGAAAACGAGGAGCGGCTGTGCGGGCGCGCGGCGATGGCGATCTCCGGCACGGGGCTGTCGCTTCGGCGGCTGGGCGGGCATACGCCGCATCATGTGCCCGCGGAGCACAAGGTGGTCAAAGGGCTGATCGAGGTCTATTCCGAGGTGACGGGCACGCCGGGCTACGCGTTTGCCATCGGCGGCGGCACCTACTCGCGCTGCATGCCCAACACCGTGGCGTTCGGCTTCAACTACCCCGGCGACACGGACACCTGTCACATGCCGGATGAATATGTGGACATCGAAAAGCTCATGATGAGTGTCAGAATCTTTGCGCGCGCGATTGCGAAACTCGCGGGCGGGGAGGCATGATGGGCGTATTTTCGATTGCGATTGACGGGCCGGCGGGCGCGGGCAAATCGACGGTGGCGAAGGCGGTCTCGGCGGCGCTTCGCGCAAACTACCTCGACACCGGGGCGATGTACCGCGCGATGGGGCTGTATATGATACGAAGCGGCGTGGAACTTACGGACATGCGCGCGGTCGCACGGGCGTGCGCGGACGCGGATGTGCGCGTTCGCTACGAAGACGGGCGGCAGGTTACGCTTTTGGCAGACGAGGACGTCTCCGAGGCGATCCGCGCGGAGGCGTGCTCGCGCGCGGCGTCGCTTGTCTCGCAAGTGCCGGAGGTGCGCAGCCGCATGGTGGCGATCCAACAGGCGATTGCGCGCGATCAGAATTTGGTGATGGACGGGCGCGACATCGGCACGAAGGTGCTGCCAAACGCGACGGTGAAGATATTTCTGACCGCGTCCGCCGAGGTGCGCGCGCAGCGCAGGTACGAGGAGCTTTTGCAAAAGGGCGCGCAGGCGCAGCTCGACAAGGTGCGCGAGGACATCGAGGCGCGCGACCGGCTGGACACCATGCGCGCCGCGTCGCCGCTTGTGCGCGCCGAGGACGCCGTCGAGGTGGACACATCGGGCATGACGCTAAACGAGGTGATCGCGCACGTTGTGCGCATCGCGCGGGAGAGCATATGAAAACGATTGTCGAAATTCTCAAGTTCCTGTTCCGGCTCTACTACTACACAGTGTACCCCGTTCGGCTGATCGGCGAGTCGAACATCCCAACGGAGGGCGCAGCGATCCTGTGCGCGAACCACATCTCGCTGCGCGACCCGATCATACTGCTGCTTCGACTCAAGCGCGCGGTGTCGTTCATGGCGAAGGCGGAGCTGTTTCGCATCCGCATCGTGGGCGCGGTGCTGCGCGGGGCGGGGGCGTTCCCCGTCGATCGGGGGCGCGCGGATCTATCGGCGATACGCGAATCGATGCGCATCCTAAAAGCGGGGGGCGTGTTGGGCATCTTCCCGCAGGGCACGCGCAGCGCGGGCAACGCACGCACGCAGATGCACGGCGGGGCGGCGCTGATCGAGCAGCGCTCGAAAGCGCCGGTGATCCCCATCTACATACAGGGTCCGTACCGCGCGTTTCGCAAAACCGAAATTCGCATCGGCGCGCCGGTCGATCTGTCCGCGTTCGGGACGCGCTCGGACAGCGCGACGATCGAGCAGGTGACCGAGCGGATCGACGGCGCGATCTGGGCGCTTGAGTCCGGGGCGGCGTAAACGCATCGTCAAAAAACTGATGTTTTTTGACGAGAAGGAAGAGGGCTGCGATTTGCTGAAAACCTCACGGTTTTCCGGGCGCAAATCTGGCGGGCAGAAATTCATGTTCAGTCGAAAACGCAGGCGTTTTCTTTGTGAACATGCAAGTTTGACGTACACGCCGCCAAACTTGATTGATAAAGCTGTTCTGCAAGCTGCTGCTTCTATACCGATGTAATTTTTTGGCAGTTTGCGGTGAAGGAGCTAGCCCTTTCGCATCCTCATGGAAGGGAACGAGGGTTGTGAGCAGTCCGGGGCGGCGCAATACCGCCCCTCATTTTTTGGCAAAAAGCGAAATATATGCGCCGCCATGTTAAATGATGGTTATCTTTTACTAATTTGCAGGATTCGTGTAGGTGTCATCGAATTGTAGTATATGGCACATACTATCGTTTTTGCTATGGTTATTGGGGGTTTTTCACATACTATCGCCGAATGGGGACACAGGTCTCCGCGAAGCGTCCGCAAAAGGCGCGAAGGGCGAAAGGATTGATCCAGACGATATTATTGGCGAAACACGCGGGATTTTGCTTCGGGGTTCGGCGCGCGGTGGAAGCCGCGGAGGCGAACGCGCCGGCGACGACGCTCGGGGCGATCATCAACAATCCGCAGGCGGTCGCGTCCCTCGCGGAGAAGGGCGTCGCGGCGGCGCGCGAAATCGGGGAGATTCCCGCGGGCGCGCGGGCGATCATACGCTCCCACGGCGTGGGGCGGCGCGAGACCGAGGCGATGCACGCGCGCGGCGGCGAGGTGATCGACGCGACCTGCCCGTTTGTCACGCGCATCCAGCAAATGGCGCGAAAGGCGGCGCAGGAGGATCGACCGCTCATCGTGATCGGCGAGCGGACGCACCCCGAGGTGATCGGCATCCTCGGCTGGGCGGGCGAGCGCGCGTATGCGGTGTTGACGGAAGATGACGTCGCCGCGCTGCCCGAGGATTTGAACGGCGCACTCGTCGTCTCGCAGGCGACGATGACCCGCGCGGTGTTTGACGAAATGGCGCGCGCGATCGCCGCGCGGTATCCGGACGCCGAGATCCAATGCACCATCTGCCCCGCCACGCACGAGCGGCAGCGCGAGGTGCAACAGATCGCCCGGCAGGCGGACGTGATGATCGTGATCGGCGGGCGGGAGAGCTCGAACAGCAAAAAGCTGTACCAGCTCGCGCGCGAGATATGCCCGCGCACCCATTTCATCGAAACCGCGGCGCAACTAGGTACAATCGTCGTCAACGCGGGCGACGTTGTTGGGATTACAGCCGGCGCGTCCACGCCGGATTGTATAATTAAGGAGGTTGTAACAGCAATGAACGACATCGAGAAGCAGGTCACCCAGTCCGAGGAGCTGCACACAGGTGAGGCCGAAACGCCCATCACGGAATCCGATTTTATGGCCGATGTGGAAAAGACTTTGGTTCAGATCCGCGCCGGACAGACGATCGTGGGTACTGTGGTGCAGATTACGGATGACGAAGTCTGCGTCAACGTCGGTTACAAGGCAGACGGATTGGTTAAGAAATCTGACCTCTCCTCAACCGATGTCAAGATTGGCGACGAGATAGAAGTCGAAGTAGTCAAGGTCAACGACGGCGAGGGCAATGTGCTGCTCTCCCAGCGAAACATCGTCAACCGCAAGCATTGGGATGAGATCGTCGCGCAGTACGATGCGGGCGAGTTCGTAGACGGCGTGGGCAAGGAGGCCGTGAAGGGCGGCTTGCTCGCGGACGTGAAGGGCATCCGCACGTTCATCCCCGCGTCCCAGCTCTCCATGCGCTATGTCGAGAAGATCGGCGAGTTCGTGGGGCAGGACATGAAGCTCAAGATCATCGAGCTGGACAAGTCCAAAAAGCGCATCGTCGCGTCGCGCAAGGCCGTGCTCATCGCCGAGGAATCGGAGAAGAAGAAGGAAATTTGGGAATCGCTCAAGGCTCGCGAGGGCGAGATCATCCAAGGCACCGTGCGCAGGCTCGCCGACTTCGGCGCGTTTGTGGACGTGGGCGGCGTGGACGGGCTGGTGCACGTCACCGATTTGAGCTGGGGCCGCGTACATCATCCCTCCGAGGTCGTGTCGATCAACGAGGTCATCGAGGTGAAAATCCTCAAGGTCGAGCCCGAGCGCGAGCGTGTGTCGCTCTCCTACAAGCAGACTCGCCCGCGTCCGTGGACCGTTGCGGACGAGAAGTACCCGGTGGGCAGCATCGTAGAGGGCAAGGTTGTGCGCATCACCACCTTCGGCGCGTTTGTGGAGCTCGAACCCGGATTGGACGGGCTGGTGCACATCTCGCAGTGCGCGCTGACGCGCATCGCGAAGGTCGAGGACGCCGTCAACGTCGGCGAGATCATCCGCGTGAAGGTGCTCGATGTGAACACCGAGGCGAAGCGCATTTCGCTTTCGATCCGCGAGGTGCTCGAGGACGAGGCGCTCGAGGGCGTGCCCGGCACGGACGAGTACGCGATTGCCGACAATCTGATGGAATTGGATGCGTCGGATGATCTGTACCCGATCGACGACGGCGGCGAGGAATATGAGGACGCGGTCGAGGAGATCGCCGAGGAAGCTGCCGAGGAGACCGCCGAGGCGGAGGAATAAGCAGACCGAAACGGTTGGGGGGGCGCAGGATTTTTCCTGCGCCCTTTGTCCGAGAAATGCGTGATTGCATTTCCCGGAGTTCGGAATTTTCTTGTACCCCTCCTGAAGGGAAACGAGGGTAACGAGCAATCTGGGGCGCAGGATTTTTCCTGCGCCCTTGGGCTATTCAACGGCATGTCGTGAAAATCTGGCGAATTGGGCGGCGTGCAAATATTGTATGCTTTGAGGCGCTGGGAGGTTTCCGCGCCTTTATGATTCAATAGGAGGGCGGCATATGCGTTCGATTTCGATACCATCCGCGTCCGATGCGCCCACGATCTCGGCGGCGCACAAGGAGATTGACCGCCCGCGCGGAGTGCTGCTGATCGCGCACGGCATGGCGGAGCATAAGGCGCGATATTATGATTTCATGGAGTTTCTAGCAGAGTGCGGTATCGCGGCGATGATCTGGGATCACCGCGGGCACGGCGAAGGCGCGGAGCGTCTGGGCTATATCGCGGGCGGCGCGGATACGGTGCTCGCGGATTTGGCGCGCGTCGCGGCGCACGCCCGGGCGTTATACCCAGAAGCGAAGCAGTTTTTGCTCGGGCACAGCATGGGCGCGCTCGTCGCGCGCGCGTATATTCAAACATATGACGGATGTTCGGGGCTACTATTGTCCGGCAACCCCGCATACAGCCCGTTTGCGCCCGCCGCGCTTCGGTACGCGCGCCGGGCGCAGAACAGGCGCGGCGCATACGCGATGGCGCGCGCGCTCAGCTTCGGGATGTACGCGCCGTTCATGCTCGGCTCGCGCGCGCCTTTTTCTCGCAACGGCTGGCTCTGCGCCGATCGCGCGGTGGTGCGCGCCTACGACAAAGACCCGCTCTGCGGATTCGCGTTCACGGCAAACGGCTACGAGGCGCTGTTTGATTTGATGCAGCGCGCGCAGCATCCGCCTGCGCCCATTCGGCAGCCGAACCTGCCGATCGCTTTGTATTCCGGCGCGCGGGACGCCTGCGCCGGCGGGGAGAAGGGTGCGATGCGCGCGGTGCGGCAGCTGGCGGACGCGGGTTATCGCACGGTTGAATACAAGATATACCCAAAGATG
>JBMNUA010000160.1:0-5965 GCA_050945995.1 Christensenellales bacterium
ATGCGCGAAAACTGCTCGGACAGCGCCTCCGCAATCGACATATGCCCGCGCCCCGTGTGCTGCGAGGTGAGCAGCATGATTCTCGCCACCTCGTTCACCTGCCCTGCGCGAACCGCGGAATTTCGCCAACGCCCGAGAGCACATACGACGGGCGGTACGGATATTCGCGCATGCTCTCGCGAGAGGTGACGCCGGAGAGCACGAGCACGGTGTCCATCTCGGATTCGATGCCCGCGATGATGTCGGTGTCCATGCGATCGCCGATGATCGCGATGTCCGTGGGCGGTATGCCCAGCTTCTTCTGCGCATGCTTCATCATCAAGGGGTTGGGCTTTCCCACAAAGTACGCCTTGCGCGCGCAGGTCATCTCAATCGGCGAGATCAGCGCCTTCGTCGCCGGCGCGATGCCGTTTTCAATCGGCCCTGTGATGTCCGGGTTCGTGCCGATGAGCTTTGCGCCCTTGCGCACGAGCGCGGCGGCCTTTAAAATCTTCTCGTAGCTGTAACTCGAGGTCTCGCCCACGACCACATAATCGGGGTTCATGTCGTTCATCGAAAACCCCGCGTCGTAGAGCGCGCCCACCAGCCCCGGCTCGCCGATCACATAGGCGGAACCGCCCGGGCATTGGCTTTTTAAAAAACTCGCCGTCGCGAGCGCGGAGGTGTAGAAATGCTCCTCGCCCACGTCGAGCCCCAACCGCAACAGCTTCTGCCGAAGCTCGCGCGGCGAGCGCTCCGATGAGTTCGTGAGGAAGATGTACTGCCTGCCCCCCTCGCCGAGCCAATCGACAAACTCCTTCACGCCATCCAACAGTAGGTTTCCGTGATATATCACGCCGTCCATATCGCATATGAACGCTTTCTTCGCCAACAATGCTTCCATGCCGAACAATCCCCCGTCCTGACATTTTGCCTGTTACCAATTATACCTGATCTGTCTGCGTTTGGAAAGAGGAACTTTTCATGTACGCATTTGTCTGTTATAATGAAGTGCGCGATTTGCGCAAACTCGAACGAATTTCGAGCCGAAAGGCGGTCATGATATGAATACAGTCGATCTGATCCGAAAAAAGCGCTTCGGCGGCGCGCTCACGGAGCGCGAAATCCGCGAATTCATCAAGGGCGTGACCGAAGGCAGCATCCCCGATTACCAGATTTCCGCGATGCTCATGGCGATCTGCATCTCGGGCATGGACGAGCGAGAGACGCTCGCGCTCACCCTCGCTATGGAACGCTCGGGCAAAATCCTCGATCTGAAGGACATCCCGGGCGTGAAAGCCGACAAGCATTCCACCGGCGGCGTGGGCGACACCACAACGCTCATCCTCGTGCCCCTCGTCGCCGCCTGCGGCGTGAAGATGGCGAAGATGTCCGGGCGCGGGCTCGGCTTCACCGGCGGCACATTAGACAAGCTCGAATCCATCCCCGGCTTCTCGGTGGAGATGGACATCGACCGCTTCCAGGAGCAGGTGCGCGAAATCGGTTGCGCGGTGATCGGACAGACCGCGCAGCTCGCCCCGGCGGATAAAACGCTCTACGCGCTGCGGGATGTGACGGGCACGGTCGATTGTGTGCCGCTGATCGTATCCTCCGTGCTTTCCAAAAAGCTCGCCGCGGGCGCGGACGTCGTGGTGCTCGATGTGAAGTTCGGCAGCGGCGCGCTCGCGAAAACCGCGGAGGATGCAAAGGCGCTCGCAAGCGCGATGGTGCGCATCGGCTCGTCGCAGGGCAAGCGGTTTTCCGCGCTGGTCACGGGCATGGAGCAGCCGTTGGGCACCCACATCGGCAACGCGCTTGAGGTGAAAGAGGCGATCGACGCGCTCGCCGGGCGCGTTTCGGGCGATCTGACCGCGGTCGCGGTCGAGCTCGGCGCGCATATTTTGCGAAACGCGAGCGCGGCGCAGACGATCGAGGCGGCGCGCGCCATGCTGCATGAGAAAATAAAGAATGGCGAGGGGCTTCAAAAGCTTGCGGAAATGATCAAGTGGCAGGGCGGCGATCCCCGCGCGGCGTTTGATACCTCGCTTCTGCCGACCGCGAAACATACGGTTTCCGTGCGCGCGAAAAAGAGCGGCTATCTCGCCGCCGTCGCCGCCGACCGCATCGGCATGGCGGCAAAGCTGCTCGGCGCGGGCAGAGAGAAAAAGACGGATGTCATCGACCCCGCCGTGGGCATCCTCATCCATAAGCGCATTGGCGATGGCGTGAAAGCGGGCGACGCGCTGTGCGAGGTGCGCGCAAACCCCGCGTCCGATACCGCCGGCGCGTTGAATCTACTCAACACCGCGTATGAAATCTCCGAAAAGCCATGTGAAAAGCCGGAGCTGATACGATATGTCGTGGAATGATAGGCTGGTACCCCGCGCGCTTGACGGCATCAGGCGCATCTTCCTCGCGCGCGACCATACGCTGCGCGCCGTGTGGCGGCTGATCCTCGCGCTCGTCCTCTACTATTTGTGGACGGGCGGCGTCGCCGTCGCGCTCACGCACGCTGCGGACGCGCTGTTTCGCGCGTGGGGTATCACCGCAAACAATGTCCACCTCGCGCCGGGCTATGCGCGCTGGCTCGCGGGCAACTACGCGCATTTGATCACGATCGTGAGCGCGTGCGGCGTCGCGTATTTCGCGTATCGAGCCACCCCGGATCGCGCACAATTGAAACTTCGCCCGGCGCGCTTCGCGCTCGGCACGCTCGTAGGCGCGGCGGTCGTGCTCGCGGGCGGAGCGCTCATGCTCGCCTTCGACAGCATGCGCATGCCCTCGTCCTCGCCCGCGTTTTCGCCCTCAATCCTCGTCTACCTGCCCGTGCTGCTCGCCGCCGCGCTCGCGGAGGAGATGTTCGCGCGCGGCTTTGCGCTGCGCATGGTAAAGCGTCGCGCAAACCGCGCGTGGGCGTATGCCGCCTCGACCGTCGTCTTTTTATTCGTCACCGGCGCGTACCAGCTGACCGTGATGGGCATGGTCAACATGCTGCTGTTCTCCGCCGCGCTGTGCGCGCTGAGCGAGCGGTGGTCGATCTGGGCGACGGCAGGGCTGCGCTTCGGCTGGAGCTTTGCGATCACCTGCGTGATGGCGTTCCCCGGCGGCGGCGCGGCGCGCCCGATCCTCGCGCTCTACCCCGTATCCGAAACGCTCCTCACCGGCGGCTACGGCGGGCTGATCGCCGGGCTGTATATGACGGTTCTCCTTCTCCTCCCCATCGCGTTTCTGATCGGAAAACCGATCTTTCGATCCCGCCGCGCGAAAAGAGGTTAAATCCACACCCGCCCTTCGCATACGAGCGTCGCGCCCCCGGTGAGTATCACGAACTCGTCGTGGGTGTAGCGCACCTTCAAATCCCCGCCCGCGAGCTTCACGGTCACGGTGCTGTCGGGCTTGCAATGCCCCAGCTCCACCGCCGCGACCACCGCCGCGCACGCGCCCGAGCCGCACGCGCTCGTCTCGCCGCTGCCGCGTTCCCACACGCGCATGGTGAGCACCGATTCGTCCACCACATGCACAAATTCCGTGTTCACCCGCTCCGGGAACATCAGGTGCTTCTCAAAGCGCGGCCCAATGTCCGCAAGGTCGAGCGCGTCCACATTGTCCACAAACACCACGCAATGCGGGTTTCCCAGCGACAGGCAGGTGATGCGGTACTGCGCCCCGCCGATCTCAACCGGCATGTCGATCACACGCTCCCGCTCGCATATCACCGGCACCTTCGCCGCCAACAGCTGCGCCTTCCCGATGCCCACATTCACCGCGCCCGTCTCGCCGTTGATGGCGACCAGCCGCAGCCTGCGCACCCCGCTCGCGGTCTCGATGTCGAGAATCTCCTTGCGCGCAATCGCGTTGTCGTACAGATATTTCCCCACATAGCGCAGGCAATTTGCCGCCATGCGCCCCTCGCTGCCGTCGCGGTTGAACATCCGCATCCGCGCGTCGGCGATTTTTGATTTTTCGATCAGCGCGATGCCGTCCGCGCCCACGCCGCGATGCCGATCGCACAACTGAAGCGCGAGCGATTCCGGGCACGATATCGCACCGTCAAAGTTCTCAAGCAGTATGTAATCGTTCCCCAAATCCTGCATCTTCACATAGTTGATCACCTGCCGCTGCGCGCGCATGTTGCAGATGTCCACAAGCTCGGTATTATTTGTGTTGTACTGCCCCGCGATCACATCCGCCATGGCGTTTGCCGTGCCCATGGAGGTAAAACAGGCGATGGCGTGGTTGAGCGCGCGCCGGTTGAGCGCCGCGAAATGTTCCTGCGTGGAATCATACAGCGCGCCGGTGTACACGATGAAGGTGATCTTGCCGGATTCGATCAGCGCTTCCGCGTCGCCCGACGAACCGATGTCCCCGATCGTCGTCACGTCGATCCCCAGCCGCGCGATGGTGCGCGCCGTGCCGGAGGTCGCGTACATGCGGATGCGCCGATCGTGCAGCTTTTTAGCTAGGTGCACCAGCTCGTGGTGTTCGTGCTCGTCCACCGACAAGATCACGCCCGGCACATGCCCCGGCTCGCTCGATGGCACGCGGATGCCCGCTGCGCGCAGCCCCTTGAACAGCGCCTCCGGCAGCGTCCTGCCGACGCCCAGCACCTCGCCCGTCGATTTCATCTCCGGTCCGAGCATGGCGTTCGCGCCCGTCAGCTTCTCGAAGGAGAACACCGGCACTTTCACCGCGTAGTACGGCGGCGCTTTGTACAGCCCTGTGCCGTAGCCCATGCCGCGCAGCTTCTCGCCCAGCATTACCCGCGCGGCAATCTCCACCATCGGCACGCCCGTCACCTTGCTGATGTACGGGATGGTGCGCGACGCGCGCGGGTTCACCTCGATCACATACAACTCGTTTCGCCAAATCAGGTACTGGATGTTCACGAGCCCCTTCGTGCCCAGCGCGAGCGCGAGCTTTTTGGAGGTTGCGATCACGGTGTTGAGCATCGCGTCGTCCAAGCTGTAGGGCGGGTACACCGCGATGGAGTCCCCGCTGTGCACGCCCGCAGATTCGATGTGCTCCATCACGCCCGGGATCAACACCTCCTCGCCGTCGGAGATGCAGTCCACCTCGAGCTCCGGTCCCTGCATGTACTTGTCGATGAGAACGGGGCTATCGATCCCCGCCGCGAGGATGCGCGCCATGTACGCGCGCACGTCCGCCTCGCTGTGGGCGATGCGCATGTTCTGTCCGCCGATCACATACGAGGGGCGCAGCAGCACGGGATAGCCGAGCGCATCCGCCGCCGATATCGCGTCCGCAAGCGTGGACACGCCGCGCCCCGCCGGGCGGCGGATGCCCATCGACCCGAGCAGCACGTCAAAGCGCGCGCGATCCTCCGCCAGATCGATCCCCTCGGCGGATGTCCCGAGGATCGGGATGCCGCGCGCGTCGAGCAGTCCCGTCAATTTGATCGCCGTCTGCCCGCCAAACGCCACGACCACGCCCTCCGGCTGTTCGGCTTCGATGATGCGAAGCACATCCTCGCCTGTCAGCGGCTCGAAGTACAGCCGGTCGGCGGTGTCGTAGTCGGTCGAAACAGTCTCGGGGTTGTTGTTTACGATGATGACCTCGTAGCCCATCTCGCGCAGCGTCCGCACGCAATGCACGGAGGAGTAGTCGAACTCGATGCCCTGCCCGATGCGGATCGGTCCTGAGCCGAGCACCATGATCTTGCGCTTGCCCGAATTAGGGAACGCGCGCGCCTCGCATGCGCCGCCGAACACCTGATAGAAGTACGGCTTTACCGCGCGATGTTCGCCCGCGCAGGTATCGACCATGCGGTATGATGAGGTGATCTTTGGCAGCTCCCGTGCGCCCGAGATGCGCGCAATCGCCGCATCCGTATACCCCAGCTGCTTCGCCTCGCGGTAGCGCTCAACGTCCAAGCCGCGCGCAAGCGCACCCTCGAACGCGGCGAGATGCGCAAGTTTTCGCAAAAACCAGCGGTCGATTTTCGTGATTTCGTGGAGCGCGTCCACCG
>JBMNUA010000161.1:0-5915 GCA_050945995.1 Christensenellales bacterium
CGGGTTTTTTAGAAGCGCGCGCGCAATGCACAGCCGCTGCTTCTGCCCGCCGGACACGTTCGTGCCGCCCTGCTCGATGAAGGTTTCGTAGCCGTCGGGGAACGTGCGGATGAAGTCGTCCGCCTGTGCGAGCTGCGCGGCGCGCTCCAGCTCGGCATCGGTCGCGTCGCGGTTGCCCCAGCGCAAATTTTCGTAGATCGTGCCGGCGAACAGCTCGTTTTTTTGGAGCACCATCGCCACGCTGTCGCGCAGCGCGGTGAGGTCGTAATCGCGCACATCCGCGCCGCCCACGCGCACAACGCCCTGGGTCGCGTCGTAGAGCCGCGGGATGAGCTGCACGAGCGTGGACTTTGACGAGCCCGTGCCGCCGAGGATGCCGATCGTCTCGCCGCTTTCGATGCGCAAATCGATGTCCGTCAGGCAGCTGTTTTCGGCATCGCGCGAGTAGCTGAAGCGCACGTTTTGGAACTCGACCGAGCCGTCGGCGACCGCGCGCAGCGGTTGTTCGGGGCTTGTGATATCGCTTTTTTCGTCGAGCACCTCGACGATGCGCTCTGCGGAGGCGCGGGAGATGGTGATCATCACATAGACCATGGAGAGCATGATCAGGCTCATGAGGATTTGCGAGGCGTACTGTATGAGCGTCATCAATTCGCCCGTCGTCATCGCGTCGGGCGCGCCGTGGCTGTTTACGATGATGCGCGCGCCGAACCAGTTGATGAGCAGCACGCAAAAGTACATCGCAAACTGCATCATCGGCTGGGTGAGCGCGAGCAGCCGCTCCGCGCGGGCGTTGAGCCGGAAGATTTCGCCGGACTCCGCCTGGAATTTTTTCACCTCGTGCTCCTGGCGGACGAAGGATTTCACCACGCGCACGCCGCGCAGGTTCTCCTGCACGACGCGGTTTAAGCGGTCGAGCGTTTGAAACATCTTCATAAACAGCGGGCGCACGCGCACGGTGACGAGCAGTATGCCGCCCGCGAGCACGGGGATCGCACCGACGAAGATGAGCGAGAGCTTCCAGTTGATGGTGATTGCCATGCTCAGCGAAAACAGCATCATCAGCGGGCCGCGCACCGCCGTGCGGATCACCATCATAAACGCGTTTTGCACGCTCATGACGTCCGTCGTCAGCCGCGTGACGAGGCTCGAGGTCGAAAATTTATCGATGTTGGCGAAGGAGAAGGTCTGCACCTTCGCGAACATGTCTTTTCGCAGGTTGCGGGAGAAGCCCGACATCGCGCGCGCCGCGTACTTGCCCGAGAGCACGCCGAACAAAAGGGAGATCAGGCAGGCGACGGCGAGGATCGCGCCCATGCGCAGTATGTAGGGCATGTCGCCCGCGCCGCCGTTTGCGTCGATGCCGCGGTCGATGAGCAGCGCCATCAAAAGGGGGATGATGACCTCCATGATGACTTCCATTGTCATAAACAGCGGCGCGAGCAGCGTTGCCTTTTTGTACTCGCGCACGCTTTTGAGTAGTTTTCTGATCATAGATTCGCCTCCGGTCGTGATTGCGCGGCGTCGGCGTTCAATTCGCCTTCGACGACCGCGCGGACTTTTGCCATGATGCGCATGAACTGCGCCTTTTCATCGGGCGTGATCGCGCCCTCGATCAGCGCGTCGAACCGTTCGGCATCCGCGATGTGCCGCTCGCGCAGTTCGATCGCCTTCTCCGTGAGATGCACCTGCTTGAGCCGCGCGTCGCCCTCCACCGATGTGCGCGTGATCAGCCCCTTTTTTTCCATGAGCGTGATCATGCTCGAGGTGGTCGAGCGCGAGATTTTAAAGGCGCGCTCGATGTCCTTTTGAAAGACGGGCGCATCGCTGTGGTGGTGCAGATAGCCGATGATCCAATGGTGCATCCGCGTGAGCTGGTCGCTGCCCTCGATCTGGCGCATGCGCGCGTCGATGAGGCGGTGCAGCAGGTTGTCTAACTTTTTCAGCTCGAAGATGATGTCGTTTTTGCCCGGTCTCAAATCGCTCCCTCCTTCTAAAATGTTCGCAAACGTACAGTCCGAGTGCAAACATTTTACCGCCATATGATTCGCCTGTCAAGCGGGTTTTCAATTGTTTACATAGAAAAATGGGCGAAAAAAACCGCGAACCCTGCGATTCGCGGCGGATGCTCAGGTATTTTTTTTGCTGTCCGGCGCGCGGCGCGCCTTTTGCAGGCGCAGGTAGCGGCGGATGGAGCGCAATTCGTCGAGCTGCCGGAGGTGCACGGCGCAGTTGAAAATGCAGAGTACGCACAAAGAAAACAGCATCCATTTTGTCGCGTTGTTGCACAGAAAGCTCATCTCGCCGCGCAGGGACTGGTCGATGAGAAACAGGATCAGGAGCACGAGCGCGAGCACGATGGTGAGGTGGTTGAGTATGCGTATCACGAGAGATAGCACGGGTTTTTCCGCCGTTATTTCGTGATCAGTATGATGTCGCTGCATGGGCGCTCCTCCTCCGCATCGTCGTATTCGCCAAAGTTCATGCGCGCGTGTCTGCCGCCGTAGAGCGCGTAGGCGCTTTCGCAGCCGAGGGTTTGCATGGTGCGCGTAAGGTCTGTCAGCAGTACGTCGCCCTCCATCACCACAAAGCAGTAGTGCCCCGGCTCGAAGTAGCCAAACGCGGCGCGCGGCATGGGCGCGTGCAGATCGGTATCGTAATGATCGGGCGCTTCGCCGTCCAGTAGCAGCGCAGGCCCGAAGCTCCAGATTTGATAGGGGTTGTTCGCCATGACATCGGCGAGATTGAACTCGTGGCGCGAGTAGATTTCGACCGTGCCGTCCCAATAGAGCACGCAGCTGTCGCGGTACGGCTCGCGCGCGTAGAGCACGCCGTTTCGCATCACCGCGCCGCCGAAGCGCTCGGAATAGTTGTCGCCGGGGAGGTAAAAAAGCGCGTCGTTTCGCGCCGCGATTTCGGCGGGGCGCTCGCGCTGCCCTTTGCCGTAAGTATCGTTTGCGAGCGCTGTGGACAGGCGCGAGATGTCACTTACATACACATCGGCGACGATTGCGCGCCCGGTTGCGAGAAAATAGGTAGTCAGCGCGATTTCGCAGCCGGAATCGTAGTAATACAGCGTATCGCCCGCCTGAATTTCGGTGGGCGTATCGTGCAGAAACCGCCCGTCAAATGAGAACATGCCGCGCGCGCCGCCGTTGTCCGCGGACGTAAAATCCGGGGTCACAACGTAGGGGCTGCCCTCGCGGGGGGAGACAATGCCCACGCCCGGTTGGGTGTGCGCCGCGCCGTATCGAATATAAAAAAAGGCAAACAGCGCAAGCGCGACGAGAAGCGCGTCCGCGCCCGCGATGGCGAGCGAGCGTTTGAAGCGCGCCATGTCAAACGGGGCGTCGTCTTTTACGATCAATCGAAATGCGTCTCTCATCGCGTATGTATCCTCCGCACGAAATGATTATAGCATCTGCCCGCGCGAAAAGCAACAAGCAACGCGGCGCGCGCGCGTGAGGGCGCGATTTCCACGAAAGTGCGCGAAAATCCGCGGGTTAACCAATATTTAACGGGAATTAGTGGGTACTACGACTTGAAATTGCGGTACATAACGGTTAAACTATCTTCTGTAAGCGTTGGCACTCGATCCAAATGAGTGCTAACAGCGTGAAACGTTCATTGAACAAGGAGGTTTGGATTATGAAAATCAAGCCGCTGGCAGATCGCGTTGTCATCCGGAATGTTGAGGCGGAGGAGACCACCAAAGGCGGAATCCTTTTGACCAACTCAGCCAAGGAAAAGCCGCAGATGGCGGAAGTGCTGTGTGTGGGCCCGGGCGGGCTCGTGGACGGAAAAGAAGTCAAGATGCAGGTGACCGAAGGACAGAGGGTCATCTACTCCAAGTACGCCGGGACCGAGGTCAAAGTGGACGGCGAGGAGTTCATCATCGTGCGCCAGTCCGACATTCTGGCGATCGTAGAATAATCGGGGAGGTAGCAAGTTATGGCAAAGCAGATTAAATACAACGAGGACGCGCGCCGCGCACTTTTGGCCGGCGTAAACGCGCTGTCCGACACCGTGCGCATCACCTTGGGACCCAAGGGCAGAAACGTCGTGCTCGATAAGAAGTACGGCTCCCCCCTGATCACAAACGACGGCGTGACCATCGCCAAAGAAATCGATCTCGAGGATCCCTTTGAGAACATGGGCGCGCAGCTTGTAAAGGAAGTCGCCACAAAGACCAACGACGTCGCCGGCGACGGTACGACCACCGCGACGCTGCTCGCGCAGTCGATCATCCACGAGGGACTCAAAAACGTCACCGCGGGCGCGAACCCCATGGGGCTGAAAAAGGGCATCGAAATCGCGACCGCCGCGGCGGTTGACAATTTGACCGCCATCTCCAAGCCCATCGAGTCCAGGCAGGCGATCGCGCAGGTCGCGTCGATCTCCTCGGGCGACGAGTACATCGGCGAGATCATCTCCGATGCGATGGAGAAGGTCGGCAAAGACGGCGTGATCACCGTCGAGGAGTCCAAGACCATGAAGACGGAGCTGACGATTGTCGAGGGCATGCAGTTCGACCGCGGCTACGCCTCCTCCTATATGAGCACAGACACCGAGAAGATGGAAGCGGTGCTGGACGATCCGCTGATTCTGATCACCGACAAGAAGATCACCAACATCCAGGAGATCATTACGCTGCTCGAGGCGGTTGTGCAGCAGGGCAAGAAGCTGCTCATCATCGCAGAGGACGTCGAGGGCGAGGCGCTCGCGACACTTGTTCTCAACAAGCTGCGCGGCACGTTCACCTGCGTCGCCGTGAAGGCCCCCGGGTTCGGCGACCGCCGCAAGGCGATGCTCCAGGATATCGCAATCCTGACAGGCGGACAGGTGATCACCGAGGAGCTCGGGCTTGATCTCAAGGAAGCGACCGTGGACATGCTCGGAAAAGCGCACCAGGTGAAGGTCTCCAAGGAGAACACCGTCATCGTCGGCGGCGCGGGCGATCCCTCCGAGCTGAAGGCGCGCATCGCGTCCATCCGCGCGCAGATCGAGGATACCACCTCCGATTACGACAAGGAGAAGCTGCAGGAGCGGCTCGCGAAGCTCGCGGGCGGCGTGGCGGTGGTCAATGTCGGCGCGGCGACCGAGGTTGAGATGAAGGAGCGCAAGCTGCGCATCGAGGATGCGCTGGCGGCGACCCGCGCGGCGGTCGAGGAGGGCATCGTGCCCGGCGGCGGCAGCGCGCTCATCTCCGCGAGCAAGGCGGTTGCGAGCATGGTCAACCAGAATTCCGGCGATGTGAAAACCGGTATCGCGATTGTGCTGCGCGCGCTCGAAGAGCCGCTGCGCCAGATCGCGGTGAACGCGGGCGTCGATGGCTCGATCGTGGTTGAGAAGGTCAAGTCCCGCAAGGCGGCCGGCTATGGCTACGACGCCGCGAAGGACGAGTTCTGCGATATGATCGAACGCGGGATCATCGACCCGACGAAGGTCGCACGCTCTGCGCTGCAGAACGCCGCGTCCGTCGCTGCGATGGTGCTCACCACCGAGTCGCTCGTCACCGATATCCCCGAGCCCGAACCGGCTGCGCCCGCAGGCGGCATGGGCGGCGGCATGGGCGGCGGGATGTACTAGAGCTGAACGTGCGGAGGCAGCGCACTGGGAACGTTGGGGCGCTGCCCCAAGCCCCGCTCAAGGGCTGAAAGCCCTTGAGAATCCCATAACCGCCGCTATCGCGGCGGGGAACGGGAGCAAGAGATAAGCCGTAGATTCAAAGCGAATTCACGGCTTTTTTATTCGCCGCCATGGGGCTGGGCCCCCATGGCGGCGACATACTTATCCATTTATTTCCCCCTGCCGAGGCGCAAGCGTCGGCGCAAGGGATTCTTAAGGGCTTTCAGCCCTTAAGCGGGAGCGCGAGGGCAGCGCCCTCGCCGTTCCTTGCATCAAACCCCCGTACA
>JBMNUA010000162.1:0-5822 GCA_050945995.1 Christensenellales bacterium
ATCGGCGCGGGGAAGCTTTCACCCGGCGCGTTTGCGCGCGCGATAGCGGGCGGGGATCGGCTCGATCTGGGCATCACCGCGCCGGCGCACGGGCTGACGCTCATGAAGGTGTATTACGATGCGGCGCAGCTTCCGAACGCATGAACGCGATAGCGGGCGGGGATCGGCTCGATCTGGGCATCACCGCGCCGGCGCACGGGTTGACGCTCATGAAGGTGTATTACGATGCGGCGGAGCTTCCGCGCGGTTGAACGCAATCGACACGGGGAAGCTTTCACCCGGCGCGTTTGCCCGCGCGATAGCGGGCGGGGATCGGCTGGATCTGGGCATCACCGCGCCGACGCACTGGTTGATACTCATGAAGGTGTATTACGGCGCGGCGGAGCTTCCGTGCGGTTGAACGTGATCGGCGCGGGGAAGCTTTCACCCGGCGCGTTTGCGCGCGCAATTGCGGGCGGTGATCGGCTCGATCTGGGCATCACCGCGCCGGCGCACGGGCTGACGCTCATGAAGGTATATTACGATGCGGCGCAGCTTCCGCGCGGTTGAACGCAATCGGCACGGGAAAACGCCCGCCCGGCGCATTTGCCCGCGTGATTGCTAGCGGGGATCGGCTTGATCTGGGCATCACCGCGCCTGCGTACGGGTTAACGCTCATGAAGGTATATTACGGCACAGCAGAACTCCCGCACGGTTGAACGCAATCGGCGCGGGAAAACGCCCGCCCGGCGCGTTTATGTGCGCGATAGCGGGCGGGGATCGGTTCGATCTGGCATCACCGCGCCGACGCACGGGTTGACACTCATGAAGGTATATTACGATGCGGCGGATCTTCCGCGCGGTTGAATGCGATCGGCACAGAAAACGCCCGCCCGGTGCGATTGCGGGCGGGGATCGGCTCAATCTGGGTTTCACCGCGCCGGCGCACGGGCTGACGCTCATGAAGGTGTATTACGATGCGGCGGAGCTTCCGCGCGCCTGCACGCAAGAATCGCGAAAATTGCACGAACAGCAACGCGCGGACGCGCGATTTGACGAGGAATTGACATGATTACAAACAGGCTCATCTTCCCCATCTGGATGATGTTCATCGTGCCCATCTCCTGGGCGGCGATCATCCCCGGCACATTTCTGATCGCGCTGTTTGCGCTGTTGATCGCGCTGAGCGCGGCGCACAGCCAAGGCGCGGACGGCGCGCCCATGCCGGCGGCAGGTCGCCTGCGTGCGGCGTGGGCGGATGCGAGGCGTTCGATCTGGCGCGCGTGGATCAGCGTTTGCGCCGCCTATCTGGCGGGAACGGCGGCGATGCTTTTGCCGTCGCTTTTCGCGATTGGGCGCGACGAGGGCAGCTACATCGTACAAATGTCAACGGCACTTTTGGAAAACCCGTATGCAAGCGCGCACGCGCTCGTATGGACATGCATGAGCGTTATATTGTCCGCCGCCATCGCGCGAAACCTCGCGCTTTCATGGATTTTGAACAAGACAAGCCGCCCCAAAGACAAGCGCGCCGCGCTATGGTTTGCGATCCTCACCGCGCCGTATCTATTTTTATCGACCTACAAACTGTTCTATTAATTCAATATTTACCTCTATATCCGCGCGCGCCGATGACAGATATGTTATAATAACCCCATATGGATTGCTCAACCGCTCCGGCGGCAAGAAAGAAGGAGGATCAACATGCAGTATACTCCCGAAATTGAGGAAATGGTATGCGTGGCAAAGGGTCCGAACCACGGTCCCGCGCCCATCCCCGAGGAGGGCAAATGGGTACAGGCCAGGGAGATCAAGGACATCTCCGGCTTCACGCACGGCATAGGCTGGTGCGCGCCGCAGCAGGGCGCGTGCAAGCTCACGCTCAACATCAAGGACGGCATCATCGAAGAGGCGCTGATCGAGACGATCGGATGCTCCGGCATGACCCACTCCGCCGCCATGGCGAGCGAGATTATGCCCGGCAAAACGCTGCTTGAGGCGATGAATACCGACCTTGTTTGCGATGCCATCAATACCGCCATGCGCGAGCTGTTCCTTCAGATTGTATACGGTCGCTCGCAGTCCGCGTTCTCCGAGGGCGGGCTCGCCGTCGGCGCGGGGCTCGAGGACTTGGGCAAGGGGCTGCGCTCCCAGATCGGCACGATGTACGGCACGAAGCTCAAGGGCGCGCGCTACCTTGAAATGGCGGAGGGCTATGTCATCTCCCTCGCGCTCGACAAGGACGACCAAATTTGCGGCTACAAGTTCGTCTCCCTCGGAAAAATGATGGACGACATCAAAAAGGGCGTGAACCCCGCCGAGGCGTATGAGAAGAACATCGGTACATATGGACGCTACGCGGACGCCGCGAAGTACATCGACCCGCGCAAGCAGTAAGAGGAGGTGCGAGATATGGCTCTGTTTGAAGGATACGAAAGAAGGATAAACCAGATCCAGCCCGTGCTCGACAAGTACGGCTTTACGGATTTCGAGTCGCTCAAGGCGTACAACCTCTCGAAGGGCGTCGATTGCGATGCCATCGTGCGCGGCATTCAGATGATCGCGTTTGAAAACGCGGTGTGGGCGTATACCCTCGGCGCGGGCATCGCGCTGAAAAAGGGCGTGACGGTGGCGGCAGAAGCCGCGGAGTGCATCGGCGAGGGCTTGCAGGCGTTCTGCGTGCCCGGCTCGGTCGCGGATCAGCGCGTGGTCGGCATCGGTCACGGAAACCTCGGGGCGATGCTGCTTCGCGAGGACACCGAGTGCTTCTGCTTCCTGGCGGGGCACGAGTCCTTCGCGGCGGCGGAAGGCGCAATCGGCATCGCGCGCAACGCGAACAAGGTGCGTAAAACGCCCCTGCGCGTGATTTTGAACGGGCTGGGCAAGGACGCGGCGATGATCATCGCGCGCATCAACGGCTTTACCTACGTCGAGACGAAGTTTGATTACGCCACCGGCAAGATCGAGATCGTGCGCGAGATCGCCTATTCCGACGGCGCGCGCGCGGAGGTTCGCTGCTATGGTGCGGATGATGTGCGCGAGGGCGTGGCGATCATGCACCTGGAGCATGTGGGCGTTTCGATCACGGGCAACTCCACCAACCCCACCCGCTTCCAACACCCCGTCGCCGGCACCTACAAAAAAGAGTGCTGGGATCAGGGCAAGAAATACTTCTCCGTCGCCTCCGGCGGCGGCACGGGGCGCACGCTGCACCCGGACAACATGGCGGCAGGACCCGCCTCCTACGGCATGACCGACACCATGGGCAGGATGCACTCCGACGCGCAGTTCGCGGGCTCGTCGTCCGTGCCGGCGCATGTCGAGATGATGGGTCTGATCGGCATGGGCAACAACCCGATGGTGGGCGCGACGGTCGCGGTCGCGGTTGCGATTGAGGAATCCGCCAAGTAATGGAACCCGCGCCGGAGAACCGCAATTCTCCGGCGCGTTTTTATTGCGATGGAAAACCATTCATTGCACCATGAAAAGACTGACATTTTGCATATAATAGTAGGCGGCGCGAATGGTGCGCCTTTCACGACGAATACCCTTGGACGGAGGCATTCGGATGCGCGGCGATTCCAAGCATGCTGTCATGCGCTTTGTCATCCCGGTCACGCTGGAAAACATTGTATTGGTGCTGACCGGCATCATCATATCGACCTTTCTCGGGCACATTTCGCCGAGCGCGCTCGCGGCGACGAGTTCCGCGAACCTCATCATCAACCTATACATCGCGCTGTTCTCGGTATTGATCACGGGGTCGGCGGTGTTGATCGCGCGGCTCATCGGCGCGCGGGAGGTGCGCGAGGCATCCCGCACGGTCGAACAATCGATCCTTTTGACCTCAGTGCTGTCGATCTTTTTCATGCTGGTGTCGGTACTGTTCGCGAACCATCTCATCCGTGCGGCGATCCCCCGCGCGGACACGCAGCTCTACACGGAGTCCGTTCGCTATTTCCGCATCATTTCGCTTTCGATCCCGTTTGCGATGCTCCGCTATGTGCTGATGAGCGTATTGCGCGCAAGCGGAAATTCGCGCGGCCCGCTGATCACCGCGTTTGCCGTGAACGGCTCGCAAATCCTGTTCGCCGCACTTTTCATCAAACTATTCAAGCTCAAAATGCTCGGCGCGGCGCTCGCGTATGTGTCGTGCCAGACCGTCGGTTTTGCGATGACATTGCTGCTTGTGTTTCACAGCCACGGCAGTTTTCATGTGAACATACGAAACCTCGCGCGCCCGCACGGCCCGACGATCCGCCGGATTCTGCGCATCGGGCTGCCGACCTCGCTCGAGCAGACCTGTGTGCAGATCGGCTACATCGTGGCGAATGCGCTCGTCGTCGGGCTGGGCACCTCGCAGGCGACGATCTACAACATCGCGAACTCCATCAACTCCTTCCCCGGCATACCGCATGCGATTGCGGCGGCGGTTTCGACCACCTTTGTGGGGCAGAGCCTCGGCGCGGGCAAGCCGCAGGAGGCGAAGCGATTTGGGCTGCGAGTATTGACCTTCTGCGCGCCAATCGTACTAGTATTATATGTTTTATTCGCGCTCCTCTCCCCCGCCCTCGCACCGCTTTACACGGATGATGCCGATGTGATGCGCGGCGTCGTCAAAGCGTCCTGGGTACTGGTTGGCATCTCCCTTCCGTCCATCGGCGTCAACACGCTCGATCCCAGTTTGCGCGTAGGCGGGGATGCGAAATTCGTGATGATACAGACGATCCTCGGGGTTTGGATCGTACGGCTTCCGCTGACGTATCTGTTGGGTTACGCGCTCGGGATGGGCATCACCGGCGTGTATTTGGCAAACATCATCAGCCTTTCTTTCCGCAGTGTGCTGGGATTCATTCGATACCGGGGCGGGAAGTGGCTGTACCGAAGGGTATGACCTTCGGATCATCGAACATCAGTTTAAATATGACAGACCATGCTATACAATAAAATGTGCGCATGATATAATGGCATGCGTTAGGTCGTCAAAAACCTCACGGTTTTTGACGATTAGGAAGCGAACTGCGATTTGCTAAAATTCTCACGAATTTTCGGGCGCAAATCTGACTGGCAGGAATTCATGTTCAGTCGAAAACGCAGGCGTTTTCTTTATGAACATGCAAGTTTGACGTACACGCCGCCAAACTTGATGAAGCAGGCTGTTCTGCTAGCGATCTTCCTCGATCGAGGTAATCTTTTTGACAGTCTGCGCATGATATCATTTTACGCGTTGGGGAGGTGCATGGCGCATGTTTGAATTGCATTCGGACTACAAGCCGACGGGCGATCAGCCGCAGGCGATCGCGAAATTGACGCAGGGCGTGGACAAGGGGATGCGCCATCAGGCGCTCATGGGTGTGACGGGTTCGGGCAAGACCTTCACCATGGCGAATATCATCAAAAACCTGAAGCGTCCCGCGCTCGTCATCGCCCACAACAAGACGTTGGCTGCACAGCTCGCCGCGGAGTTTCGGGAGTTTTTTCCGGACAGCGCGGTGGGTTATTTCGTGTCATACTACGATTATTATCAGCCCGAGGCGTACATCCCCTCGACGGATACGTTTATCGAGAAGGATTCGTCCATCAACGACGAGATCGACCGCATGCGCCACAGCGCGACCGCGTGGCTCACCGAGCGGCGCGATGTCATCATCGTCGCGTCCGTCAGCTGCATCTACGGGCTTGGAAACCCCGAGGAATATGAAAAATTGACCGTGTCGCTGCGCGAAGGGCAGCAGATCGAGCGCGATGTGTTGCTTCGGGAATTGGTGGACATCCAATTTACGCGCAACGATTTTGAATTTGAGCGCGGCTCGTTTCGCGTGCGCGGCGATACGGTGGAGATC
>JBMNUA010000163.1:0-5777 GCA_050945995.1 Christensenellales bacterium
GAGCGTGGCGTATATGGGCGAGGGGTAAAGGGAAAAGGAAAAAATCTGATTCCTGCGAGAACCTCGCACCCTTTCATTCGGATGGATGAATTCAAGAAAGCCGTGATTCCATGTGGAATCACGGCTATTTGCATTCCTTCGGCAAACCACTCGCCTACCGCGCCTTCGCCCCTGCCGCCGCAATCGCACGCGCGGGATTCTTGTTCGCGGTCGTGCTGCGCCACGCGTACATGACGAGCGCGAGCGCGATAACGCCGTAGCACAAGAACACGCGGAAATACTCGCCGATTGCCGCATCGCCGAAGATATTCGACGCGGCGTTCTGCGCGACGATGAACAGCGTGTGAAACAGCACGCAGCCCACGAGCGCCTGCGAGTTCGTCGCGCGGTCGATCGACGCGCCGCCGACGAGGATCGCCGCGCCTGCGTACAGCCCGACCATCTCATGTGCGGCATATGTCTGCAGTGTTCCGAGGTTCTGTATGAAGATGATCTGCCCCCAACCCGCCAGGATCGTGGAGATGGTGATCGCGATCAACCGCACGCGGTTCACATTGATGCCCGCAGCGTTCGCCACGACGCGATTCTGCCCGACCGCCCGAAACTTCTGCCCCAGCCGCGTGCGCATGATCACCACATTGAACAGGCAGAGCACGCCCACAATCGCAAACGTGATGATCGGCACGGAGATGTTTACAAACTGCGCCTTCACGATCGGCACATTGTAGATGACAACGGAGAGCGCGGACGGGATCGCGAGCACCAGAAACTTAGAAAGCCGCATCTTCTTGAGTGCGAACAAAACAATCGCCCCGACGAGGATCACCGCCGCGAACACATACAACGTCGTCCCAAACGGCAGCCGCCACAGGCGGTCGATCGCCTTGTACAGCCCGTTTTCACCCATCAGCGAGAGCGTATTTTGAACGCCCGTCGCGCCCATGATGGTCACCGCGGAGCTGAGCGGGATGTATCGCCCGAAGATGAACAGAAACAGCAGCTGGTACGCGCCGTTTGCGAAATAACCCAGGATGAGCGACCCGATCGTCTCCTGCCCCTTCATGCGGTTGAGCAGCATACCGATCAAAAGTCCGAACCCGCCCGCGAGCGGCACGGTGATCGCCGCCGCGATGAGCACGCCCGCGATGCCCGGGATCTCCCACGACAACACGAGTACAAGCCCGATCTGCGCTGCCATCGCGCCGATGGTGATCGCGAAGTTGATGCCCATGCCCGCGATGATCGGGATCATGAGCGCGAGCACGATAAACGCGTTTCGCGTCATGCGATCGACCAACTGGCTCAAAATATAATCCGGTCTGAGCCCCGAGCGGATGATGAAGAACACGCTGATCGCAAGGAACAGGTATGTGACGATATAATCCTTCAGATGCCCGCCGATGGCGGACGAAATGCTGCGCTTATTCACGTTGCGCACCTCCCGACTGCGTGAGCGCGTAGAGGATGATGCCGTTTGAGATCATAATCCGCATGACCTCCGACAGCCCGCCCCCCGATATCGCCGCGTTCGCGACCTGTATGCCCAGCGCGAGCACGCCCTGGAACAGGAACGTGCCGATCAGCACATGCGAAACCTTCGCCTTCGCCACCGACGCGCCGCCGATCAAAATTGCGCTCGCCGCGATAAAGCCCATCTGCTTGGGCGAGTTGTACAGCTGCGCGTATCCCAGCGACTGGGAGTACACCAGTATGCCAACCGACGCGATGACCGTGGAGAGCACCGTGCCGATGGTGCGCATCTTATCGACGTTGATGCCCGATGCCTCCGCAAACCGCGGGTTCGAGCCGGCAGCCACCATCGCCGAGCCCGTGCGCGAGCGCGTGAACAGCCACATCGAAAAACAGCACAGTCCGAAGAATAGGAGAAGCCCCGTCGGCACGCGAACGCCGAAGATTTCAAACGACAGGAAGTTGGTCAACAGCGACCCGTATGCGTACTTCAAGTTGTGCGTCACCCGCAGCCCTCTGCCGAGCAGCCAGGTGATCTTCGGATTCGTAAACGGGAGCAGCATCCACGCGATGCACATCAAAGAGACAAACGAGAACCCGACATACGTCGAAACCGTCATCTCATTGCCCTTCAACCGGTTCAATAACTTCGCATACGCCCAGCCGAGCGGCGCCGCGAGAAGGATGCCCACCACCACGGAGAAGCCGAACGACTCCCAGCCCGTGATGTTGAACTGGATCGCGAGCATCGTCGCCATCAGCCCGGCGATGCAGCCGATCGTCATGCCGAGGTTCAGTCCGATGCCGCACTGTATGCCCGGCAATATCGCAAGCGCCAATACGCCGTACATGCCCGTGCGCTTGAGGATGTTGCCGACCATGGATTTCACATTGATCCCGTACAGGCTCGATGCGATGCAGAGAAACAGGAAAAATAGGATCAAAATCAGCCGCGGCACGCCAAGTTTTGCGACCAGCCGCGCGTATAACGCAACCGTGAGCGCGAGGATCAACACGCCCAGCCCGATGGCGATCATCTCGTCGCCGTGGCGCACCATGTACATCGCGAGCGTCACGCTTCTGTCGAAGTTCGATTCCGCGCCCAGCGCGGCAAAGCGGTCGTAGCGCGCCTCGAAATCCTCGCCGTGCGCGTAGGTGACGGGCAGCATCCGCTCCATGGTATCCTCGCGCATCTCGTCGCGCAATTCGGGCATGAGCGCTTGAAGCTGCGCCCACACGCCGTCAAACGCCGCCTCGATCTCGGGTTTCAGCGCGCTCAACTGCGCGCTCGGCTCAAACTGCGCGTAATCGACCTTGATCTCCTCGTCCTCGTCCGCGTCAATCGCGCTGTCGTCAAACGAATCGTCCGCCGCCGCGTCCCCCTCGATGACCGCCGCCTCCGGCTCGAGCGCTTCATCCGGCTCTTCCTCCACCGCCTGCGCGCCGTGCGTGCGGATGTACTCCGCCGCATAGTCCGCGCGCTCTTTTGCGAGCAGCGTCTCATATGTGCGCTGCGCGGCGATCATCTCGTCCACGCGCGCCTCGAGCGCGGCGGTGTCAAAATCGCCGAACTGCCCGTACTGCGCCTCCGCGCTCGCCGCAGTCTCCGCGCCCACTTGCTCGACATACGCGGTGCGCTCGTTGCGCGTCATGCCCTCTTCCTCGGCAAACGCGCGCGCCTCGCGCCGCGCCGCGAGCGTGATTTCATCGATGATGCCGTTCGCCGCCACGCGCAGCACCGACCAGCTTCGCATCTGCCCGAGCGTCGCCGTGGCATATTCGCCCGCGCGCATGCCAAAGCCCGCCGCGCCCATCGCGATCGTGACCCCCGCGAGCGCGAACAACAATATGATGGCCGTCACCCGCTTGGTTGGTTTGCGTTTCAAGCGATTTCGCCTCCCTTCGCCCGCGCGCCCGACATCGCCAGTCCGAAGCTCGCGTCGGAGGCGTCGGGCGGCAGTATGTCGGAAATCCTGCCCTCGGACACGATTGCGATGCGGTCGCACACGCTCCTGAGTTCCAATAGCTCGGATGATATCATCACGATCGTCAGCCCCGCCTCGCGGTTGAGCCGCACGAGCGTCTCAAGCACCAGCTGCTTCGCGCCGATGTCAATGCCACGCGTCGGCTCGGACACGAACAAAAACCGCGGATCGAGCGTGAGCGCGCGCGCCACGCACACCTTCTGCTGGTTGCCGCCCGACAATGTGCCCGTGCGCTGCGTAGGCGATTGGCAGCGGATGTCCAATTCCCGGATCAGGCGGTTCGCGTGCGCGCGGATTTTGCGCCCGTCGCGCTGGCTCATCACGCGCTTGACATATTCGCCCTTCACCTGCATGGCGGTGAACACGATGTTGTCCTCAATCGACTGGTCGAGCAAAAGCCCTACCCCGCGCCTGTCCTCGGAAACCGACGCGAGCCCGCGCCGAAGCACCGCCGCCGCGTCGTTGAGCGGCAGCTCCTCGCCGAACAAAGTGACCTCGCCCGCGGACGGGTACAAGCCCATGATGCCGTTTGAGATGCCGACCTTCCCCTGCCCCGCGAGCCCGCCGATGCCGAGGATTTCGCCGTCGAGTACGTCAAGATCGATCCCTTTGACCTCCTCGCCCGGCATCTGCACCGTAAGATCCCGGATCGAGAGCGCGACTTTCCCGGACAGCTTCGTCTCACGCGCCTTCGTCTCGATCATCTCCTCGTCGCCGCGCCCGATCATCATCGCCGCAAGCTCCACGACCGAGGTTTTGTCTTTATCGACCGTCGCCGCCAGTTTCCCGTCGCGCAGGATCGTCACCTTGTCCGCCGCCGACATCACCTCGTCAAGCCGGTGCGTGATGAAGATGATGGCAATGCCGCTCTGCGCGATCTGTTTCATCACAGAGATCAGCTGCTCCGCCTCGGATTCGGCGAGCACCGCCGTCGGCTCGTCAAATACCATGAGTTTGATGCCCGTTTTGTCGATCTCGCGCGCGATCTCGATAAACTGCATGTAGCCAACGGGCAAACCGCTCACGCGCACATGCTCCTCGATGCCGATCCCCACGCTGTCGAGCGCCTTGCGCGCGTCCCGCGCCATGGCGGGCTTGTCGAGCATCTCCAGGTTTGTTCCAAAGATGCGGCTGAGCACATTCGGCTTGGCGATCTCGCGATTCAATTTGATATTTTCCGTGATCGTGAACCCGGGGATCAGCATGAACTCCTGATGCACCATGCCGATGCCCTTCTCCATGGCGTGCTGCGGCGATATGATGTGCGTCGGCTGCCCGCCGATGAGCACCTCGCCCCGAAAGCCGCCCGTTTGGTGGATGACGGGCATCCCGAAGAGGATGTTCATCAGCGTCGATTTTCCCGCGCCGTTCTCGCCGAGCAGCGCATGGATTTCACCGGGTTTTACGCGCATCGTCACATCCCGAAGCACCGCGTTTGTCCCGTATTCCTTTGTGATATGGTTCATCTCCAGCACATATTCCGAAGACAACAGCCATCCCTCCCAAGTCAGTCTCCGCGCGGCGGGCGAAATCGCCCGCATCGCGCATGCCGCGGACAGGGCAATCGTCCGCGCGCCACAAATAGCCAGACCGCCCGAAACCCCTCGGTTCCGAGCGGCATGTCAAAACACAGCGGCGCGCCGACGATTGCCCTGAAAAGAGCCCGCCCCTGCGAAGAAGCGGGCTCCGATCTCCTTTAGGCGCCTTCGCCCTCGAGATAATCGCCGAAGTTCAAGTTGTCAAACAGGATAAAGAAGAAGTTGTCGTACACGCGTCCGTCCGCATCCTCGTACAGGCTGAGGCTGGCGTTGCTGCCCGCCGCGTTGCTGAGGCACTCCGCGAGCTTGTCCGCGTCAACCTTGCCGTCGGTCTCGCCGTTGATGTAGGCAACCGCGTACTCGTAGCCGCCGTAGATCATCGACATGTTAAACGGAACCGCCCAGGTGGAGAAGCGGCCGACTGCATCGTACACCGCAAGCTGCTCGGCGCAGCGGCTGATGAAGCCGTCGATGTCGTTGTAGTCGTCCTCGTTGGCTTCGATGCCCAGAGACGCCGGGAAGCCGTGGAAGGGGCTGGGGCAGCAGGGCAGCGGATAGTACGCAGCCTGATCCTCCAGGATCGACATCTGCAGCGACTCCTGCATGGAGCAGTTGGTGGAGAAGAAAGCGACGTTCTTGCCCGCGTACTCCTCCATCACCAGCGGCACATCCTCGAGGATGAACTGCTGCGCGCCGGTCACGCCCGCTTCGCCGGTCGGGTCGGGCGCGTCGCGCTCAACCAGCTCAATGCCGTACTCCTCGCACAGCTCCTTGAACACGTTCA
>JBMNUA010000164.1:0-5767 GCA_050945995.1 Christensenellales bacterium
ATGCCCGCGTAATCCTCGCCGTCGCCCTCGGCGGGGAGGATGCGCCCCAGCGCGTTTGCGGTGTGCACATGCGCGAGCATATGCCCCGCCTGCGTGAGCGCGGAGAGCGGCTCGGAGCACATCGCCATGTGATAGGTGTCGCCCAGCGCCTTTACGTTTTTCAGCTGCATGATCGACGCGATCAAAACCGCCTCGCTCACGAGGTTGATGATGTTGGATTCGCCGCGGCGCAGCGGCTCAATCGCAATCGTGATGCCGTAATCCTGCGCGTGCCCCTGCGCGATGCGCAGGAAATTGCCGATCTGCCGCCACGCGACGTCGATCTCAAAGCCCTCGGGCACATTGCGCGCGCCCGCCGAGCCGAACACCACGATCTCGCAGCCCAGCCTGCGCGCGCGCGCGAATGCGTGATCGAGGTAGTCGTGGATCTTCTGCGCACTGACCTCGGGCCCTGTCACGCGCACCTCGGGCGGCAGCATGCCGTTGCACGCCTCCACGCGTATGCCCGCATCCTCCACCTGCCCGACGGCGCGCTCGTACTCCGCGTCCGTCATGGCGGCAAGCCGCGCTAGTCCCGCTTCGAGGTAGTCGTACCCGCACCGCTCGACGGTGGCGATGTTGGCGATGTCCGCGCAAATGCCAAGTCTGATCATCTCACACCTCCGTCAGCTGTTGTAGGTGCCCGCGGTATCGAGCGTCACCGAAGGACCGCGCTTGATGCGCGATTTCGCGCGCCGCCTGTCGAGCTCCTGGATGAAGCGATCCTCGTTGATGGGCAGAAGCACCGTCCTGCCCGTCCAGCTCGAAAGGTGCATGGCGTTGGAGAGCATCAGCCCGTTGATCCCCTCCGCACCCTCGGCGATGAGCGGCTCGCCGCGCAGTATGTGCGCCGCGAACTTGCGCAATACGCCCGCGTGCTGGGGGTTTTCGCCGTCGGTTTCGACCTCGGTCACCTCGCACTTAGGGCTGCCGAAGCCGCCCTTGTAGCGCGCGGAGAAATCGTCCACGAATTCGGAGAGCTTGTGCATCACGAGCGTCTCGCCGTCGCACACGAGCTTGCCGCCGTCGAGCGTCACCTCGAGCCGGTTCGTGCCGGGCGCGTCGCCCGTGGAGGTGATGAACACGCCGGTCGCCCCGTTCGGGTACTCAACATAGGCGGTCACATCGTCCTCGACCTCGATGTCGTGCCACTTGCCGTTGTGCGCAAACGCGCGCAGCTTCGTGGGCATGCCGCAGATCCACTGCCACAAGTCGAGGTTGTGCGGGCACTGGTTGAGCAGCACCCCGCCGCCCTCGCCGCCCCAGGTCGCGCGCCATGCGCCGGAATCATAGTAGCTCTGCGAGCGATACCAGTTCGTGATGAGCCAGTTCGTGCGCCGGATGCGCCCCATTTCGCCGGAGTCGATGATCTCCTTCATCTTGCGGTAGACGCAGTTCGTGCGCTGGTTGAACATGATGGCGTAGACCTTGTCCTGCGTTTGCACGAATTCGTTGAGCTCGCGCACCGCCTTTGTGTAAACGCCCGCGGGTTTCTCGCTCATGGCGTGAAGCCCGTGCGCAAGCGCGGCGCGCACAAGCGTAGGATGGTCGTAGTGCGGCGTGGCGATGATCACCGCGTCCACGAGCCCGCTTTTATATAGCGCGTCCGCCGTCTCAAAGCGCGCGACGCCCGGCAATTGCTCTGCCGCCCACGCGAGCCGCTCGGCGCTCGTATCCGCGACCGCGCCCAGCGTCATGCCCTCGATTTCACCGTCCAGAATCATCTTCGCATGGGCAGAGCCCATGTTCCCGACCCCGATGATGCCGATCCTCACCTTGTCCATACGCCCGCTCCTTCTGTATAGCCGATTTGTTTCAGTACGTCCTTCAGCGCATCCGCCGCCGCGGCAAACGCCGCACCTGCGTCGGGGTACGCGTACCGATGCTTCAGCGTCCCGCCTTGCAATTTGTTGAGCCCGTCAAACACCGTCAGATGCGGCTCGATGGTGAGCAGCATTTCGCCCGAACGCTTTGAAATCGCAAGCAGAATATCCGCGATGCTGCCGTCGCCGTGCCCGCTTGGCACGATGGATTTGTCCTCCATCAGGGCGTCTTTGATGTGCATATAGGTGAGGTAGCCCTCGAGCTTGGGGAACTGCTCGGCGGGCGACTCGCCCACCTGTATGAAGTTCGCCGGGTCGAAGATCAGCCCCAGGCGGTCGCCCAACTCCTCCATGAGGATTAGGCAGCGGTCGCCCGTGTCGCCGTAGATGCCCTTCTCGTTCTCGTGCGCGAGCTTGACGCCCTCGCGCTCGGCGGCGTCGAGCATCAAAGACATTCGGCGGACGACCTCCGCGCGGTGCGTCTCCGGATCGTCCGACGCGGGGATGTAGAAGCTGAACACGCGCATCAAATCGCAGCCCAAAATGTGGCAGAGCGAGAGCGCGTGCAGAAACTCCTGCATATGCGGTTCAAAATCTTTTTGGATGCCGATCTTGCCAAACGGCGAGCCCATGGAAGCGACGCGGATGCCCGCGACGTCGAGCTTCTTGCGCGCGGCGCGCGCCTCTTCAAAGGTCAAATCCTTGACGGATTTTCCGTCCACATTGCGCAGCTCGATCGAGCCGATGCCCGCATCGCCGAGCGCGGCGATCTGCGCGTCGAGGTTCGGGCTCGCCTCGTCCGCGAACGCCGAGAGTATGAATGTTACCATGTCCACCGACCTCCGTGCCGCCGACCGCAGCGCGCAGCCGAGCGCGATTTGATGTGTGCGCAAAAGCGCCTGTTGCGAAAGGGATTCATCCGTCCGCGCTTTCGCATATCCAAACCGATTATATCATATTCTACCAGTCGATACAACTATGCCTAAATACCAGATCGGATTTTATCAAATACCGCTTGCGTGAGATAGTAAAATGTTGTATATTGTATGAAAATGCAGACGGGGGATTTGGGATGAAAGGCGCAATTGTTACCGCCGGATACGCCACCGTGGACATCATTAAAACCATTGAAACATTTCCCGACCGGCACGGGCTTGTGCGCATATTGGGCACGCAGCGCGCGCTGGGCGGGGCGGCTTGCAACTGCGCGCTCGACCTTGCGCGGCTTGCGCCGGCGTTGACGGTCAAGCCCCTCGCCGTCGTCGGCGAGGACGAGTACGGCGCGGCTGTTTTCGATGCGTTCGGAAAGTGCAAAAACATTGACACCTCGCTGATGGTGCGCGCGGGCAGCACGGCGTTTACCGACGTATTGGACGAGGCGGACACGCGCGTGCGCACATTTCTTGTGTACCGCGGCGCAAACGAGCTGTTCGACGTGGACACGGTGGATGTCGAAACGCTCGACTGCGACATCTTCCACATCGGCTACATCTGCCTGCTTCCCGCGCTCGATCAGCTCGACCCCGAATACGGTACGCGCATGGCGCGGCTATTGCGAAAAGTACAGCGCGCGGGCATATTGACGAGCGTTGACGCGGTGTTTGATTCCTCGGGGCGGCATAAAACGCTGATCCCCGCGGCGATGCGCTACACGGACATCCTCTCGGTCAACGAACACGAGGCGGGCGCGGCGTGCGGCATTGCGCTGCGCGGCGCGGACGACGCGCTCCTCGAGGATCGCATCCCCGAAGTGCTCAGACAATTCCGCGCGTGGGGCGTAAAAAAATGGGCGGTCATCCACGCGCCCGAATGCGCGTGGGGCATCGACGAATCCGGCGCGGTGATGCGCGTGCCCGGGGCGAAACTGCCCGAGGGCTTCATCAAGGGCAGCGTGGGTTCGGGCGACGCGTTTGTGAGTGGACTGCTCCTCGGCGCGCACGCCGCGCGCCCGCTCGCGGACGCGATGGAGGACGGCATTGCCGCCGCGGTGACGTCGCTGACCGCGCCCGGCGCATCCGACGGCATCCGCCCGCTCGATCAGGCGCGGGCGCTTCTCAAAACCCTGGAACGCGGATGAATCGCGGCGCGCCGTATCCCCCACATGCCGGGAAACAGGCGCAGAGCATCCAAATCAGATGGAAAATAGGAGCGAGCGAATTTGCAATTGCTTGAGTTACATGATTTGCGCAAATCCTTTGACGGATACGAGGTTTTGCGCGGGATCACCCTTTCTGTGCGCGAAGGCGAGTTTGTGACGCTGCTCGGTCCGTCCGGCTGCGGCAAGACGACGACGCTGCGCATCATCGCCGGGCTGATCGCGCCCGACGCCGGTTCGGTGCGGCTCGAGGGACGCGACATCACGACCTTCCCGCCCGAAAAGCGCGATGTGAACACCGTGTTTCAAAACTACGCGCTGTTTCCGCACATGAGCGTAGAAAAAAACATCGCCTACGGCTTGAAACTGCGGGGCGAGAAGCCCGCGGCGCGCGCCGAGCGCGTCCGGGAGATGCTCAAGCTCGTGCGGTTGGAGGGCTACGGCAAGCGCATGCCCTCGCAGCTCTCCGGCGGGCAGCGCCAGCGCGTGGCGATTGCGCGCGCGGTGGTGCTCAACCCGCGGCTTTTGTTACTCGACGAGCCGCTCGGCGCGCTCGACCTCAAACTGCGCCAGCAGATGCAGCACGAATTGAAGGAGATCCAGCGCGAACTGGGCATCGCATTTGTCTACATCACCCACGACCAGGAGGAAGCGCTCAACATGTCCGACCGCATCGCCATCATGAACGGCGGCGCGTTCGAGCAGATCGGCGCGCCGGAGGACATCTACGAGCGACCGGCGACGCGCTTTGCCGCGTCGTTCATCGGGCAGACGAATCTGATCGACTGCACCGTCGCGTCCGCGTCCGCCGGCGGGCTGACCCTCGCGTTCGACGGCTATCAAGTGCCGGCGCGCGCCACGCCGGGCATCGGGGCGGGCGATCACGTCGCGCTCTGCCTGCGCACGGAGCGGGTTCGCTACTCCGCCGCGCCCACAGGCGCGTGCGCGGTGCCGGGGGTGCTCAAGTCGCGCCACTACGCGGGCGGGTCGATCCGCTGCGTGATCGCGCTGTCCTCCGGGCGCGAGCTGATCGCCGTGGGGCAGTCCGGGGCGGGTGAGCGCGCGCAGGTGGGCGAGAACGTGTTTGTGGCGTGGGATCCGGATGAAGCGGCGGTGGTACGATGAAGAAACGGCGCGCTTCGGCGCTGCTCGCGATACCGATGTCGATCTGGACATTCCTGTTCGTGGGGGTTGCGCTTTTGTACATCCTCGCGCTGAGCTTTCTGACGGCGGACACGGAGGGCTACGGCGTAAAAGCCATCTTCACGCTGGACAACTACATCAAGCTGTTCTCCGGCGCATACTTTCAGGTGCTGCTCAAAAGCCTGCTGCTCGCCTTTTATACGACGGCGATCTGCCTTGTATTGGGCTACCCGTTCGGCTATTTCATGGCGCGCGCGAGCCGGCGGTGGCGCGGGGTGCTGATGCTACTAGTGATCGTGCCGTTTTGGACAAACGCGCTGGTGCGCATCTACGGCTGGAAGATCCTCCTGTTGGGCAACGGACCGATCAACGAGATCGTGCTCACCTTGGGGCTCGCCGATCGCCCGCTCAAGCTGCTCAACACCTACGGCGCGGTGCTGCTGGGGATGGTCTACGCGCTCATCCCGTTTATGATACTGCCGACATATTCGTCCGTTGAGAAGATGGACTGGTCGCTCGTCGCCGCGAGCCGCGACATGGGCGCGTCGCCCGCGCGCGCGTTTCTGACCGTGACTTTGCCGCTGACCGCGCCGGGGATGCTCGCGGGCGTGGTGCTGGTGTTCGTGCCGGCGATCGGGCTGTTTGTGATCAGCGATTTGCTCGGCGG
>JBMNUA010000165.1:0-5663 GCA_050945995.1 Christensenellales bacterium
CGCCTTGCGTCATTCAGGGCATATCGAACATGCGCCCAGCCCATTCACCGCCCGCCGACGCAGCGAACCCCCCGGGGTAGATCATCCCCAGCACATCGCGCGCCGCCTTGCGTCATTCAGGGCATGTCGAACATGCGCCCAGCCCGTTCACCGCCCGCCGACGTAGCGAAATTCCCCGGGGTAGATCATCCCCAGCTCATCGCGCGCCGCGCGCTCGATATAATCATCCGTCTGCGCATATGTAAGTTCATCCTGAAGCGCGCCCACCTGCTGCGAAACCGCGCTACGCTGCGCCTGTTTTTCCTCCAGTGCGCGCGCTGCGTCCATCAGCCTGCCGCGCGCCACAAAAAAACTTACCCCGAACACAATCGCCAACGCGACCGCGACCACGGCGTAAAACCGCGCGTTCACCCGATACCTGCGCATGCGCACCTCCGAAAAGATTCATCACCCTTGGCTTCTTTCGACACGCATCGCGCCCGCGCCTTCCTCGAAATCTGACAAAAATATGAAGTTGTTGCAACAATGTCCAAATCGCCCGCGGCATCCAATCACTTAAGCAACACCCGAACCACCCGCCACGTCCCCATCCGCCGCGCCGCCTTCGCGCCGCATGTCCCGATGAACCTCGCGAACGCGCGCAAGATCGGCGACAGCGCGGCGTATAACAGCGCGCCGCCCAGCGCCATGCCGGCGAAGTGGTACACCCGCGCGCGCCCGCGGCAGGCGATCGTCAGCGCGGCGCACGCGAGGATCGCCCACAAAACGCCCAAAAACAAATCGCACACAAACGAGAGGATCAGCCCCGCGCGCATCAGCCGCCGCACATACGAAAGCGCGAGCGCGGCCGCGCCCATCGCCGCGCCCGCAAGCAGCATCGCCGCAAACTCAATCGCCTGCGGCAGCGTATCGTACAGCATCTATTTCAATATCCGCGAGAAGAATCCCCCGCGCCGCGCCGCGCCGTACTCCAATGAATCGATCCGCCCCTCGATCGAAATCTTCCCTTCCGTCAAATCAAGCCGCGACACGCGCAGATTCGCGCCCGTCACCGTGATCGCCCCCATCGATGTTGCGACCACCGCCAACTCCTCGTTGAAGCACTCCACATCCTCCACGCCCGTGATCACCGCGCGCGCGCGGTCGTCCATCGTCAGGCTGTGTGCGCCCTTTGGCTTCGCCGCCTGCATACGCGTCACCTCCTGATAACACTATGCCCGCCTGCGGAAGCGTATGCCTAGGGCCTTCACATGAACTGCGTTCATGCGCAAGCCAAAAGAACGAAGACGCGGATTTCTGAATTTCCTTGCGGAAATTCGGGCGAAATCCGGCTGCATGTACCGATTCGTCGTCGGGCGGGCAAGCGCGCCCTTGGGACGAATCCATTTTCACCGGCAAAGCCGGTAAAAATGATCGAACATGGAGGGTTCACACCCTCCAACCCTCCCGGGGCTGAGGCGTAGCCCCAATTCCCAATTCATTGACACTTGGATTTCCCGCGTGTATAATAGGTATGATTCTCCTTCCTGTCACCCATATGCAACCATCGGGAGGTGCTACTTTGACCACGCCTTCACGCAAAACAATGTGGAGATGGACCCGCCGCGCGGTGCTCTTTCTTCTGGATATTCTGCTTGTGTTCATCGCGCTGCGGCTCGCCGTGGCGCTGCGCTACGACGGCAGCATGGGCGTTGAATTCCAAAAGATGAACGCCAAGGTCGTGCCGATCACGCCGCTATTGATCGGGCTGTACATGGTCGCGCTCGTTCTGGGCGGTACATACGTCAGCATGTGGCGATACGCCGGGTCGAAGGACCTCGCGCGCCTGGTCGCGGTGTGCGCGGCGGCGGCGCTTCTCGCGGTCGCGCTCAACTACCTGTTCCGCTGGTACATATCGCGCGCGATTTTGATGATGATGGGCATGTGCGCCGCCGCGCTCGTCGGGGGCTCGCGCCTGTTTTGGAAGATGAGCCGCGAGGCGCTCGTCAGCCGCCGGGGCAAGGGCGGCACGCGCATCCTCATCGTCGGCGCGGGGGAGAGCGGCAGCTACGCCGCCAAGCTCAGCCGCGAGGGCATGGGCATGGCGGGCACGCCGGTCGGCTTTGTGGACGACGACCGCGAGAAGGGCGGGCTCAAGCTGCAGGGCATCCCCGTGCTGGGCACCACCGAGGACATCCCCGACATCGTCCGCCGCAAGGACATTCAGGAGATCCTCATCGCCATCCCCAACGCCACCGGCGATAAGCTCCAGCGCATCGTCGATATCTGCCGGCGCACGCGCTGCGCGCTCAAAATCGTCTCGAATCCCGGCGAGGTCAACGACCCACGCCGCCAGCTGATCCGCGAGGTCAACACCTCGGATTTCCTCTCGCGCGGCGAGGTCAAATTAGACACCGCGGGCATCCGCGGCTACCTCACCGGGCGCACCGTGCTCGTCACCGGCGGCGGCGGCTCGATCGGCAGCGAAATCTGCCGCCAGATCATGCGCTTTGCGCCCCGAAAGCTGCTCGTGTTCGACATCTACGAAAACTGCGCCTACGAGCTGGAGACCGAGCTCAAGCAGCTCTACGGCGCGGATTGCCCCATCGAGGTGCTCATCGGCTCGATCCGCGACAAGCAGCGGCTCGACGAGGTGTTTTCCACCTATGAGCCGGAGATCGTGTTCCACGCCGCCGCGCACAAGCATGTGCCGCTGATGGAGATCTCGCCCGCCGAGGCGATCAAGAACAACGTCTTTGGCACGCGCAATCTCTTGCAGTCCGCGTCGGAGCACGGGGTGCTGCGGCTCGTTCAGCTGTCCACCGACAAGGCGGTCAACCCCACCAATGTCATGGGCGCGACCAAGCGCATCACCGAGATGCTGATGCAGCAGTTCGCCCGCAGAACGGATATGCGCTGCATGGCGGTGCGCTTTGGCAATGTGCTCGGCTCGCACGGCAGCGTCATCCCCAAGTTCGAGGCGCAGATCAAAAAGGGCGGGCCCGTCACCGTCACCGACCCGGAGATGGAACGCTATTTCATGACCATCCCCGAGGCGGCGCAGCTCGTGCTTCAGGCGGGCGCCATCGCCGAGAACGGCGCGATCTTCGTTTTAGACATGGGCGATCCCGTGCGTATCATGGAGCTTGCGCAGAAGCTGATCCGCTTTCATGGGTACACCCCGGGCGTGGACATGCAGATCGAGATTACTGGGCTGCGCCCCGGCGAGAAGCTCTATGAGGAGCTGCTCATGGAGAGCGAGGCGAGCGCCATGACGAAGACCAGCCACGATAAAATCTTCGTCGCACCGCCCATCGCCATGGACGATGACGCGCTCGATTGCAAGTTGGATGATTTGAAAATCGCCGCCGAGCACAACGACGAGTCCGCCGTGGACGCGCTCCAGGAGATCGTCACCACCTACAAGCCCAACCGCGAGATGCTCGCCGGGTGATGATATAAAAACACCGCCGTGTGGGAAAATCCCCCGCGGCGGTGTTTTTTGTTGCCCGTTACGGTATGATCGCCGCAAACGCGCGCTCGACATAGTCCGTGATGATGATGTCCACCCCCGTGCGATGCATCGCGCGGATGTCCGAGGACTTGTTCACCGTCCACACGCCCACCTGGATGCCCGCGTTGTGCAGCGCCGCCACATACGGCTCATCCACGAGCTTCCAGTACGGCAGCATGATGTCGATTTCGTATTGCGTCGCCATGGTCACCGGCGTGTTGATGCCCGAGAGGTAGAGGTAGCCGATCTGCGCCTCGGGCATGTGCGTGCGCACCGCTTGGAGCGTGTTGAGCGAAAAGGAGACGAACACCGCCTGCTGCTGCATCTCATACTGGGCGACGAGCGCCGCGCAGTCCGCCGCGATCCCCGACACCTTCATCTCGATCAATATCTTCACGTTCGTGCCCGCGAGGTAGGCGAGCGCCTCCTCCAAGGTGCAGATGGGCTGCCCCTTGAAGTTGATCGCCTGCAATTGCGCGAGCGTGAGCTTTGCCACCTGCCCCGAGGAGGACGAGGAGGTGCGCGTGACCGTGGCGTCGTGCATCAACACCAGCGCGCCGTCGCGCGTCTTTCGCACGTCCACCTCCACATAGTCCGCGCCCGCGGCGACCGCGCCGGCAATCGCCGCCAGCGTGTTCTCCGTGCCCGATGTGAAATCCCCCCGGTGCGCCGCGACGAGCGTGGCATACGCGTCTCCGTAGCGTCCCACGGACACATACACCCGCGTTGACACCCGGTGCGCCGTGAGCGTGACGTAGGTCTCGCCGCGCCGCAGCGGGTAGAGCACCCCGTCGCGCACCACCGCGATGTCGGGGTCCGCGAGGTCGATGTCGATGTAGCCCTCGTAGCGTTCCCCGTTTGCGAGGACCGCGTAGATGTCCACATCCATCGGCACGCCCGCCACCGCCTCGATCAACGGCGGCGCGACGATGGCGGTCGGCGGGTCGTACACCACCACCGGGCACTCTGCGGTTTTCCCGTTGAACGTGGTCGCGGTGATCGTCGCCCGCCCCGCGGACACGCCCGTGATCCGCCCGCGGCTGTCCACGCGCACGATCGCGGGATCGGAGGATTCGTATGCGATGATCGACGCCGAGCCGCTCGAGAGCGCGACGGACGCCTTCACCGCCTCGCCCGTGTAGGCGAGCAGTTCGTCCGCCTTAAAGCGGATCGACTTGGGCGCGCGCGCCACGGTGATGTTCAGGCTGTCGCGCACGCCGTTGTGCGTTTTCACGGTGATCGTCGCGCTGCCGCGCTTTTTCGCGGTCACAACGCCCGCGCCGTCCACATCCGCGACGGAGGTGTCGCTGGATTGATAGGTAAACGACGCGCGGCTGCCCGCGGAGATCACGGGGCGGATCGCGTACCGCTCGCCCGTGCCGATTTTGACAGACGAGGGGGTCACGATCAATACCGAGGGCGCGGGGTACACCTGCACGCGCGCCTCGGCGGCGTGCCCGCCGTGCGAGACGCCCGAGACGAAGCATTCGCCCTCCGAAACTGCGGTGACGATGCCGCCCGGCGCGATGGTCGCGATCGCCGGATCGGAGGACGTCCATTCCACGTTCAGGGCGTTTGGCGCGCCGTCCACCGTATAATCGATTTGCGCGCGGTCGCCCAGCCCGACGGCGACCGTCTCCGGCGAGATGGCGATCGCGCCCAGCCCCTCGGCAATCGCACCGTTAGGGAACGCGGCTGCGCCGCCGTCGAACGCGCCCTCGCGCGCGTCCTCCGCCTCGGGCGACAGAAATAGGAGTGCCACCAATAATGTAAATATCAATAGCGCGACCTTGCGCGCGCAGCGCATGCGCATTTCCATCGCCCTCCTCTCCCCGTATTTTATGATATGGCGTTTGACCGCGCGCCGCGTCAGAGAAGCCCCAGCGCGTTTGTAATAATCAGCGAAATGCCCGACAGCGCGAGCAGCGCCATGATGAAGTTGCGAACCGCGTCCGCGCGCACGCGCTTGGCGAGCAGCGTCCCGAACAGCAGCCCCAATGCCATAAACGGCGCAAGCGCGAGCGCCTGCAGGAACACCGCGCGCGTGAAAATCCCCGTGGCGGCGTAGAGGACGGTGCGGAAGATGTCCACCAAGATGAACACGAAGCACACGTTCGCGCGGAACTCGCCGGGGCTGTCGGTGGTGCGCGAGACGTAGGCGACCAGCAGC
>JBMNUA010000166.1:0-5634 GCA_050945995.1 Christensenellales bacterium
CTCGCTCAAGCTCTACCAGTGCGGGCTGCCCAAGGAGATGGCGCTTGAATTGTTCAAGCCCTTCGTGATCGAGCGGCTCGTCAACCTCGGCATGGCGGTCAACGTCAAAACCGCGAAGCGCGCCGTTGAGCGCGTGCGCCCCGAGGTGTGGGATGTGCTCGAATCGGTGATCAAGGATCACCCGGTGATGCTCAACCGCGCGCCCACGCTCCACAGGCTGGGCATTCAGGCGTTTGAGCCGATCCTCGTCGAGGGCAAGGCGCTCAAGCTCCACCCGCTGTGCTGCACCGCCTTCAACGCGGACTTCGACGGCGACCAGATGGCGGTTCACGTCCCTCTCTCGATGGAGGCGCAGGCGGAGGCGCGGTTCCTCATGCTGTCTGCCAACAACATCCTGAAACCGCAGGATGGAAAGCCCGTCGTCAGCCCCACGCAGGACATGGTGCTGGGCTGCTACTACCTGACCTTGATCCGCGAGGGCATGAAGGGCGAGGGCATGCGCTTTACCGACGTGGACGAGGCGCTGATGGCGTATGACACGGGCGAGCTCTCCCTGCAGGCGAAGTGCCACATCCGCATGACGCGCACGTTTGAGGGAAAAGAGTACCACCGCATGGTCGAAACGTCCATCGGGCGTGTCATCTTCAACGAAGCGATCCCGCAGGACATGGGCGGGCAGCCGCGCGAGACGATCGAGGATATGTTCAAGCTCGAAGTTGACGAGGTCGTCGGCATGCGCAAGCTCGGCAGGATCATCGACATGTGCTACCGCTCGCACGGCGTGACCGTGACCGCGCAGACGCTCGACAACATCAAGGATTTGGGCTATAAATACTCCACGCGCGGCGCGCTCACCTTCTCGGTCGCCGACATCATCGTGCCCGGGGAGAAAAAGACGATCCTCGACGACGCGGAGAGCCAGGTTCACCGCGTGGAGCGCGAGTTCCGGCGCGGACGCCTCTCCGAAAACGAGCGGTACACCTCGGTCATCCGCATCTGGGAGCAGGCGACCAACGACGTCACCAAGCAGGTGATGGACTCGCTCGACAAATACAACCCCATCAATATGATGGCGGACTCCGGCGCGCGCGGCTCGGTCAACCAGATCCGCCAGCTCGCCGGCATGCGCGGGTTGATGGCGTCGCCCTCGGGCAAGATCATCGAGCTGCCCATCCGCGCGAACTTCCGCGAGGGGCTCTCGGTGCTCGAGTTCTTCCTCTCCTCGCACGGCTCGCGCAAATCGCTTGCCGATACCGCGCTCAAAACGGCGGACTCGGGCTATATGACCCGCCGGCTCGTGGACGTGTCGCAGGACAACATCGTGCGCGAGGTGGACTGCTTTGCCAAGCGCGGCGAGAAGGTGCGCGGCATGCGCGTGACCGACATCGAGGGCGACGGCGATATCATCGAGGTGCTCGAGGATCGCATCCGCGGGCGCATCGCAGCAGAAAGCGTGATCGACCCGAATACGGGCGAAGTCATCGTCGATGTCAACGAGATGATCACCCACGACAAGGCCGCGCGGATCGCGAAAAGCGGGCTGACGGAGGTCACCATCCGCAGCGTGCTCACCTGCCAGTCGTCCATCGGCATCTGCGCGCACTGCTACGGCGCGAATATGACAAACGGCACGCTCGTTGACGTGGGCGAGGCGGTCGGCATCATCGCCGCGCAGTCCATCGGCGAGCCGGGCACACAGCTGACCATGCGCACCTTCCACACCGGTGGCGTCGCAGGCGGCGAGGACATCACGCAGGGTCTGCCCCGCGTGGAGGAGCTGTTTGAGGCGCGAAAGCCCAAGCGCGAGGCGGCGCTTGCCGAGATCTCCGGCATTGTGTCGATCTCGACGGACGCGAAGAAGCGGCGCGAGCTGATCATCACCTCCCAGGACGGCGAGGCGGAGACGAAGAAATATCCGATCAACTACGGCGCGAAGCTCAAGGTCGAGGACGGCGATATCGTGCGCGCCGGCGACGAGCTGATCGAGGGCTCGATCAACCCGGGCGATTTGCTCCGCATCCTCGGCATCAAAGCGGTGCAGGACTACCTCGTCAAGGAAGTGCAGTCCGTCTACCGCCGTCAGGGCATCGAGATTGCCGACAAGCACATCGAGGTCATCGTGCGCCAGATGCTGCGCAAGGTGAAGATCGAGGAATCCAACGACACGGAACTGCTCCCCGGCGCGCTGATCGACGTGTTCCGGTTCGAGCAGGAGAACCGCAAGGCGATCGAGGCGGGCGGACGCCCCGCGACGGCAAAGCGCGTGCTCCTTGGCATCACCAAAGCGGCGCTCGCCACCGAATCCTTCCTCTCGGCGGCATCCTTCCAGGAGACGACGCGCGTGCTCACCGAGGCCGCGATCAAGGGCAAGGTTGACCCGCTCCTTGGGCTCAAGGAGAACGTCATCATCGGCAAACAGATTCCCGCCGGCACGGGGATGCGCCGCTACCGCGACGCGCAGATCCACGAGGCGTATTGATCCCGCGACCGGGCGGCGTGAACCTGTGCGCCGCGCCGCCGGTCGGTTGAGTTGACCCAGGGCTTGCGCATGAACGCAGTTCATGTGCAAGCCGGAGTTAACCTCAGTTTGCTTGACATGCGCAAAGAATGATGCTATTTTGAGGAGGTGCGCTGATGCTTGAGAAGCTGGACGACGCCCGCAAGGTGGTCGGCACGCGCAGGCTCTTAAAGGCGCTGGCGAAGGGCGAGATCGCGACCGTATATCTCGCAGACGACGCCGAAATGTTCATCCGCACGCAGGTTGCACAGGCCAGCGAGCGCGCGGGCGCGAAGCTCATCATCGTGCCCGAGATGAAAGAGTTGGGCAAAGCGTGCGGGGTCGATGTCAAAACCGCCGCCGCAGGGCTCAGAAGGTAAACTATAACGCTTCCAGGGTTGCGGAAGTTGTATATAGCACGCAAAATCAACCCAAACAATCAGGAGGTGCTACGACTCCATGCCGACGATCAACCAGTTGATCCGAAAGGGCAGGGAACAGGTGACTTATAAGTCGAACGCTCCGATTCTGCAGAATTGTCCGCAGAAGCGCGGCGTGTGCCTGTCCGTCAAAACGCTCAGCCCGAGAAAGCCGAATTCCGCGCTGCGTAAAATCGCGCGCGTGCGCCTTACCAACCAGTATGAAGGCACCTGCTACATTCCGGGCATCGGTCACAATCTTCAGGAGCACTCGGTGGTATTGATCCGCGGCGGCAAGGTCCGCGATCTGCCGGGCGTGCGCTATCACATCGTGCGCGGCGCGCTGGACGCGGCGGGCGTTGCGAAGCGGATGCAGGGCCGCTCCCTCTACGGCGCGAAGAAGCCCAAGACCTAAGTGAAACATGCGCATTTGCGCATGTTGCGAAACCGGATGGCGGCAAGTACCGAGGACACCCATTTGGAACGTGGGGCGTCCAAACGAAAGCGCGCGTCCGGGCGCGTGCCCCAGCGCCAACTGCGGCAAGGCGTTCGCCCGTTTCAACGTTTCATTGACGTCCAAACATACGCATTGGAGGGGACAATCAATGCCAAGACGTGGATTTATTCCCAAGCGTGAGGTTCTGCCGGATCCGGTTCACGGAACGACGATCGTCACGAAATTGATCAACCAAATCATGTACGACGGCAAGCGCGGTGTCGCGCAGGCTGTTTGCTACGAAGCCTTTGAATCGGTCGCACAAAAGACCGGCAAAGAGGCGACCGAGGTCTTTGAAGCCGCGATCGCGAACATCACACCCGCGCTCGAGGTCAAGGCCCGGCGCGTTGGCGGCACCACCTATCAGGTGCCCATCGAGATTCGCACCGAGCGCAGGCAGACGCTGGCGCTTCGCTGGCTGGTGCAGTTCGCGCGCAGGCGCGGCGAGCGCAGCATGGCGGACCGCCTTGCGGGCGAGATTCTCGACGCGGCAAACAACGCCGGCAACGCCGTAAGGCGGCGCGAGGATATGCACAAAATGGCGGAAGCGAACAAGGCGTTCGCGCACTACCGCTGGTAAACGCATAGATCGCATGAGAGCTGCTTGAGCATGACGACTTGAGCAGCCCTACTATTCATTCCGGGCATATCGTTGCCCAAACCACTTAGACATGAAAAAGGTAGGATACTGACTGTGGCAAGAACGCATACTTTGGATCACATCCGCAACATCGGCATCATGGCCCATATCGACGCCGGAAAGACCACGACGAGCGAGCGAATCCTGTACTACACGGGAAAGACGCATCGCGTCGGCGAGGTCCATGAGGGCATGGCGACTATGGACTGGATGGAGCAGGAGCAGGAGCGCGGAATCACCATCACTTCCGCCGCCACCACCTGCGAGTGGCGCGGACACCAGATCAACATCATAGACACCCCCGGCCATGTCGACTTCACCGTTGAGGTTGAGCGCTCCTTGCGTGTGCTGGACGGCGCTGTGGCTGTATTCTGCGCCAAGGGCGGCGTCGAACCGCAGTCGGAGACCGTGTGGCATCAGGCCACGAAATACGGCGTGCCCAGGCTCGCCTACGTCAACAAGATGGACATCACCGGCGCGAACTTTTTGCGCGTTGTCGGCATGATGGCGGACCGGCTCAAGGCAAACGTCGTCCCGATCCAGCTGCCCATCGGAAACGAGAGCAGCTTCAAGGGCATCATCGACCTTGTGAAGATGAAGGCCGAGATCTACATGGACGACATGGGCAACAAGATCGACGAGAGCGAGATCCCCGACGAGTACGCCGAGCAGGCGGCGGAGTACCGCGCGGCGCTGGTCGAAGCGGCCGCCGAGGCGGACGAGGCGCTCATGGAGAAGTTCTTCGACGAGGGCGACTTGACGCAGGCGGAGATCATGCAGGGCATCCGCGCGCGCGCCATCGCGGGCACGATGACGCCGGTTCTCTGCGGCACTTCGTACCGCAACAAGGGCGTGCAGCTTTTGCTCGACGCGATCGTCGATTACCTGCCCTCGCCGCTCGACATCCCGCCGATCACGGGCACCAGCCGCGACGGCGAGCGCAAACTCATGCGCAATCCTTCCGACGACGAGCCGTTCTCCGCGCTCGCATTTAAGATCGCGGTCGATCCGCACGTCGGCAAGCTCGCGTTCTTCCGCGTGTATTCGGGGACGCTCAAGGCGGGCACATACCTGTATAACTCCACCAAAGGCAAGCGCGAGCGCATCGCGCGCATCCTGCGGATGCACGCCAACCACCGCGCGGAGATCGACGAAATTCGCACCGGCGACATCGCCGCCGCCGTCGGGCTCAAGGAGACGACCACCGGCGACACCCTCTGCCTGGAAAACGCGCAGATCGTGCTCGAGTCGATGGAGTTTCCCGACCCCGTCATCCGTGTGGCGATCGAGCCCAAGACGAAGGCGGGCGCGGATAAGCTCGGCGTCGCGCTTGCGCGGCTCGCGGAGGAGGATCCCACCTTCCGCACCTACACCGAGGACACCACCGGGCAGACGATCATCGCCGGCATGGGCGAGTTGCACCTGGAGATCATCGTCGATCGGCTGCTTCGCGAGTTTAAAGTCGAGGCGAAGGTCGGAAAGCCCCAGGTCGCCTACAAAGAGTGCATCCGCCGCAAGGCGAAGGCCGAGGCGCGCTATGTGCGCCAGACGGGCGGACACGGGCAGTACGGGCATTGCGTGG
>JBMNUA010000167.1:0-5585 GCA_050945995.1 Christensenellales bacterium
CATCACGCCCCAGGATATTTATGCGCATGTGGACGCGGGCGGGGCGCTGCCGAAGACATCGGCGGTAAATGTGGACGAGTACCGCGCGCTGTTTGCAGAAGCCCTCGAGGACGCGGATGCGGTGGTACATATCAACATCTCCAGCGAGATGAGCGCCTGCCACCAAAACGCGGTCATCGCCGCCGAAGGGCTGCCCGTATACCCCGTGGATTCGCGCAATCTATCGACGGGCTCGGCGCATCTGGCGATTGCGGCGTGCGATCTGGCGGCGGATGGCATGGACGCGCAGGCGATTTCTGATGCGCTTCGCGGCATGGCGGATCGCGTGGACGCGAGCTTTCTGTTGAGCCGGCTCGACTACCTGCACAAGGGCGGGCGCTGCTCGGCGATCGCCGCGCTCGGCGCGAACATATTAAAGCTCCGCCCGTGCATCGAGGTGCGCGGCGGCAAGATGGGCGTGGGCAGGAAGTACCGCGGCCCGTTCCAGCGCTGCCTCGATCAGTATGTGCGCGACCGGCTCGAGGGCGCGGCGGACATCGACACAAAGCGCGTGTTCATCACGCATTCGGGCTTGCCGGAGGAGACGATCGAGGCGGTGCGCCGCACCGTCGCCGCGCTCCAGCCCTTCGAGGAAATTCACATCACCCGCGCGGGCTGCACCATCTCCAGCCATTGCGGCGACGGCACGCTCGGCGTGCTGTATGTAAAAAAATAGCCGCGCGTGCGGCGCGTACCAGCGGTTGAGGACACCCCTCAGCCGCTTTTTCTGTGTCGAAAGACGAAATGCCGCTGCATCAGCCAGTTGATGAAAAAGAACGCCGTCTCTGTGATCATCTTCGCTATATAGCGGTTCATGCCCGCGCGCGCGGTCAGCTGCGCGAGTAAAAACGTGTTCGCTAATCCAATCGCGCCCGCGAGGGCAAAATAACGCGCCGCAGTTTGCTTCGCGCCGCCCGCGTGGCGAAACACCCACCGCTTGTTGATCGCGTAATTCGCGCTCGCGCTCACCGCCCGCGAAACAATGTTGGCAATCGGCGCGCTCGCCGCGCCCAGCGCGGCAAACAGCGTATAATCCAGTAAAAAACACGCAAATGACGAGAGCGCGAATCGCTGGATTTTATAAAACGCGCGCGCGGGCGGCAGGATCGCCGCATACAGCGCGGTCTTTTTCATGGCGCGGTTCGTGGTGCATCGACCTCCGTTTTTCCCAAACGCGCGGGTTCTCTTCAGTTTGCCCCGATTTCGCGCCGCCATGCCGATGGATATGCGCGGCGTGTATTCGCGCCGGAATGTGGCATACTACAAGCGCGGCGACATGGAATGTCCGCGTTCGATGCCGCCGAACCACGCGTGTGCGGAGGTGCTGAATTTGAACCGACATCTGGGACCGAATAACACCATGGACTACGCCGCGACGCCGGGCGACCGCGAAGTGCGCAGACCGCGTCCGCGCGCGATGAAGGAGGCGGATCGCCCGTGAACGACGAAGCGAAACGGATCAAGCAGTATAACGAAAAAGTCAAGCGCCTGACGCCCGGCAGCCGCATCGGCATGCAGTGCCTGAAGGCGTTTTGGGTGGGCGGCGTCATCTGCTCCATCGGGCAAGCGCTCACGCTCTGGGGCGCGCAGTTGGAGCTCAGCGAAATGACCGCGCCCATGTTCACCTCCGTGGTGCTCATCTTCCTCGGAACGACGCTCACCGGCATCGGCGTTTACGACCGCATCGGCAAATACGCCGGCGCGGGCTCGATCGTGCCGATCACCGGGTTTGCCAACTCCGTCGCCGCACCGGCGATCGAATTTCGGCGCGAGGGGCTGGTGATGGGCGTGGGCGCAAAGCTATTCGCCCTCGCGGGTCCCGTGCTCGCCTACGGTATCTCCGCATCGGTGGTCGTGGGCATCATCCATTGGATCATAAAGGCGGTGTTTTCATGAGCCGCGTGGGCAGGCAGAGCTTTTTATACGAAAATCCGCCGCTCGTCGCGTCCCACGCCTCCGTCGTCGGGCCAAAGGAGGGCGAAGGTCCGCTCGGCAAGTGGTTTGATATGGTGATTGACGACGACCTGCTCGGCAAAAAATCGTGGGAACAGGCGGAGAGCGAGATGCTGCGCCGCTGCGCGCTGGACGCCATCTCACGCGCGGGGATGACGGATGCGACCATCGATCTATTTTTGAGCGGCGATTTGAACGACCAGATCATCGCCTCGAGCTTCTGTGCGCGCTCGCTCGGCATCCCCTTTGTCGGGCTGTACGGCGCGTGCTCCACGTTTGCGCAGGCGATGGTGCTCGCCGCCGCGCTCATCTCCGGCGGGCAATTAAATAGCGCGCTGTGCGGCGCGTCGAGCCATTTTTGCACGGCGGAGCGGCAATTCCGCTTCCCGCTCGAAATGGGCACGCAGCGCACGCCCTCCGCGCAATGGACGGCGACCGCCGCCGGCTGCGCCGTGCTCAAGGACGAAAAAAAGAAGGACGGCATGCGCGTGACCGCCGGCACGATCGGCAAAGTGATCGATTATCAGATCAAGGACGCCAACCACATGGGCGCGGCGATGGCGCCCGCGGTGAGCGCGTGCATCAAGGCGCATTTTGAGGATACCGCGCGCCCGGCGGATTATTATGATCTGGTGGCGACGGGGGACTTGGGCTGGATCGGGCGCGAGCTGCTCATCGAGCTGCTCCATGAGAGCGGACTGAAGATCGATCCCGGGCGGCTGATTGACTGCGGCGCGAGCCTGTACGCGAAGGAGCAAGACCCCCACGCCGGCGCGAGCGGCTGCGGCTGCGTGGCGTCGGTGAGCTGCGGTTGGCTGATGAAGCGGCTCGCGCAGCGGGAGTACACAAAGCTGCTCGTCGTCGGCTCGGGCGCGATGCTCAGTCCGACAAGCGGCTTGCAGGGCGAGAGCATCCCCTCGATCGCCTACGCCGCCGCGCTGGAGATGATATGATGGATATTTTCTTGCAATTTGTAAAGGCGTTTGTGGTGGGCGGGCTGCTCTGCGTGATCGGGCAGCTGCTCATCGATCTGACGAAGTTGACGAGCGCGCGGATTCTCGTGTTCTATGTGGTCGCGGGCGTTGTATTGACGGCGGTCGGGCTGTATAAACCGCTTGTTGATTTTGCGGGCGCGGGCGCGACCGTGCCGCTGACCGGCTTTGGCTACTCGCTCGCCATGGGCGCGATTGAGTCGGTCAATAAGTATGGGTTCTGGGGCGCGTTCAGCGGGGGCGTGGTGCGCACCGCCGCCGGCGTCGCCGCCGCTGCGTTCTTCGGGCTGCTCAACGCGCTGATCTTCAAGCCCAAGGCGAAAAAATAAGGACAAATAAAACGGCAGGCGCGCGCCTGCCGTCTCTAATTATACCGCTGTTTAATTCCCCAGCGCGAGGTATTCGTCCATGCCGCGCGACCACCGGATTTGATCCATCTGCACAAGCGAGTATCCGCCGATCTTCTTTAACACGCGCGTCGCCTCGCTTCCGGTCAGCGGGGTGGGGCGGTAGTCGTTCGTGCCGGAGACCGAGGACACGGAGATCGGCACAATCGCGATGCCCGCGTCGAGGATGCCCGCGTCCGGATCGAGCGCGAAGGTCTGCTGGAAGATCATGGCGTCCTTGTCGCTCGGGTTGGAATTGCCGCCGAAGCAGAAATTGCCCAGCCCGTAGACGATGTATTTGCCCGCGTAGCGCTCGATGCCACCCACGACATGCGAGTGCGAGCCGAGCACGAGATCCGCGCCCGCGTCGATCATCGCGTAGCCGTACTTCATCTGCGAATCGGTCGGCTGATACGCGCGCTCCTCGCCCCAATGGATCATCATAATCAGTAGATCGCAATCGCCGCGCTCGCGCGCGATCATCTCTTTTAGCTCGTCCGTCGTATAATCCCACTCGGTGACGCTCATGCATGTCACGGAGATGCCGTTGATCACATCGCGGTACACAAGCTGATAGCCGCATGCCTCTACGCCTGCGGCGCTGAGCGATTCCACGGTCTCCTCGAGCCCGCTTCTGCCGAAATCGAGCGCGTGGTTGTTCGCAAGCCCCGCCAGTTCCACTGAGCCGAGCGCGAGGATGTTCGCGTATGCCGGCGCGCCCTTGAAATTGAAAATCCTGCCGCCGCGCTTGTCCGTGCTCGTGGTGAGCGGTCCTTCGAGGTTCACAAACGTCAAATCGTCCTGCTCGAAAATATCGCGCACATTCTCCAGAAAGTATGCGTAACCATGCTTTTCGGCGTAGCTGTCAAAGCGCTCGTGCGCGGAGGTGTTGTAGTCGCCGCCGAGCGTCGCGTCCCCCGCCGCCGAGATGGTGATGGTCGCGAGCTGCTGCTCCGGCTCGATCGCGGGGATATCGGATGAATCCGGCGCCGCGGTCGGCTCGACGATCGGCAAAAAATCAAGGATCGCGGGTGCGGGGGTCTCGATCACCACCGCGCCGCCCGCCGCTCTGCCCGAATCGTCCATCGGCGGCGCGGCGACTTGCACCTCGCCGCTCTCGACAATCCAAGTGCCGGGCTCGGTTGTTACCCCGCCCTTTATTTGCAAGATCAGCCCGATGAACGCAAAAACGCACAGCGATGCAAAAACCGCTGTGAGCATATACATGCGTCGTTCGCGCTTGCGCCGGCGCATCCGCGCGCGCTGCTTTTCATATCGTATGTTCTTATCTCTGTTCACTTGCCGCTCCGAAATCATCTGATTGTCCTAGGGAAACGCTGATTCAATCCCGCGCGCGCTGGCGGCTGCATTTCCGCCATCTCACACCTGCAAAATCCTCGACGCAGCGCTACTACGCCTTCGGCTTTTGCAAGCGCAATCTGACGAAAATTCAGCTCGCCATCACATGCGTTTTTTCGTCATCGTTTCCCTAGATTATACGCGCCTTTGTACAAAAGTGATATAAATCACCCACAATGTAGGAAAGATACGATACATGCCAAACAAATGGAAACAGAATGGAAATAAATGTAATAGATATGTCCGAACAATGCGGCAAAAATATGAAGGTATAGATTGTAAATCCATACAAAAACGCCCCGGAATCACTTCCGGGGCGATGTGGCACGCGCATCAATCTCTCGTCGTGGCATTCGGGAAGTAGTCCAGCACCACGCCGCCGTCCTTCGTATCGCGCAGCGGATGCCCCTCGGGCACATACAGCTTGCCGCCGGAACGGTGCATGTTGCATGCCTCGGTCGGCTCCGTGCCGGAGAGATAGTAGTCCGTGATCGTGCCGTAATGGTCGTCGTCATAGCAGTACCGGGTGGGGCGCATGCCCGAAACGCCGCAGGCGGTGGCGCGCACGAGCCCGACGGACGCCGCGGATTTCTGTATGATGTCGCGATCCTGCGTCTTGCCCGTCAGCGTGTGCACTTCCTTCATGATTTGCGCCCACAGCGGCGCGGCGTAGGTGCCGCCCGTGGCGTCGGTGCTCAGCGGTCTGTAGTTGTCAGAGCCGATCCACACCGCGCAGGCGTAATACCCCGTAAAGCCTGCGAAGGTGACGCCGATGTTGTTGGAGTTCGTGCCCGTCTTGCCCGCGACGGTGATGTTGCCCCAAACCGCGCGCGTGCCCGTGCCGCCGGAGCTGACG
>JBMNUA010000168.1:0-5562 GCA_050945995.1 Christensenellales bacterium
CGGCGGAAGCCGCCGTACTGCACCGATTGCAATTCCTGCGAGAAGATCAACTTGAGCGCGATCGTTTCGATCATTTCGCGCCCCGCCATCGCGGTTACGGCGCTGACTGCGGCGTACACGAGCGTCAGCAGGTAGGAAAGAACCGTCGTGCGCAGGGAATCTCGCTCCATCAACCGCTTGAGGTCGTTATCCATGGGTTTGTTCAAAGGCGGTCACCCCCATCTATCGAACCAATGTATTATTATAACAAATTTTGTGCGCGCCTACGTTAAAAAACAATGGCATTTCGGCGAATAAACGGTGTTCAAAGCCGCTCGAATTCGTCGATCCGTTCGGTGAGCACGCGGATGGAGCCGCGCCAGAAGTCGATGTCGGTCACGTCGATGCCCACGCCGGCGGCGACATCGCGCACATCCCCGGTGCTGGTGGAGGCAAGAAGCGCATCGTACATCGGCAAAAACGCCGCCCCTTTCTCGAGGTACTGCGCGTACACGCCCATGCCGAACAAGAGCCCGAACGCATACGGGAAGTTGTAGAAATGGTAGTCCACCATGTAGTAATGCGATTTGCACGCCCACATGTAGGGGTGCATGCACGAAGCGTCGAGCCCGTCGCCGTAGGTTTGTTCCTGCGCGTCCGTCATGATGGCGCACAACTCTTTCGGCGTGAGCACATGATCCTTGCGGCGATCAAACACCTCGGTCTCAAACAGGTAGCGGCTTAAAATGTCCACGATCACCTGTGCGGCGTCGGTGAGCTGCTGATCGAGCAGCGTCATGCGCGTGTCGGCGTCCGCGTCCGCAAGCAGGCGGTTGACGAGCAGCGTTTCGCTGAAGATCGACGCCGTCTCCGCGAGCGGCATGGGGTAATCGCTCAAAAGCACCGAAAGGTGCATGATGCAGTCCGAATGATACGCGTGCCCCAGCTCGTGCGCGAGCGTGCTGACCGACGACAAGCTGCCGTCGAAATTGGAGAGGATGTAGCTGACGCCCAGCGGGTGGACGCTTGCGCAGAACGCGCCGCCCACTTTGCCCGCGCGCGGGTAGGCATCGACGAGGTTTTCGTCAAACGTCTTGTCGATGAACGCCGCCATCTTGGGGCTAAAGTCCGTAAACACATCGCGCAGCATCTCGCGCGCCTCGTCGAGCGTGTATTCGCGCGCGGACGCGCCGAGGGGCGCGAACAGGTCGTAGAATTTCAGCCCGCCTGCGTAGCCCAGATTGCGCGCCTTCGCGCGCAGGAAGCGGCGGAACGCGGGCAGCGATTCTTGCATCGCGCCGATGAGCGCATCGAGCGTCTTGCGGTCCATGCGCGCGCTGTCGAGCGACGCGTCGAGCGCCGATTCGTAGTTGCGCAGCGGCAAAATCGTGAGCGTTTCGCCCTTGATCGCGTTCAAGCACGCCGCCATGGGCGATTCGATCGCGGGGTAGGCGGCGATCTCCGCCTCATAGGCGCGCCGGCGCACGTCCGCGTCGGCGGAATACGCCATGCCACGAATCTTGGAGAGCGGGTGCTTTTCGCCGCCCAACTCAATCAGATGCTGCGCGTCGAGCTGATCGCGCAGCTGGTTGAACGCAACGCCGCCGGTGAGCTGCATGCGCAGCACCGTGTCCTCGATTGCGGGATCGAGCACATGCGCCGCGTCGCGCTTGAGGAGGGTGAGGAGGTACGCATGCTCCTTGAGCAGCGCGTCCGCCTCGGCGTACTGCGCCAAATCCTTGTCCGCAAGGTATGCACTCAGCGCGCTCATCAGCTTCTGATGCCCGATGGTGAGCGCGGACAGCTTCTCGATGAGCATCCGCGCGCGCTCATCGCCCGCGTCCGCCGCGAGCGTCAGCTGCGTGTACGAGAACGTTTTGTATAAAAGGCTCATCGCCTGCTGCGCGCCGCGCAGGATGTCCGATAGCCCCTTCGCGTCCGAAAGCGCCACCGTGTCCCGGAGGAGCGAGGCGTAGCCCGACTCCACCGCTTGGATGTCCCGCGCAAAATTCTCATCGTCAAAGCCCCGATAGAGCCTGCTCAAATCCCATTTCATCGATTCATTTCCCCCATACTGCGATTGATACTGCATTATACCATGCAAAAAGCGCGCTGTAAATCGATTTGCGCTTGACAGCGGCTGCGAAAAATCATATAATGGTTTGCATAGGCGATGACGGAGAGAGTAGCGCGCGCGGTACGCCAGCAGAGAGCCGGGGCAGCTGAAAACCGGCGGCGAAGGGCGGCGTGAACATGGCTCCCGAGCTCTGCGCGCGAGCATGGTGCAAGCGTGCGGCGGCAGGCGCCGTTATCCGCACAGCCGATCATCGGGTCGGCGAAAGGCTCGGGCGACCGGGCGAACAGGGTTGGTATCGCGCGATCAGCGCCCCTCATGTGATGTGAGGGGCGTTTTTTATAACGGAGGGGACGCAAATGGAGAAGAAAAAGACATTCTATATCACAACGCCCATCTACTACCCCAGCGGGAACATGACGATCGGGCACACCTATACGACCGTCGCCGCGGACACGATGGCGCGCTTTAAAAAGCAGACGGGATACGAGACGTACTTTTTGACCGGCACGGACGAGCACGGGCTGAAGATCGAGCGCAAGGCCGCCGAGGCGGGCATGTCGCCGCAGGATTATGTGGACGGCATCGTCGCGGAGACGAAGGCATTATGGAAGCTGATGGACATCGAGTACGACGATTATCTGGGCACCACGCAGCCGCGGCACAAGAAGATCGTCCAGAAAATCTTTCGGAAGTTCTACGAACAGAGCGATATTTACAAAAGCGAGTACGAGGGCATGTACTGCACGCCCTGCGAATCGTTCTGGACGGAGTCGCAGCTTGTCGAAAAGGACGGCGGCAAGGTGTGCCCCGATTGCGGGCGACCTTGCGAGGTGGCGCATGAGGAGAGCTATTTCTTCCGCATGAGCAAGTATCAGGATTGGCTGATCGAGTACATCGAGACGCATCCCTCGTTCATACAGCCCGCCTCCCGCGCAAACGAGATGCTCAACAACTTCCTGCGCCCGGGGCTGCAGGATCTGTGCGTGTCGCGCACGACCTTCAAATGGGGCATCCCGGTGGATTTTGACCCGGAGCATGTGATCTATGTGTGGATCGACGCGCTGTCGAACTACATCACCGCGCTCGGCTACGAAACGGAGAACGACGCGCTGTTCCAGAAATTCTGGCCGGCGGATGTGCATTTGGTGGGCAAGGAGATTGTACGCTTTCACACGATCTACTGGCCGATCATGCTGCACGCGCTGGGGCTGCCCCTGCCCAAGCAGGTGTTCGGGCACGGCTGGCTCTTATTCGGCAACGACAAGATGTCCAAATCCAAGGGCAATGTCGAGTACCCCGCGCCCATCGTGAAACGCTACGGCGTGGACGCGCTGCGCTACTACCTCATGCGCGAAATGCCCTTCGGTTCGGACGGGAATTACACGAACGAATCGCTGCTCAACCGCATCAATGCCGACCTCGCCAACGACCTGGGCAACCTCGTCTCCCGCGTCGTCGCCATGATCGAGCGGTATTTCGGCGGGGTGATCCCCGCGCCGGGCGAAGCGCTCGAGCCCGATCTTGCGCTGCGCGCGCGCTTTGAGGGGCTGCCCGCGCGCGTGGAGCAGGCGATGGATGGATTGCAGTTCAGCCAGGCGCTCGCCGAGATTTGGAAATTGATCGGCGATTCCAACCGGTATATCGACATCACGCAGCCGTGGGTGCTCGGAAAAACCGAGGAGGGCGCGCCGCGGCTCAAGACGGTGCTCTACAACCTCGCCGAGTGCGTGCGCGCGGTCGCGGTGTACATCGCGCCGACCATGCCCTCCACGCCCGGAAAAATTTATGCGCAGCTTGGGATCGACGATCCCGCGCTCCAAACATGGGAGAGCGTGCAGAAATTCGGCGCGCTGAAGCCGGGCACGCGCGTGGCGAAGGGCGAGGCGCTCTTCCCGCGGCTGGATGTTCCGAAGGAGCTAGAGGCCATCGCCGCCGAGAAGGCGCAGGCGGCAGCGCCCGCGCCCGCGCCGGAACAGCCGGGTGCGCCGGAGATCGCATTTGATGATTTTGCGAAGGTGCGCATGATCGCGGCTACGGTGCTCGCCTGCGAGCGGGTGAAGAAGTCCGACAAGCTGCTCAAATCTACGCTCGACATCGGCGGCGGCGAGACGCGCACGGTGCTCTCGGGCATCGCCGAGTGGTACGCGCCCGGGGATATGATCGGCAAGACCGTGGTACTCGTCGCCAACCTTGCGCCGCGCAAAATGCGCGGGATTCTCTCCGAGGGGATGATCCTCTGCGCGGAGGACGAGGCGGGTAACCTCAAGATACTGACCGTCGAGGGCGGCATCGCGCCCGGCGCGGAGGTCAGCTGACCGCGCGATCATTCTGGGTAAACACAACAAGCCGCCTAAAAACCCGCAAGGCAAGGAAGGGCGACGTGCAGATGCGGGAGCTTACACAGGCGTAAGTGACCAAATCGGCAGGTTGTCCTGACGTAGCAAGCAAAAATTCCTGCCAAGCTCATGATCGAAAGGAATTTTTGCGATTGCGGGGATTTTAGGCGGCTTGAGCCGCGGGCGTTATGCTCGCGGTTCTTTAAAAAGGAGCATCTATGAAACTATTTGATACGCACACGCACCTATCCCTCCACCAGTTTTCCGAGGATCGATCGGAGGTGATCGCGCGGATGCGCGATGCCGGGGTTGAGCGCGCGCTCGTCGTCGTGGACGCGACCGAGGATGTGCCGTTTGCGACATCGCTCGTCGAGGCGCATGATTTTCTATTCCTCGCCGGCGGCGTGCATCCGCACAACGCCTCAAAATATACAGACGAATCGGAGGCGATCACCCGCGCACTTTCATTACACCCCAAGTTCGTCGCGCTCGGCGAGATCGGGTTGGACTACCACTATGATTTTTCGCCGCGCGAGGTGCAGCGCGAAATATTTACGCGCCAGCTCTTGCTCGCTCACGAATTGGGCAAGCCCGTGCAACTCCACGTCCGCGAGGCGCACGGGGACACCATCGAGATCCTGCGCGACCTCGCCGCGCAGGGCAAGCTGCCCGCCGGGATCATGCACTGCTACACCGGCAGTTGGGAGAGCGCGAAGGTCTATCTCTCGCTCGGCCTATACATCTCCCTAGCCGGCACGGTCACCTTCAAAAACGCGCCCAAGCTCGCCGAGGTCGCCGCGCATGTACCGCTTGACCGGCTGCTCGTCGAGACCGATTGCCCGTTCATGGCGCCCGTGCCGCTGCGCGGCAAGCGCAACGAGCCCGCCTTCATCGTGCACACCGTCGCGCGCATCGCTGCGATCTGCGAGGTTGACGCCGCGCATGTCGCGCGCGCTACCTACGAGAACGCGTGCCGGGTTTTTGGGGTAGGTGCGGGGTGACGTGTAGAGAGGGAGGACGGCGAGGGCGCTGCCCTCGCGCTCCCGCCAAAGGGATTGAATCCCTTTGGAATCCCCATGCACGCCGCTTCGCGGCGGGGGACGAGGGCGGGGCGCAGGGAGGACGGCGAGGGCGCTGCCCTCGCGCTCCCGCCTAAGGAATTGAATCCCT
>JBMNUA010000169.1:0-5505 GCA_050945995.1 Christensenellales bacterium
TGCGCAGGTGCGGCGGGTGCGGCGTGGAGTAGCACATCCACATCGCCCACGGATCATCGGATTGCTTGCGACCTTCGAGGTATTCAAGCGCGAGCGCGGTCTGCGCCACGGGCTCGTACTGCCCGGGGTAATGGCGTGCATCATCGTTGTCGTCGTAGTAATATTTCATATAATCGTGGTTGCAGTTGTTTCCGCGCCAGTATTGGAAGCCGAGCCTGCGATCCTTGTCGATGAACTGGTCGCGCGGCACGCCGCCCAGATGCCATTTTCCGATGAGCGCGGTGTCGTACCCGGCGGCGCTCAGCACCTGCGCGATGCCCGTCTGATCGCGGCGGATGGGGATGTCGTTGCCCGCCGCGCCGTGGCGGAGCGCATGCTGCCCGGTATAGAGCGACCCGCGCGCGGGCACGCAGACCGGGCAGTTGGAATACGCGTGCGAGAACCGCGCGCATTCGCTTGCGAGCGCGTCGAGGACGGGTGTTTGCACCTCGGCGTTGCCCGCCCAGCCCATGTCAAAGTGGCGGTGCTGGTCGGACAGTATAAACAGTATGTTTGGTCTTTTCATGTTGCCTCCGTGTGATTGCCACCGACCGCGGGGAAGCGCGGTCGATGGCATTGGTGAATCAATCCTCGTAGGTGAAGCTGCGGTAGAACACCTGCTCGTAGCCCATGTTCCAGCTGTACACGAGCCCGCCCGTGGGCACATTGCCGAGGTCGCTGTTGACGATCATCAGCCGCCCGGCATTCGTGACCGGGAGGATCAGATACATCTCTTCCGCGGCGATCTTTGCAATCTCGGGGATCAGCTCGTTGACCGCAACGACGGGATCGACCGTCATGAGCGATTCGATCTTCACGACGAGGTCAAGGTACCATGCCGGCGGCTCGAGGTAGTTGCCCGCGTCCTGCGCGCTGATATCGCCGGACATGCCGCCCGCCTGCACCCACGCGTTCCACAATACGCCGCAGGAGTTGAGCGCCCAATCGCGGTAATGCCAGAGCATATCGGCATGGGTGTGATACACGCGCATGGGGATCTCGTTTGCGTTGAGGGAGGAGGCGAGCAGCGACGAGTCGGTGGAATAGACCGATACATCGAGCCCGATCTGCGTCCAGTATTCAACGAGCAGCTCGCAGAAGGGGACGGTCAATGTGACGGTGTTGGAGGTGTCCGTCCAAATCTGCCATTGCAGCGTTTGCCCGCCGGGGGTTTCGCGGAAGCCGTCGCCGTCTAGGTCGAACATGCCCATCTCGTCGAGCAGCGCGTTTGCGCCCTCGATGTCATACGAGCAGTCGTAGCGCGGGTTTTTCTCCGCGAGACCGAGGTAGATGTCGATGACCTCATCGGCGTCGATGGAGGTGGTGAGCGCCTTGCGGAAGCGCGCGTCGCCGACGACCTCCTGCCACGCCTTGGAATCGGCATCGTCCTTGACTGTGCCGTCGGAGTTTAAGCCGTAGGTGGCGTTGATCATGATCGTGGTGGGGATGTTGTGGTGCTGCCCGACCTTGATCTCATACCCGCCCTGCTCCTCATTCTCAACGAGTATGGAATACTTGTCGGCTTCCTCCTGCACATAGTCCTCCGCGCCGGTGATCAGCATCAACAGCTTCACGGCGTCGTTCTCTGCGAACCCGAGCTCAAGATAATCCACATACGGGAGCTGCTGCCCCTGCGCATCGACTTTGAAATAGTAGGGGTTGCGCACCCAGCGGGTGATGTAATTTTGGCTCGACTCCATCACCCAGCCGTAGAGCACGGGGAAATTCGCGTCGGTCAGTCCGGGGAAGAACTGCGAGGTGAGCGCGGCGTTCGGGTTGGTGGTCTCCCAGTTCGTCATATCGACCTGGTGGAACACATACGTCCACACGCCCTCCTCCTCGGGGTCGTCATAACCCATCGCCTGTGCGAAGGGGGCGAGGTAGGCGTAGTACGCCTCGAGCGAGCCGTGGCATTCCTCCGCGAAATCCTTGTGGAAGGGTTTGAGGAAATGGGCGGGCTTGAGCAGATCCGTGTAGCCTGCCCAGCTCGCGATGGAGATCACGACCAGGAAGCCGCCGTAGGGCGCCTCGGAGATCACCTTGAGGGTGTGCGCGTCCGGCATCTCAAAGGTGAGCGGCGCGCCGGAGGAGGAGCCGCCTGCGCGCATGTTCTTGGGGACGACGGGCGTCAGTTCATCGTTAAACAGGAAATGGTCGATCGTGAACGCGAAGTCGTCCATGGTGACGGGCGTGCCGTCCGACCAGCGCAGCCCTTCGCGCAGATGCAGCGTAAACTCGGTGAAATCGTCGTTTGTCTCGTAGTCCTTCAGGATGTTGCCGATGATTTCGTCGGAGTTCGCCGACGACATCGAGAGCAGCCCCTCGTTCATGCCGGTGAAATATTTGGCGTAGAAGTTCGGGTCGGTGCTGATGCCGTTGAGCGTGCCGCCGTAGTTGCCGATCTCCAGATCGATGTATTCGTCGAGGATCTCATGGAGGAGCTTGGGTTCTGCGGGCAGCCGCTCGGCGACGGGCGGCAGCGCGCCCGAGGCGACGGCTTCGTCGAGGATGGGCGACTGGGAATAGCCTGTTTCCTGCGCGAGCGCAGGGGTTGCGCATGCGCTGATGAGCATGCACAGGGCAAGGGCAAGTGCGATTCTCCTCATGTTTCATTCTCCTTCGTCGTTGGCTTAATAAAGCAAGTCAGAGGCGTTTTGTGATCGGTCAGCGCCGCCTGGTGGACGCGCGCTCGACGAGCTTGCAATCGAGCAGGATTTGCTCGGCGGGTCTTCCGTTGATCATGCGGTTGATGAGCAGCGCCGCCTGCACGCCCTGTTCGTAGCGCGGGAATTCGACGCTGGTGAGCTGCGGTTCGGTGATGCGAGAGATGTGGATGTCCTCGCAGCCCGCGACCGCGATGTCGCCCGGCACGCGCAGTTCGTAGCTTTGCAGCGCGCTCAACACGCCCAGCGCGATCATATCCGTGATGCAGAAGATCGCGTCCGGCAGGTTCTGCTGGGTGGAGAGCACGTTCGAGATGAAGGCGTATGCGCCGGCGCAGTCGTCGATTTGGATGGCGGCGTCCATCCAGCCGTTCTCGTTGTAGATGGTGATTCCCTGCTGCCCCAGCGCCTCCTCGAGCCCCTCGATGCGGTGATGACCGGCGGGCCCGCCGACGACCGCGATGGAGGTATACCCGTTTCGGATGAGATGGCCCGCCATGTCCATACCGACCTTGCGGTTGTTGATCACGATCTCCGCGCGGTTGGGTTCTGTGAATGGGCGCATCATAAACACCATGGGTACGCCGTTTTCGTCTGCGGCGCGCACGAGGCTTGGCACGCCGTCGCCGGCGACGATGATGCCCGCCACCCGCCTCTGTTCGATCGCATGTTCGAGCGCCGCGTACATGCGCCCGACCTGCATGGCAGGGCAGACCAGAGGCAGCAGGTTCAAGCCGAGGGTGATGCAGGTGTCCTGCACGCCCTGCACGCTCGGGACATGCGTCTCGCGCATGTCAGGCAATAGCATCATCACGCTTTTCTGCCGGGGCATCGCGGCGGCGCGGTTGGACGGCGAATAGCCGAGCTGCTTTGCCGCGTCGAAAATGGCGGCGCGCGTGTGCGCCAAGACGCGCGCGGGCTGGTTATACGCAAGCGAGACCGTGGAAATGGAGACGTTGGCCAGACGCGCCACATCCTTGATTGATGCCATCGTATCACCCCGCCCAAGTTTCTGTGTATCAGTATAACATAACTTTACGCGATGCATGCCGGAAGTTAATCGATTTCGATTGTTTCGATGGAAAAGGGGATTTTGAATAGGAAAAACCCCGCGGACTCATATGAATCCGCGGGGTTTGGCACCTCCATGGGGAATCGAACCCCAGTTTTCGCCGTGAGAGGGCGACGTCTTAACCGCTTGACCATGGAGGCAAATTGGCTGCCGAACTAGGATTCGAACCTAGACAATACGAGTCAGAGTCGTAGGTGCTACCATTACACAATTCGGCAACATGTGTCGTGGGTATCGCGACCTGCGCCCGACCGACAAATGATATTATACACGGCGGGGCAGGGAAAGTCAATAGCCTTTGCCACATTTTTTGATGGGCTGAGGAAAGCGCGAAACGCGCCGAAGGGGCGGGTTTCCCCAGCCCCTTCGGATGCGTTTTACTCCTTGACGAAGATGTCGGACAGCGTTTTGACGACGCCCTTGAGCCCGGGCATCGGGATTTCGCGCTGCTTGATGACGTTCTCCAATTCGTCCACGCGCGGGGCGGGGATCGTCTTGGGGTTTCCCAGGATTTTGGAGACGATGATGCTGATCGCGGCGTTCTCCTGCATCTCCAAAAACTCGACCGCGCGCCAGACGCCCTCGGACGAGACCATGAGCGCGCCGTGGTTCTCCATCAAAAAGCCGTTGGACTTCTCGATCACATCGTCAAACATGCACGCGAGCTCGTCCGAGCCGGGCATGGCGTAGGGGACCATCACCATCGGACCGACCTCGATCACCGGCTCGGGCAAAAACGGGCGCTGCAGCCAGTCGCCGCCTGCGATGGCAAAGCCGGTGAGCACGGGCGGGTGCGCGTGCACGACGGCGTTGATGTCGGGGCGCTTCTGCATCACGCGGATGTGGAAGGGCCACTCGCTCGTGGGCTTTCTGCCGGGCGCGGCAAACAGCGTGTTGCCCTGCATGTCAACCGCGCAGATGTCGTCGAAGGTGATTGCGCCCTTGGCGACCTTTGTCGGCGTGATCAACACGACATTCTCCTCCACGCGCATGGAGAGGTTGCCGCCCTGCGAGGTGACAAAGCCCGTCTGCGAGAGGCGGTTCGACGCGCGGACGATCTCCTCGATCTGCGCCGCGTATGTTTTTTGGATGCTGTGCATGGTGTGTTCCTCCTAAATCCATTCCCTGTACTTCGTTTGCGCCGCCCGGATCGCGCCGCGTGGCACATGCCCCGCGCGGGCGAAACAGGCAGTTCCCATATGATATTCTATACCCTTCGCGCCGGATTGTAAAGCGCGCTAACGTTTTGCGCCGTTCATGGAATAGCCGTCCTTTTCAAACGCGGCGACCCAGCCCTTGAGCCGCGAATAGAAATCGGCGTTGCTGGTCGTCTTTTCCATCATGCCGATCAGCTGTTCCGCGGTCTCCTGGTTGTTGCTTGAGCCGAGCAGCTTGCGCACCTGATATTCGCCGTCGAGCTCCGTCTCGGTCAATAAAAGTTCCTCGCGGCGCGTGCCGGACTTGTACATGTCGAGCGCGGGGAAGATGCGCCGGTCGGAGAGCCGGCGATCCAGATGCAATTCCATATTGCCCGTGCCCTTGAACTCCTCGAAGATGATGTCGTCCATGCGGCTGCCGGTTTCGACAAGCGCGGTGGCGATGATCGTGAGGCTGCCGCCGTTTTCGATGTTGCGCGCCGCGCCGAAGAAGCGCTTGGGCTTGTGGAGCGCGCCCGGATCGAGTCCGCCGGAGAGCGAGCGACCCGTTGGCGGGATCACGAGGTTGTAGGCG
>JBMNUA010000170.1:0-5478 GCA_050945995.1 Christensenellales bacterium
TTTTGCGCCTCTGCAGCAGCAGCCTGCCTACTTCATCCTCCACGATCATGCCTGTGCTGTAAGCATGCTAGGACTTACGCATGAACCCCGGGAGGTATGGAGGGTGTGAACCCTCCATGATCAATCTTTTTTATCGGCTTTGCCGATGAAAATGGATTCGTCCCAAGGGCGAGCTTGCCCGCCCGACGACGAATCAGTTCATGCAGCCGGATTTCGCCCGAATTTCCGAATGGAAATTCAGAAATCCGCGTCTTCGCTTCTTTGGCTTCCGCATGAACGCAGTTCATGTGGAAGCCCTGAGCGCATGCCCCACCCGCTTGCGCAGCGCGCGGATGTACCCTTCTTCGTATGCCATCTTTCTCATCTCCAGTATTTCCGGTTCGCCGCGCGGTACTGCACCGCCTCGGCGACATGCGCGGTTTCGATGACCTCGCTCGCGTCGAGGTCGGCGATGGTGCGCGCGACTTTCAGGATGCGCGTGTACGCGCGGTTCGATAGCTCCAGCCGCTCGCTCGACAACTCGATCAAATTCTTTGCGTCCTGCTCCATGGGACACGCCTGCATCAGCGTGCCCGCGTCCAATTGCGCGTTGCAGCCGATCCGCCCGCCGTATGTAAGGTATCGCCGCCGCTGGATCTCGCGCGCCGCCTGCACCCTGCTGCGGATTTCGTGCGATCTCTCCTGCGCCGCGCCGCCGCTCAACTCGCCCGGCGGCACGGATTCGACTTCCACATGCATGTCGATCCGGTCGATCAACGGGCCTGAGATGCGGTTCACATACCGCCGCATCTCCCCGGGCGTGCACCGGCACTCGCGCGCGCGGCTGCCGAAATAGCCGCAGGGGCAGGGGTTCATGGAGCACACGAGCATGAACCGCGCGGGGTAGGTCGTCTGCGCGCTCACCCTTGTCACGGTCACCGCGCCGTCCTCGAGCGGCTGGCGCAGCGCTTCGAGCACATCCCGCCCGTATTCGGGCAATTCGTCCAGGAACAATACGCCGTTGTGCGCCTTGGATACCTCGCCCGGCACGGCGTTTGTCCCGCCGCCCACGAGCGAGGCGTGCGACGCGGTGTGATGCGGGGATCGGAACGGGCGCGCGGCGACGAGCCCCGTTTCGGGCACGAGCCCCGCGACGGAATGGATGCGTGTCACCTCCAGCGCCTCGGAAAATGTCATGTCCGGCAAGATCGAGGGCATGCACTTCGCCATCAGCGTCTTGCCTGAGCCGGGCGGACCGATCATCAATATGTTATGCCCGCCCGCCGCCGCGATCTCGAGCGCGCGCTTCGCGCCCATCTGCCCCTTGACGTAGGAGAAGTCAAACGCCCCGTCGCGCTCGGTCAGCAAATCCTCATACTTCGTGTGCAGCGCGGGCGGGATCGGTCGCTCGCCCTTGAAATGCGCGATGGTCTCGGCGAGCGAATCCGCCGGCAATATCTCGATGCCGCTCAAACACGCCACCTCCGCGAGGTTCGCGCGCGGCAGCATCACCCGCTCGACATTGTCCTCCAGCGCGGAGATCACCATCGGCAGCGCGCCGCGCACCGCGCGCAGTTCGCCGTCGAGCGATAACTCGCCCATCACCGCCGTGCCCGCAAGCGCCGCCGCGGGGATGTCCCCCGTGCAGGCGAGCACCCCCAGCGCAATCGGCAGATCAAACGCCGGGCCCTCCTTCTTCTGGTCGGCGGGCGCAAGGTTTACGGTGATGCGCCTGTCGGGAAAGCCCATGCCCCCGTTTTTTACCGCCGCGCGCACCCGCTCGCGCGATTCCTTCACCGCCGCGTCCGGCAACCCCACGATGTCGAAGGCGGGCAGCCCGAACGACAGGTTCACCTCAACCGTCACCGGATACCCGCGGATACCCGTCAGCCCGTAGCTGAGCGTCTTGGCGAGCAATCGCCCCGCCTCCTTTCGGGCAATCCCGCACAAATCGTGCGCGCGCAGACGGGCGCCTGTCCGCCATCTCACGCTCGCAAAACCTTTGACGTAGCGCTGCTACGCCCTCAGGATTTTGCAAACGCAACCTGACGAACATTCACCTCGCCAGCGCACACACTCTTTATCCGGGCTCGCCCTCCTCTTCAGTAATTATACCAATTGAACCATCTCAAGTACTTCGCATACGAAAGCGCCACCGGCATCCCGCTCTCCAGCGGGTAGAACGCCGCAAACAGCGCCGCCGCCGCCGCGACCAGCGAAATCGAAGCGATCATAAACGCCCGCTTGTGGAGGTCTCGCAATTCGCCCAGCAGATACACCGTCGCCAGTATGATAAACGGCACGCTCGCAAAATAGTGGTAGATGAAGGTCGAGCGCGGCACGAGCACCCACGGCAGGTATTGCGAGAGAAAGCATACGATGATGACGCACGCCACCGTGCACGCGCGCCGCCGCCACGCCGCGGACGCGATCACCCCGCACATCGCGATCAGCCCCGTCCACCACACGGCGGGGTTACCCATGCACGAGATCGACGAGATCATCCCCTCCGGCACGAAATGCTTGCCGTCGTAGTACCACATCGGCTTTGCGATCACGGGCCACTCGTACCAGGGCGAGCGGAAAAAGTGCGAATCGCCCCCCAGCCCCGCGTGGTAGCCGTACATCTGCTGTTGCAGTTCGATCACCCGGCGGATCGTCAGCCCGCCCTCCCATTGCAGCTGCCAGTAGTAGGAAAAATAGTAGATCACAAGTGGTATCCCGATGAAGAAGACCAGACAGCAGCCGAGCGTGATCCCCGCATTTCTCCAAAACGCATCCCGCGCGCGCGCCAAAACCGCGCGCTCCTCGTCCGTCTCAAACGCGTCCGGCTCGTGCTGTTTCGCGTACCGATGCTCGCGGTACCGCGCGATCAGCGACCAGAAAAAGAGGATCGCAAGCCCGGATGATCCGTAGATCCCGATCCACTTCGTCGCCCACGCGCAGCCCATGGTGATCCCGCACAGCGCAAGCGGGATCAATATCTTGTATAGCGGCTGCCGGTGAAAGCTCATGCGGATGTAGCGGAACATGAACAGGTACATCAGCATGATGAAAAACACCGCGTAGGAATCGATGGTCGCGATCCGCGTCTGCGTAAAGTGCATGGAATCAAGGGCGAGTAGCGCAATCGCAATCGCCGCGAGCGCTGTTTTGCCGCCCAACTGCTTCACCATCAGGTAGATCACCGGCAGCATGGCGACGCCCATCAACGCCCCCATGAACCGCCAGCCGAACGCCGTCATCCCAAAAAGCTCGATCCCCAGCATCATCAGCACCTTGCCCAGCGGCGGGTGCGTCCACTCGTAGGTGTTCATGCCGTGGATGTGCTCATACGCCGTTCGCGCGTGGTAAATCTCGTCAAAATAGGTGGAGTTGTAGTAGGACGGCTGCACCGGCACGGACGCCTGCTCGTCTAAGAGCGCCTCGCCCGCCCCGGCGCGGAGCGATACGGGCAGCGTCTCCCCGTCCGGGCTGACAAATCCGATCTCGCTGAGCACGAGCCCCGGCTGCACCGCATGGATGCGCACATAGCACGCCGTTTGAAAGGGGTAGTGCTCGCCTCCGGTCGCATAGGTGATATACGCGCGCCCATCCTCACTTGGCACGGTTTCGGCGTAGATCGTGGACTTGTCCTCGTTCGATGGCACATAGATCTTCCACCGAAAAATCTCGCCCTGGTTGTAGGCTGCGAACTGCGGCTCCGTCCAATCCGCGCCGTCGTTTGATAACTCGACGGTGAAGGTGGTGTTGCTGATCCCGCCGTAGTAGAGCATGTGAAATTCCCGCTCGTCGCCTAAGTCAAATTCCACCGCCTCACCCGCCTGGGTCGATGTCCAGCTCGTCTGCGGCGCAACGCGCGTGCCGAGGTTCGTAAACGCGACGACGGCGTACACGGCCGTCACCCCGATCATGATCCAGTAATCCGCGCGCTTGAGAAGCAGCCTGTGCTCGCGCGCCTCAAACAGCGTCTTGGTCGCCCGCGCGGATTCGCCCTCGCACGCGCCTTCCGGCGGCAGATGCTTCCCTCGCGCGATCATCGAAAACGCCACATACGCAGCATACAGCGCGTTTGCAACGACGATCAGCGACAGCGGCATGTTCAGCCAGTCCTCCGACGATTGCAGATGCCCGTAATTCGCCTCGGTCATGCCGCCCTGCAGCACCAGCACTTGGTTTAAGAACAGCGTCACCGTCAATACAACAAGCGATAATAGAATCCGCCGGTCGCGGTCGCACGCGTAGGCGAGCAACAGCAAGATCAGCGCCGGATACGCGTACCGCTCGTGGATCATCGGTCCAAACGCGCAGATCAGCATCATCAACACCGCGCCCGCCAAAAACAGCACGGTCGGTTTTTTTGCCCGCCAGTATAGCCAAAACGCGTAGACGTAGGAGAGCGCGAACATCGCCCACGAAAGCCCCGCCAGCCCCATGCTCTCATAGAGCGGACGCCAGTTCATGCCGATGAGCGTGTAGAGGTTCAGCGCGTTCACCGTCAGCCGCGGATAGCTCCCCATCGTGCCGAGGAGCAGCCCGAACAGCCACGAGAGCGGGTTTGCGCCGTCCTCGCGGAAGATCAAGGCGGTTACCGCAATCAGCGCGAGGGAGATGCCAAGCCCCGCCGCCGCGCGCAGCGCCTTTCGCCCGTCGCGCGCGCGCAGCAGATCCACCGCAATCGCAAACAACCCCAGCGGCGCGAGCAGCAGCGCCTGCGGCTTGATCAGCATCGAAATCGTGAACATCGGGATCGCGGATCGATACGCCCCCTGCGACAATTGCACCGCGCCCAGCATCAAAAACAGCGTAAATACCGAGTCGATCTGCCCCCACGCCGCGGAATCCACGATCGCGGCGGGATTGAGCGCGCAGACTGCGCCGAGCAGCATCGCCGCGCGCGCGTCCACCCGCTTTTTCGCAAATCGATAGACAAATACGGCAAGCAGCGCGTCCGCGAGGATCGGCAGCGCCTTTACCAATAATACATGCGCCGCCGAGTTGTACGCGATGCCGAACAGTTCGCGAATCCCCGCGTTCAACCAGAGCATCGCCATATACAGCGGGGGATAGTCGCAGAAATAATCCGCCGCGTAGAAGTTCGTAAACCCGACCGCGTGCATGCGCTCCGACCACAGCATGAAACAGTTGATGTCCGTGTTGTAGCCGCGCACCATGTACCCGATGACGAGCCGCGCCGCGATTGCGGCACATAGCGCGACGGCAAATCCATACCGGTACCTTCTCTCGCCGCCGATGGGCGCGCGCCCCGCCTTGCGTATGAGCGCCACCGATAAAAGCGCGATCCCGAACCCCGCCAGCAGCCACGCCTGCGTGTGCCGCTCGGGCATGTCGCTCGCCTGCGCCTGCTCCTCGCCGGAGGACGCGGAAAGGATCGTAAAATCATGCGATGCCGCGCCCGCGGGGATTTCGTCGATCTTTCGCATGTAGAAATCGTCAAACCACGCCGTCCCCGTGTTCAGCGCGCCGTAGCCGCCCACG
>JBMNUA010000171.1:0-5402 GCA_050945995.1 Christensenellales bacterium
AATCATACGGCGAGGATACGCTCTATCACTTCGTACACCCCAACAACCACGGCATGATCCGCTTCCTCGCGCGGCGCGGCTATGATGTACTCAATTTAATTGAGATCCGAAAGCGCCTGCCCGGCGAGGATCGCGGCGCGCCGATCACAGTAGGGGAACATACGTTCCGATACGGAGGCGGCACATGAACATATCGTATACCTGCGATGCGGATTCCATCCGCCCATTCCCGGCAGACAGCGTGCAAACGCTCGATGCCGAGCGGCAGATCGAGCTGTTCTGCGCTTTCTTCGGCGTGGATATGCCCGCCGAGGATCGCGCGGAATTCATCGACGCGTCGAAAAGCGGGCGGATGGAGGAGTACGGCATTCTTGAATCCGGGCGGCTGGTTGCGCGCGCGAACATCTGGAACTTCTCAAACGGCACATGCGAGATCGGCGCGGTGCGGGTGCTCCCGGAATTTCGCGGGCGCGGCTTCGGCAAACAGCTTGTCTCATACTGCGCGCAGCTTCTGCTCGCGCGCGGGATTGCGCCCGTTTGCATCACCACAGCGGACGACCGCGCCATGCGCGGGGTCTTGAATCGCTCGGCTTCCACGAAAGCGCGTGAATGTCCCATGATAATTCGACCAGGAGGTTTGCCATGCGTCGTATGATCGGCAGACCGGCGCGCGCGCTGCTGCCGCTCGCGCTGGGGGGTTGCGCTTTTGCGCTGGGCGCGGATCGCGTCGCGGGGTTCGCGCTCGCCATCCTCGCTGCGCAGCTGTTTTCATTGTGCGCGGGCGCCGCGCTCTATGCCGCGAGCGGCGCGGTGGTGAGCGAGGCGCGGCTGCGCGGCAATTTTATCCTCGCGGCGGCGCTGGGGTTCATCGGCGCAATCGCCGCAACCGCTTTCTTCTACTATATACCGCTCCCGATCCGCCATCTCGGCGCGGTCGATCCCTTTACTGCGCGCGCCGGCGGGTGCGTGATGCTCGCCGCGCTCTTTGCGGATCGGCTCTACACCATGCCGGATCGTCTGAGCGCGCCGATGTGCGATGCCATCACCGCAACGCTCGTCGCCGCCGGGCTCGTCGCCTCGCGCGGGGATTCGCGCATCCTGTTTTTCTTCTCCCTCGCCGCGATGCTCGCCTGCGCGGTCGCCGCCATCGGCATCGGCGGCGCGGCGCGCGCGCGCCCCGGCTTTGCGATGTTCCGCGAGATCCCGCGCGCGATGCTGCGCACATGGCTTGCGCCCGCGCTTTTGATGCTGCTGTTCGCGCTCACGGGCGAGGTCGCCTGCTTTGCGGGCTGGGCGATCCTCGCGTGGGCGGACGCGCCCGCAAGGCGCAATCGCGAGGAGAGCGGCGCGGTTGTGATGCTTACGACCGCTTGTGCCGCGCTCGCCGCAGCCGCAGCCGCGCTGTTTCCGGATCATGCGCTGCGCGCGCTGCTCCCGATGCTCTTCGCCTGCGGCGCGGCGGCGCTCGCCTACGCAACCCTCGACGCGCGCGCGCAGCTCGCCCTTCTCGTCTACTGCGCCGCTTCGGTCACCGCGCACAATGGCGGTTCTTTCGTCGATCAGCTCGCGCCCTACCTCGCGCCCGCGCTCGCCCTGATCGCGCTGCTGCTCCTCATCCCGGACGCGGCGTCCGCGCTGCGCCTGTACCGCGCGCGCAGGAAGGCGCGCAAACGCCGGAAACAAGCATAAAAAATGTGCCCCCGCAACACCTGCTGGGACACAGACTGCAGATAAACCTCGTTTCCTTCCCGGGGATGCATGAAGGGGCTGTGAAGCCCCTTCATCCAATAATCCGAAGGTTGGTTTGCCGGAGGCAAACCAAGTCGCTGCGCGACCGCGTCGAACGAATTAAAAATTCGGTCGACGCGCCCAAGCGGCGGCGTGTACGTCGCCGAGGAGCGCTCATTTTGAGCGCTTCCTTGCGGAATTTTCCTGTGCACCGAAGGTGTGCGGGAAAATTCCGAACTCCGAGAAATGCGCACTTGCATTTCTCGGAAAGCGTGTTGACTTTGTCAACACGCGAAGCCCCCGCAACACCTGCGGGGGCATATCCTTTCATCTATCAAGCGCGTTCAATCTTCACACAAACCGCCGTCATATCGTCCCTTCGCTTCGCCGCGCGCGCCGCCGCCGCGTTCACCAGCGCCTCCGCAATCGCCTCGGACGGCGCGAACGCCGCGTTCACCACCAAATCCTCCATCACCTCCTCGGGCAGCGCCTCCGCCACGCCGTCGGTCATCATCACGATCAAATCCCCCGCGCGCACGTTCACATTCGTGATCCCCGGCTGTACCTCCTCGAGGATTCCCAGCGGCAACCGCCCCCCTTCGATCGTCATCACCTCGCCCGCGCGCACGATGTAGGATCGGCAGGCGGACAGCTTCGTGAACTCCGCGCGCGCGTTCGCCAAATCGATCAGCAGCATGTCCACCGTCGCAAACAATTCCTCGCCGCCCCGTGCGAGCATCACCCCGTTGACCGTCGATACCGTCAACTCGCGCGGCACTTCCGCCGCAACCAGCGCGTGGATCAGCCGCAGCACCTTGTCGCTCTCCTCCGCCGCCGCCTCCCCGCTGCCCATGCCGTCGGAGATGGCGACCAGCAGCTTGTCCCCCGGCAGCCTTCGTATCATATGGCTGTCCCCGCTGGGCAAATCCGGCTCGGCGGGCAGCGCGCTCGCCCCCGCGGGCGCACTCAGCGCGCAGCGCGGCGTGAACACGGCGGTCGCGTTTCGCTGGGTCTCGAGGACAAAAGGTCTGCCCAATGAGAAGGATAGCCCGCGCTCCGCGCGCGAAAGCTCGTCCTCCGTCCATGGCTTTCGCAGCTCGATGGTGATCTCAAGCGCCGATGATTTGAGCGCGACCACCTCCTTGATCGGCAGCCCCGCGGCGATCAGCGATTCGCGTGCCCGCGCCGCCGCGCCGTCGCGCGCGCTCAAGGGCTTCGCCTGATCCATTGCCAGCGCGTTTAACAGCTCCGCCGCCTGCGAGAACTGCGCGCCGATCAGCCTGCGCGCCTCCATCAGCCGCAATTTCCGGTGCCGCTGCGCCGCAAAATCGTTGAGCAGCGCGCCCAATCGCGCGGGCACGGTCATCCCGCGGCGGCAGAGCCTGCGGATCTCCGGCGGGATCTCGCCGTTGTCAAAGGGCGAGCCGCCGCACTCAATCGACGCCGACATCAGCTGGCAAAATAGCTTCACCGCGCGGCTGTTCGAGCCTGGCCAGCACGCGGCGTAATCCGGACAGCCGGCGCACAGCGCCGAGCGCATGCGCGCAAGCAGCAGCTGTTCGCCGTAGGTCGGGTCGGTCGCGCCGCACGCTTCGGATAGTGCGAGGAACGCGTCGCTCATCGCCCGCAGGGACGCCTCGCTTCGCCTGCGCAGCGCGAGCGTCACCCGCTCGTCGCGCCGCACCCGTATGCCGAAGGCTTCCGCGATGCCGTCCTGTGCGCGCCGGGGGATCAGCGCCTGTCCCGCGCACGCGGCGAGGATCCAGATCGACGCCTCCGCCCCCAGCCAGATGCGCATCGCCGCCCACGCCGCGCACGCCGCAAGCGACCGCCATAGCGCGCCGGGTCGGATCAATTCCGCCGCATCCGCCGCGCCCCCCGCGACGCAGACGATCGCCATCCCCCCCGGTCCTGAACCGCTGATCGCGCACAACGCGCCCAGCGCCGCCCCGAACAGCGCGCCCCTGCCCGCCGCGCCCGCTGCGACCGCGAAGGCGGCGGCAAATGGCACGGGGTCGAGGGTCAAGCTGCGCGCGCACAATACCCCCGCGCAGGCGCACGCCGCAAGCGTGATCCGCCCCTGCGCCGCGCGCGTCGGGTATCCGTAGGAGAATACCGCCGCCATCAGCGCCGCGCCCACCGCCGCGAGCAGCGACACGAGCCAATACTGCGGCTTGTCCCCCGCCGCGGCGAGCCCCGGCAGCAGCACCGAGAACCCCGCGAGCGCGATGGGGATCGACGCGTCGTCCATCTTCACGCGCGGGAACTTGCGCGAAAGAAAGTCCCACAATAGCCAGGTCGAGAGCGTCACCGCGCACGCCGCCGGCGCGTAGAGCGATTCGGGCTCAAAGCCTATCACGAACGCGCCGATCGCACAGCCTGTGAGCAGCGCGGGCAGATTCTCGCCCGTAAGCAGCGCGGAGGCGAAATACGCCGCCGCCATGGGCGCAAGCCCCGGTCCGACGCGCGCGCGCGCGAATACCGCCATCGCCGCCGCGCTTTTCACATAGGGCATCGCCCGCGCGATGTCCGGCGCGCGCAGCATCCCCCGTATCCGGCGCGCAAACGCGCTCGTCATGCTCATTTCGTGCATGCCCCTGCCCTCCCATTCGGTTACATAAAAGCCGTGACACGCCATATATCCGTACTTATCATTCATCGCGTGTGACCATTCGGCTCGCAGGCATTACTTATGCCAAATCCTCCCGCGATAGTCGTAAACAGGTGCATAAAATCTGGTAGAAATGGCAAAGCTACTCACATCTTGCCGGGTATCCCGGCGATAAAGGAGTGAAACCGGATGCTTGACCGCACATCTCTCGTGATTACCATCCTCGGAGCGATCAACTGGCTGCTCGTCGGACTGTTCCAATTCGACCTGGTCGCATACATCGCGGGCGGACAGACCGCCGTGATCAGCCGTGTGATCTACACCATTGTTGGCATCGCCGGACTTTGGTGCATCTCCCTTCTGTTTCGCGAGCGCGTCTCCGCGCACGATCGGGAACACGAGTGACTTCGGGCGGGCGGATCGGTCGATCCGCCTGTTACATAAAAAATATAAATCAATGATAGAATGTAACCATGATGCGGTTTTGCGCGCGACAAATTTCGCGCGCGCCCGCATTTACTTTTGTCCGGGGGTATGTTAGAATATATATAGCGACCTTCACCCGGTTCGCACATCAAACAAATTCTTGCATGAACAAATGATAGGGAGGTGCTTGCCATGAAGCGAGCCGCCGCAGCGATTATGCTTTCGCTGATGCTCCTGACCGCCGCAGCGCCCGTCGGCGCCTTCGCGGCTGCGCCCAAAACGGTATACATACTCAACGTAGAAAACGACGGTGCGCGCGTGCGAAAGCATCCGAATTCCGACACGGATAACGTCGAGACTTCCCTCAGAAAGGACACAAAGGTGTTCTATCTGGGCAAGAGCGGCGCGTGGACGAAGATACGCAGCGAGTACGGCGTCATCGGCTATACCTATGCGGGCTACCTCAAATATTACGGCGCGGCGTCGCTCAAAAGCATCTATATGGCGACTGGGCGCACCAATATCTATAAAAAACCCGCAACGAGCGCAAAGCGCGTGACGAGGCTCTCCAAGGGGCAGCATGTCATTGTGTACGCCACACAGGGCAAGTGGGCGTATGTGCACACGCTGTCGGGTG
>JBMNUA010000172.1:0-5400 GCA_050945995.1 Christensenellales bacterium
CGAGGTCTCCTCGTTCCAGTTGGAGACGGTTTCCAAGTTCCACCCCGCGGTGTGCGCGGTTTTGAACATCACCCAGGATCACATCGACCGCCACGGCGACATGGAAACCTACATCGCGCTCAAAAAAAGCATCTTCCAAAATTGTGCGGGCGACGACAGCGTGATCCTCAACTACGACGATCCCATCACCCGCGCGATGCTGCCGGATGTGAACTGCCGCGTCGTCTGGTTCTCCGCGGTCGGCGGCGTGCCCTTCGGCGCGTTCGTGCGCGACGGCATGATCGTCTACGGCTCGGAGCACTCGCTCACGCCCGTCTGCTCGGTGGACGAACTGAACCTCCCCGGGCGGCACAACCTCGCAAACGCGCTCGCGGCGACCGCCATGGCGATGGCATACGGCGTGCCCGCGCCCGTCGTGCGCCACACGCTGCGCCGCTTCCGTCCCGTGGAGCACCGCTGCGAGTTCACGCGCGAAGTCAGCGGCGTGCGCTTTTATAACGATTCCAAGGGCACGAACGTCGATTCCACGATCCAAGCGGTGCGCGCCATGGATCGCCCGACGGTGATGCTAGTGGGCGGCTTCGACAAACAGGCGGATTTCTACCCCCTCGCGGGCGAAATCCTCAAATCCAACGTGGAATATGTGGTGCTCATCGGCGCGACGGCGCAGCAGATCGCCGACGCGCTCGACCGCTTCGGCTTCACCGCCTACGAGCACTGCGGCTTTGATTTTGAGCGCGCCATCGCACGCGCCTACGAGCTTGCGAAGGAAGGCGGCAATGTGCTGCTCTCGCCGGCTTGCTCCAGCTTTGATATGTTTGCGGATTACGAGGCGCGCGGGCGCGAATTCAAGCGGATCGTAAAGGATCTGGAGCAGAAAATGCCCTGAGCGGCGTTCGGCTGATCCGGGCGACGCCCGCGGACGGTCAAACGCGCCCGATGGATCGCGGCGTGCTCATTACATTTGCGCTGCTTCTGGTCACGGGGCTCGTCGTGCTGTTCGCCGCGAGCTATTATAACGCGCAGGACAAGGGCAGCGCGCTTGCGGATGTCTACTCCCAGCTTCTAGGCATGGGCGTGGGCGCGTGCGCCATGGTGATTATCCTGCGCATCGACTACCGCTTCCTCGCGATGCCCGCGGTGAGCGGCGCGCTTGTTTCGTTGAGCGTGCTACTGCTCATCCTCGTTGCGATCCCCGGCATCGGCCGCTACATCAACGGCTCGCGCCGCTGGCTCGTCGTCGGGCCGATCTCGTTTCAGCCCTCGGAGCTTGCGAAATACGCGGTGATTCTCTTCCTCGCGCGCGCGCTCTCCTCGGGCACGCGCGATGTGCGCCGCATCTTCCGCACCGTCGCGCCGCTGATGGCGGTGCCGATGGTGATGTTCGCGCTCATCCTCTTGCAGCCCAACCTCTCGACCGCGGGCAGCATACTGATCGTCTCCGCGATCCTCGTGATGCTCGCGGGCGCGCGCTGGCTGCACCTGGCGATCATCGGCGGGGCGGGCGCGGCGCTCGGCACGTTCTACGCGCTCTCGGAGGGCTACCGCCGCGCGCGGCTCTTCTCGTTTACCAGACCCTTCGATTTCCTCACAAACGAGGGCTACCAGCTCTCTCAATCGCTCATGGCGTTCGGCTCGGGCGGACTGTTTGGGATGGGTCTGGGCATGGGCAGGCAGAAGTACGCGTTTTTGCCGTATCCGGAGTCGGATTTCATCTTCGCGGTCGTGGGGGAGGACGTCGGGCTCATCGGCTCGCTCGGCGTATTGTGCCTGTTCGCCGCGTTCGTGTTCTTCGGGCTGCGCGTGGCGATCAAGTGCCGCGACCGCTTCGGCAGCCTGCTCGCGGGCGGCATCGTCTCGATGATCGGCGTACAATGCGTGATGAACATCGCCGTGGTGACGGGGCTTATGCCCACCACCGGGCTGCCGCTCCCGTTTTTCAGCTCCGGCGGCACGTCCATCGCCATCGCGATGGCGGCGGTCGCGGTCGTCCTCAACATCTCGCGGGCGGTGGAGGAAATATGAGGTGGGGGACTTGCACCCGGGCAAGCGGCTTACCATAGCATACATGTGAAGAGAGAAATCATTGCTTATGCTGTGGGGGTTTGCGCGATGTATGTATTTCGTATTCGGGGCGGCAACGCCCTTTCCGGATGCGCGAGGATCGGCTGCGCGAAAAATGCGGTGCTTCCGATTTTGGCGGCGAGCGTCCTAGCCGGCGGCGATGTCACGATACAAGACTGCCCGCCGCTTGTGGACATCGAAAACATGCTCGCGATACTTAAGACCTTGGGCTGCGGCGTTTCCCGCACCGGCAAAGACGTCGTCGTCCATCCCGACACGGCGCACAGTTGGGATATGCCCGACAAGCTCTCGAAGCTTTTGCGCTCGTCGATCTTCATGCTCGGTCCTTTGATCGGGCGGTTTCGCCACGCGTGCGTCACCTACCCCGGCGGCTGCGAAATCGGGCTGCGCCCGATCGATCTGCACCTCAAGGGGCTGCGCGCGCTCGGCGTCGAAATCCGCGAGTCGCACGGCAGGATTTTCTGTGACGGCGCGAATTTAAAGGGCGGCTATGTCCACCTCGATTTCCCGAGCGTGGGCGCGACGGAGAATGTCATGATGGCGGCTGTGCTTGCGGAAGGGCGCACCATGATACATAATGCCGCGCGCGAGCCGGAGATTCGCGATCTGCAAGATTTTATCAACGCCATGGGCGGCAAGGTGCGCGGTGGCGGCACGGACTGCGTGATCATCGACGGCGTGAAGGAGCTGCACGGCGTTGCGTATACGCCCATCCCGGATCGGATCGTCGCGGGCACGCTGCTCGCCGCCTGCGCGGCGACGCGCGGCGAGATCACCGTCGAAAACGTGCGCGCCGGGCACATCGGCGCGGCGATCGACAAGCTGCGCGGCTGCGGCTGCGAGATCGACATCGATCGGGATCGCGTCCACATCCGCGCGCCGCGCCGGCTCAAGCCCTTTGAGATTTCGACCCAGGCGTACCCCGGCTTCCCGACGGATCTGCAGGCGCAGTTCACCGCGCTCGCCTGCACGCTCGACGGCGCGAGCATGATCGTCGAGAACATGTTTGAAAGCCGGTTCGCCCACGCGGCGCAGCTCGTGCGCATGGGCGCGGACATCTTCGTCAACAACCGGCTCGCGGTCGTGCGCGGCACGCGGTTGACCGGCGCGCGCGTGAAGGCGTGCGATCTGCGCGGCGGCGCGGCGCTCGCCATCGCGGGGCTCGCGGCGGAGGGCGTAACCGAAATCAACGATTGCGAGATGATCGACCGCGGCTACGATCAATTTGATCAGACGCTCGCCGCGCTCGGCGGCGATGTCGAACGCATCGATATTACGGAGGCTTAGATGAAAAAGGCGATTGGCGTTGTATTGTTCTTGCTTGCGGCAATGGTGATCGCCTTGTTCCTCGACCGAAATGTGTTCATCGTCCGCCAAGTCGAGATCGAGGCGGAAGGCGTGATCGACAAAACAGGCGTGATCCGCGCATCCGGCGTCGAGTTGGGCGCTAGGATGCGCGATGTCAGCCTCGAGCGCATCGCGCGCGATGTCGAGTCGTCGGGGCAGTACGCCTGCGTGTTGGTGGAAAAGGAACTCCCGTCCACGGTGCGCATCGCACTTCGCCCGCGCGTCCCCGCAGTCATCGCGGAGGCGGGCGGCTTTGTGCTGCTCATGGACGATGCGGGCTATGTCATGAGCATCACGGGGAATGTACCCGATGCGGGCGCGGTCTACGTCACCGGGCTGGATATCGGCGATTATTCCCTCGGAAGAAGGATTTCCGCGGATGAATCGCGAATCCATGCCATGGGCGTTGTCGTCGATGCGCTCGATCGCTGCGCCGCGCGCGAGCTCGCCTCCGAGCTCAACGTCGCAGACCTCAACGGGCTGTACCTGTACTCGCGCACGGGCATCCACGTTTCGCTCGGCGACGCGCGGGACATGAACGCGAAGATACTGCTGATGAAATATGTGCTCATGGACTTGGAATCGCGCGGGGAGACATCGGGCAGACTGGATGTGTCCAGCGGCGAAAAGGCGGACTTCGACGGCGGGTGATCTGTGACGGCAAAACGCCGACATTTTGAAACAAATTTGAAATATTCGGAAATGCCGATGTTTTTACGGATTCGTGTTTGCACTTTGTGGACACAATCTGTATAATATACGATGAGTATCGGCGTACTATGCAGATTTGATACTGGCGAGGCGGTTAGCAGAGAAGATGAAAACGCAGATTGCCGCAATTGATTTTGGCACCTCGAAGGTCGTGACGGTCGTTGCCCAGAGCGGGGGTTTCAGTCGCTTGGACATCATCGGCTCGGGTACCGTGCCCTATGCCGGTTTTTCCGATGGCGATTGGAACGAGCCGGAGCGGCTCATCGAGACGGTTCGCGACTCCATTTCCGCCGCGGAGCTCGAGGCGAAGATGAAGATTCGCGAGGTCTATGTGGGCGTTCCGGGCGAGTATGTCCACGTCGCAACCGGCGAGGCGGAGATCGAGATCGGCGGGGAGATCACGGAAAACGAGATCAACGCCGTGCAGGATCTCGTGGCGGACAAGCTCCGCATCGGCGAGAAGGGCGGCTATGTGCTGCACCGCTCCCCGGCGTGGTTCTCCATCGACGACGGCAAAAAGACGATGGAGCCCATGGGCAGCGCGGGTTCGCGGCTTCGCGCGCGCGTATCGTTTATGGTCGCCGACCCGGTGTTCATCGACGACGCGGCGGAGTTGATGGGCGCGCTCGGGATCACCGTGCAGGGCTTTCTCTCATCGGCGCTGGGCGGCGCGCTTCAACTGCTCACGCTCGAGGATCGCGACCGCGTGGCGATGCTGATCGACATCGGCTACCTCTCGGCGGAGATATCCGTCGTCGAGGGCGACGCGATCGTCTACCACGCCATGCTCGCGGGCGGCGGCGGTCACATGACGGCCGCGCTCTCCGAGGGGCTGAAGATACTGATGCACGAGGCGGAGCAGGTCAAGCGCGCGTATCTGTTCAACCCCGACGAGTTCGATCAGGACGATTATTACGAAGCCTTCGACGACGACGGCGCTCGGCTCGCCTTTCCGCGAAACGCGGTCGCCAGATACATCGAATCGTCCATGGACGAGCTGTGCGAGCTGATCGACAAAACCTTAAAAAATGACGCCGCGCAATACTTCGGTCCGCGCTCACAGATTTATTTGACCGGCGGCGGCATCTCGCTCATGCGCGGCGGGCGCGAATATTTAGCCGCGAAGATCGGGCGCCCGGTGAAGGCGCCGCCCATCAAGTCGGCGAAGCTGAACAGCCCCGTGTACGCGTCCGCGCTGGGGCTTGTGAGCTTGATCTTCGATTCGATAGAGCAGCAGGCCGGCGCAGAGCCGGGGCT
>JBMNUA010000173.1:0-5396 GCA_050945995.1 Christensenellales bacterium
AACGGCGATCGCTACGAGATTTGCGACGTCGCGGACGAATTCCCGGAAAACGGCTGCATACGAATCGTACCGGACAAGAACGAATCCAGCAGGTTCAAGGCGCGGATGCGCCGCATGGGCGGCTACTGCGAGGTGGACCTGCGCGAACACCCCGACGAGAACGACAAAATTCGCCCGAACAAGAATTATCGAGGCGAGGAGAGCGAGCCGAATGCGTACATCATCTATTCCGACGTGGTGCGCGAGCCCGCCGAGGGGCGGATGGTGGAGATTGTGCAGCAGGAAGCGCCCGCGGATTCGGAGAACATCGCGCTGACGATGCGCACGCCGCGCACATCGCGCGTGGTGATGCTCGCGGGCGGCGCGGTCGCGGAAAACCTGTGGTCGCACGCGCCCTTTGGCGATATCGAGGGCGGCGTGGCGTTTTCGCGCGCGGAGGGCGCGGTGGATTTGAACCGCGCGCAGCGCTTCGACATCCCTGGGTTTGACGGCGAGCCGCTCTCGTTTCTGATCGCCGAGCCCGGCGGGCTGCTCTACGCCGCGCCCGCATCCGCACCGCGCGCGCGCATCGAGAGACCCGAGCCGGTGGCGGCGCAGGCGCGCGTGGAGGCGGCGGCGGAGCTGGAACCCGAGATTGAAAAGCCGTGGATTTCGCGCGATGCGCGCATCGCCCCGCAGGCGATCGATCACACGCTCAGCCCGCGCGATCAGGCGATTGCGGCGCAGACGGGCATCAACCCGCGGCGCGGCAGCAGCTTGAAGGAAATAATTGAGGAGAAATGGCGGCGGTCGCGCATCGATCAGCTCGGGCATCCCGTGCCGGGCTGCTCGAACGCGGTTCCCGTGATCAGCCCCGTCGATCGCGCGCTGGACGCTGTGCGCGAGGCGTGGGCGTATGCGGACGCGCGGCGTTGTTTAGCGCAGGCGCTGCTTACGGTGGAGGGGCTTTCCGAGGCAGTCGCTGTGGGCAAGGACACGCGCGAGGAGCTTGCGCGCGCCGAGCGGCTGAGCGAGTACGAGGCGAGCCGCGCCGCGCTGATGGCGGAGATCGAGGGGCTGCGCAAGGAGCGCGAGACGACCGAGCAGGAGATGATCGCGCGGATGCGCGAGGAGAACGCCGAGGAGATCGCCGAGCGAACGGCGCGGGTGAACGCGCTTGAGGTGCAGGAGGCGCAGTTGCGCGCGCGCGCGGAGGACGCGCGGCGCGTGGCGGAATCGGCGGAGCGCGCCATTGCGGAGTTGACCGAGGAGAAATTGGGGGAGCGGCTCAGCGCGTTTGCGGTGAACTGCCGCGCGGTCGATCTGATCGCGAACATCCGCACGGGCGGTGCGGCGGAGGTGCGCGCGGCGGGCGAGGCGCTCAAGCGCGTGGACGAAATCGGCGTCAAGGCGCTGGCGGAGCTGATGCGCGCGCAGTTTGCGGGCGCGGGGTTTGCGCTGACGGGCGACGAGGCGGTGAACATACTTGCGTGCTTTGCGCTGGGCGATGCGATGATTTTCAGCGGTCCGACGGGCTGCGGGAAGACGGCGTATGCGCAGCTTTTGCTCGGCGCGCTCGGGCTTTCGGACGCGGGGCGCGTGCGGCATTGGCGCGCGGGCGACGAAGATTGGGCGGCGGGGGCGGATGCGGAATCCGATTTGCCGCAGGTGGTATTTGCGGACGATGTGAACGCGGCGCGGCGCGGCTGCGGCGAGCTGCTTCATGCAATGGGCGGCGGGATCGGCATCAAAGCGGTGATGACCGTGCAGGACAGCGCGGACGGACACGCGATGCCGGCGCGGCTGCTCGACAGGGCGTTCCTTCTGCGGCTTAGGGCGGAGGAGGCGGGCGGCGCGTGGGGCAGGGCCGCGCGCGTGGCGGCAAAATCGGAATTCGTGCTGACCGCATCCGCGCTTCGGTCGCTGTTTCTCATCGACGCGCGCAACATCGCGCCGCAGGTGGCGGCGCGCATGGAGGCGATCCGCGCCGCGCTCGCGGGGCATGATGTGCGCATCTCGAGGCGCGCGCTCGACGCCATGTGGCGGTACTGCGCGGCGGTGACGCCGCATCTGACGATGACGCCGCTCGAGGCGTTCGACCTTGCGTTCTCGCAGCGCGCGCTGCCCGCGGTGGTTGCGCTTGCGGGGGTGGATGCGCTGCATGCGCTGCCGAACATCCTGGAGGGGATGCCGCGCTCGCTCGCGCTGCTCGCGCAGCCGCTCGCGATTGCGTTGTAGGGCGCGGGGGATGTGTTGACGCGCTGCTTGGCGCTTCGGGATCGCTTGGTCGCACAAGGGCAAGTAGGACAGATGGAAAGCCGCGAATCCGTATGGGTTCGCGGCTTTTGCGAATATGCGGCTGTGGTACGCGTATCGCCATGGCGGTTTGCGGCGGCGCTCCGCATGGAAAGGCTGGATCGCCGAATGGTTGCCGATGTTATACGGGCACGACGCGCTGCATCGCAGCTGTGGTACGCATATCGCCATGTCGGTTTGTGGCGGCGTGCCGTATGGAAAGATTGGATCGCCGAATGGTAGCCGATGTTATACGGGCACGATGCGCTGTGTCACGGCTTTGATGCGCATATCACCATTTCGGTTTGCGGCAGCGCACTATATGGAAAGACTGGATCGCCGAATGGTTGCCGATGTTACACGGGCACGACGCGCTGCATCGCGGCTGTGATGCGCGTCTCCTCATAGGGGTTTGCGACGGCGCGCCGTATGGAAAGGCTGGATCACCGAATGAAGAAAAATAAACAATCCGCGAATCCGTATGGGTTCGCGGATTGTGATATGCGGACATGCGGTTGGGACGAACATCATTGAATCATAGATGGTGATCCCCTACCGCCCGAGCACCCGATCCATCCAATCGAGGATGTTTTTCATATTCTCATGGGAGAAAAACCACATCACGGCGTGCTCCATGCCCGGGAACAGCTCGAGCTTATGGAGGGGGTGGGGCGCTTTCATCACAAGCGCGTTATAGAGATCGCAGCTTTGCGTATAGGGCGTTTCGCTGTCGATGAGCCCGTGCTGCAGGTAAAACGGCGGCGCGTTTCCGGGGCGCACATTGTGAACGGGGCTGCATCTGCGCGAGAGCCGCTCGATGTCCTCGACGGTGAGCTGCGCAGAATCAAGCCCATAGAACCAGCCGAGCAATTCGGACATATCGCTTGAAAAATCGTTGATGGCATGCCAGCTTACGACCGCGCGCACATCGCACGAAAGCTGCGGGTGGGCGCGGTTCGGCTCCTCGAACTCCGCCTGATCCGCGGTGAGCGCGGCGAGGTTCGCCAGATGCGCGCCGGCGGAATCGCCGATCAATACAAACTCATCCGCGCGCAGCGCGTACTGCGCGGCGTTCGCCTTCAGAAAGCGGATCGCCGATTTGACATCGTAGAGCTGATGGGGCATCACCTGCGGCAGATCGAGCCGATAATCGACAAACGCGACGGCGTATCCGCGCGCGCGCGCGTCCAGGCACGCGTTGCCCGTGTATAGGATTTGATGACCGGAGGAATTGTTGCGCGACCAGCCGCCCCCGTGGATGAAAATCGCCAAGGGGAACGGACCTTCGCCCGCGTCGGGGTATGCGATGTGCAGGATCTGCTCGTGCGTGGAATGCTCGCCCGCGTAGGGGATGTCAAAGCGCACGCGCGGCAATTCCTCGAGGGAATAAACCCAGCGTTCCGGGCGCGCGTACATCGCCGCATCCATATGCGACGCATGCGCGGCGCGCGCGGGCTTCCATGCGCGCAGCGCGAGCAGGAGTATGATCAACAGCACAACTTTGATCATCGAATATATGCCTCCGTCGTGTTTGTATGAATTATAGCACAAATTTGGTTTCATGGCAATCTGGGTTTGCGCGATAAGCGCGCGCGTGATATAATAATTAACGCGATTTAAAGACGGAGCACGGGCGCGTTGCGCCCGGCAGACGGAGGGATTGATACCATGCGATTGACGTTTCTGGGAACCGGAGCGGCGGACTGGGTAGAACCCGTGGACGGCGAATTTCGGGCGTACACGTCCACGCGGCTGGACAGCGCGCTGCTCATCGACGGCACGATGCGCGCGCTCGAGCGGATTTCTGATCCGGACGCCATCACCGACATCCTATACACCCACTCCCATCGCGACCACTTCGACGCGCGCCTGCTCGAGCGGCTCGCGCCCGTGCGGGTGCACGCGCACGCCGGCTGGGCGGGCACGATCGACGTGCCGGGCGTTACGGTATGCCCCTTTGAGACGTTTGCGCCCTTTGAGGCGGCGGGGTTTGCCATCACGCCCCTGCCCTCGAACCACACGCCCGGGCATCCCGGCGAGCAGACGGTGCATTACATCATCAAAAAGGGCGGAAAAACGCTATTTTACGCGCTGGACGGCGCGTGGCTGTTGTACGAGGAGTGGAACGCGCTGAAGGACGAATCGCTCGACGCGGTCGTATTTGACGCGACCATCGGCGAGGGATACCCCGGCGATTACCGCATCTTCGAGCACAACTCCATCGAGATGCTGCGGATCATGGTGCAGACGATGCGCCGCCCGATGTTCGGGAAATCCTCTGCGCAGGGCGCGATCCCGCCGGTGCTCAAGGAAGGCGCGCCGGTGTTTTTAACGCATCTGGCGCGCACGCTCAACCCGACGCAGGCGGAGCTCGAGCGGCAGTTGGCGGGCGAGTTCATCCCCGCATACGACGGCATGGAGGTTACAATTTAAACAGCATGAACGCCCGGCGATCGGGCGTTTTTTTATGCGGTATTGCCCTAGGTAAGCCGCACGCGCGGGTCGATCAGCGGGTAGGCGAGCTCGACCGTGGTCGCGGTGATCGCGATGGTGATGATCGCGATGATCGACGCGCCGTAGAGCAGTTGATAGTCGTTGTTCATCGCGGCGCGCTGCATGAGAAAGCCCACGCCGGGGTATTGAAACACCATCTCGGTCATGATCGAGCCGCCAAACGCGCTGCCGAGCTGTATCGCAAGCGCGGTCAGCTGCGGCAGCATGCAGTTGGGCGCGATGTATCTGCGCGCGACGGTGCGCGCGCTCATGCCGCGCAGGCGCGCGAATTGGGCGTAGTCCTCGCCGAGCGCCGCGCCCGAGAGCGACGACATGCTGATCGTCCACCAGCCGAGCGCGCCCAAAATCATCGTAAGCGCAGGCAGCGCGCTCGAGCGCAGCAGCGTGCGGACAAACACCGCCGCGCCCCTGCCGGTCATGATCTCGCTTGTGATGGGGAACAGCCCGAGCAGGTAGGCGAACGCGATCTGCACGATGAGCGCGAGTATGAAGTACGGCACGGGGTAGACGATCATGGCGAGCGTCTCCGCGATTTTGGAAAGCGGACGCTCGCGCGCGCAGCCTGCCATCAGCCCGACGGCGTTGCCGGCGATCCACGCGACGAGGTT
>JBMNUA010000174.1:0-5296 GCA_050945995.1 Christensenellales bacterium
GACGCCGCGACATACAACGATTACACGGGCACCTCCGGCGATTATTCCATGGCGCTGCGCTCCGGCTCGTCCTCTCTGATGGACGCGGATATGATGCTCTACGTTTATAACGAGGATGTCAGCACCAGGAACTTCGACAACGGCTATCCCGAGGAGTTTAGAACGCGCATCACCGAGCTCACCTGGGCGGGGCGCGCCGAGCCGGACACCGAGAAGCGCATTGAGATCTACACAGAATCCGTGCAGCTCTGCTACGATTACTGCGTGAACGTGCCGCTCGTCTATGGGCTGAATGTCGTCGCCTACAACCGCGATGTGCAAAACATCGAACCCGGTCCGCTGGTCGGCGTCTACTACATCAACGACTGGGCATGGGCGCAATAACCTCTGTTCACAGATAAGCGCATCATCGAATCGACTTGGGGTTGGCGGCTCATATCCTGGGTTCGTCAGCCCCAACCATTTTGATACGAAACACGATTGGGAAGGGGGGTTCGCGTGCTCAAATACATCCTCAAACGGCTGCTGCTGCTGGTGCCTGTCGTGCTCGGCGTGACGTTTTTCATATTCGTCATACTGTCATTTGCGCCGGGCGACCCCGCGCAGCTCATCCTCGGCGCGGAGGCGACCCCGGAGATGATATTGGAAAAGCGAGAGGAGCTGGGTTTGAATGACCCGCTGATTCTGCGCTACGGGAAATACATTTGGGGCATTTTACACGGCGATTTTGGCTCGTCCTGGTACAACGGGTATGATGTGCTGGGTGAGTTCGCGGGACGCCTGCCGAACACGTTAAAGCTCGGCATCTTCGCCATGGCGATATCCTCGATCATCGGCATCGCGCTGGGCGTGGTGACGGCGGTGAAGCAGTACAGCGGGCTTGATTATATGACGCTTGTGATCGCGATGCTGTTTTCCTCGCTGCCCGCGTTCTGGTTCGGGCTGATGACGCAAATCTATTTTGCGCTCAAACTCAAATGGTTGCCCGCGACGGGCGCGGACAGCTGGATGCACTTCATATTGCCCGCCTTCACGCTCGCGGCGGCGCAGCTTGCGGGGCAGGTTCGCCTCACGCGCAGCTCCATGCTCGATGTCATCAAGCAGGATTATGTGCGCACCGCGCGCTCGAAGGGCTGTACGCAGCGGCGCGTGATCATGCATCATGTGATGCGCAACGGCATGCTGCCCGTGGTCACCGGTCTTGGCATGTCGTTTGCGGGGCTAATCTCCGGCGCGATCGTGACAGAGAGCGTGTTTTCGATCCCGGGCGTCGCTTCCTTGATGATCAACGCCGTCAAGATTCGCGATGTACCGGTCGTCATGGGCATATTGTTCGTCATCGCCGTGTTCATCGGCTGCGTAAACCTGCTGGTGGATCTTCTGTACGGCGTGATTGACCCGCGCGTGAAGATCGGCGATCGCTGAGCGTGCAAAGGAGTGAACCAGATGAGCATGAGAAACAAACGCAGGAAAAAGGTCAACCTCGAGGGCAAGTCCCAATGGGGGATGATCTTCTATCGGTTCAGAAAGAACAAGCTCGCGGTGCTCGGCGTGACGATCATCGTCATACTGGCGATCGTCTGCCTCTCGGCGTCCTTGTGGCTGCCCTATGAGCGCGTGTATCAGCAGACGCTGACGCACCGGTTTATGCCGCCGCTCTCTAAGGTGACAAACAGCGACGGCACGACAATGACCTATCTGCTCGGCACAGACCAGCTCGGGCGCGATTTGTTTACGCGCATCATCTACGGCGGGCAAATCTCGCTGTTCGCAGGACTGGTTTCGGTGGGCATGAGTTTGGTTGTGGGCGTCGCGCTGGGGAGCGTCGCGGGGTATGTCGGCGGAAAGGTAGACAACGTCATCATGCGCGGCTGCGATGTATTGATGGCCGTGCCCAACATGCTGATGGCGATGGCGATCGTCGCTGCGCTCGGGCAAGGCACGTTTAAGATGCTGATCGCGCTCTCCGTCGCAGGCATCCCCCGCTATGCGCGCACGACGCGCGCTTCGATATTGACATTGCGCAACCAGGAGTATATCGAGGCGGCGAAATGCTGCGGCACATCCACCGCGCGGATACTGCTCAAACACATCCTCCCCAACGGCATCGGCCCTGTGATCGTCTCGGCGACGCTCGGGCTCGGCGGCACGATCCTTTCGATCGCGTCCTTGGGCTTTCTGGGCATCGGCATCGCCTCGCCCACGCCGGAGTGGGGCACGATCCTCTCTGAGAACCGCGCGAACATTCGCTACTACCCCTATCTCGGTCTTGTTCCGGGGATGTTCATCTGCCTGTCCGTCATTTCCATGAACTTCATCGGCGACGGCTTGCGCGACGCGCTCGACCCGAGGACGAAATCATGACGGAAGGAGCGGGGGATATGAACAACATCTTGGTCGAAATCAAGGACTTATATGTCGAATACCAAACCGACACCGAGGATGTCTGCGCGCTCAACGGCATCGATCTTGTGATCCATCGGGGCGAATCGCTCGGCATCGTCGGCGAAACGGGTGCGGGCAAGACGACGCTTGCGCTGAGCCTATTGCAATTGCTGCCCGATCGCGTGGGCAAGGTCACGAAGGGATCGATCCATTACGACGGCATGGACGTGCTCAAAGCGTCCAAGCGCGAGCTGCTCGCGATGCGCGGCGCGAAGGTGTCGATGATCTTCCAAGATCCCATGACGGCGCTCAACCCAATTTTGACCGTCGGCAGCCAGATCAGCGAGGTGCTGGAGCTGCACTATCCCGAGATGGGGCACCGCGAGCGCGAACAGCAGGTGGACGATATCATGGAGATGGTCGGCATCCCCAAGCAGCGCAAGGGGGAGTTCCCGCACCAATTCTCCGGCGGTATGAAGCAGCGCATCGGCATCGCGATGGCGCTCGTCGCCGAGCCGGAGCTGCTGCTCGCGGACGAACCGACGACCGCGCTCGATGTGACGATACAGGCGCAGATATTGGTGTTGATGAAACAGCTCAAGGAGAAATTCAACTCCGCGATGGTGCTGATCACCCATGATCTGGGCGTCGTCGCCGAATTTTGCGAAAATGTTGCGATCATCTATGCGGGGGAGATCATCGAGCACGGCTCGGTCGAGGATGTGTTCTCGCGCAAGAAGAACCATCCGTACACCGTCGGGCTTTTCAATTCGATCCCGACGATCACGGGCGATGTCGATCGCTTGACGCCGATCCCGGGGACGATGGCGGACCCCACGAACCTGCCCAAAGGCTGCAAGTTCGCGGATCGCTGTCCGCACGCGATGGAGCGCTGTCACCGAGAGGTGCCGCCATTGTATACCGACGGGACGCACAGCATCAAGTGCTTCCTGTTTGAGAAAAGGGAGGGCGCGTGAATATGGAAAATGCGCTGCTCGAAACAAGAGGTTTGAAAAAATACTTTCATACCACGCGCGGGCTGCTTCATGCGGTGGACGATGTGAACATCGTCATACGAAACGGCGAAACGCTGGGTGTCGTCGGGGAGTCCGGCTGCGGAAAATCCACGTTGGGCAGGGCGATTTTGCGATTGCTCGAGCCGACCGCGGGAGAGGTGCTATACGAGGGGAAAAACATCCTCGATTACAGCAAGCGGCGGATGAAGCCTGTGCGCCAGGAAATGCAGATGATCTTCCAAGACCCGTTTTCATCGCTGAACCCGCGCTTGTCGATCAGCGATCTCATCGCCGAACCCATGCGCGTTTTGAAAAACGTGACGGGCAAGGAGAACATCAAACAAAAGGTCGAGGAGATTATGGAGGTCTGCGGGCTGCCGGCGCGCTACATGAACATCTACCCGCACGAGCTGGACGGCGGTCGCCGCCAGCGGGTGGGGCTTGCGCGCGCGCTCGCGGTCGATCCCAAGTTCATCGTCTGCGACGAGCCGGTCTCCGCGCTCGACGTGTCGATTCAAGCGCAGATATTGAACCTCTTGATGGACTTGCAGGATTCTAAACGCCTTGCCTACATGTTCATCACGCACGATCTGTGCGTGGTGCGCCACATCAGCAATTCCATCGCGGTGATGTACCTCGGGCAGGTGGTGGAATACGCGCCGCGCGAGGAGCTGTTTCGGGTGCAGGCGCATCCCTATACGAAGGCGCTGCTCTCTGCAATCCCGACCCCCGATTTGTCCAACCGCAACCGCGAGCGCGCGCTGTTACAGGGCGAGGTCGCAAACCCCATCAACCCGAAACCCGGCTGCCGTTTTGCGCCGCGCTGCGTGTATGCAGCCCCGCAATGCGCCGAACCGCAGACGCTGCGCGAAATCGCGCCGCGCCATTTTGTGCGCTGCGTGCGCGCAGACGAAATATAAGAAGGGAGCATAATTGATGAACATTGGATTTGTAGGACTTGGGATCATGGGACGCCCGATGGCGATCAATCTCATGAAGGGCGGACATGCGCTCACGGTATATGACATCCGCCAGGAGAGCATCGACGCGCTCGTTGCGCAGGGCGCGCGCGGCGCGGCAAGCGCGGCGGAGGCGGCGCGGGGGGCGGAGCTGATCATCACGATGCTGCCGAACTCCCCGCATGTGAAAGAAGCGGTGCTCGGCGAAAATGGCATACTCGAAACCGCTTCCCCGGGTTCGACATGGATCGATATGAGCTCCATCACGCCGGCGGCTTCGCAGGAGATCGCTGCGGCATGTGCCGAAAAGGGCGTGAAGGTGCTCGAAGCGCCGGTGAGCGGCGGCGAGCCGAAGGCGATTGACGGCACGGTTTCTATTATGTGCGGCGGCGACGAGGCGGTCTTTGAAGCGTGCAAGCCCGTGCTCGAGCTGATGGGCAAGGACATCGTGTTGTGCGGCGCGGTCGGCGCGGGAAACACGACGAAGCTTTCAAACCAGATCATCGTCGCGGTGAATATCGCGGCGGTCGCCGAGGCGTTCATGCTCGCCAAGCGCGCGGGCGTCGATCCGGCGACGGTATTGCAGGCGATCAGCGGCGGGCTGGCGGGCAGCACGGTTTTGAACGCGAAGGGCAAGATGATGATCGAAAATAACATAAATCCGGGCTTTCGTATCGATCTGCATATCAAAGATTTGCAAAATGTGGTGAAAACCGCGCACCTCAAGGGCGCGCCGATCCCGCTGACCGCCCTGGTGATGGAGATGATGCAGAACCTGCGCGCCGCGGGCATGGGGCAGGCAGACCACAGTGCGCTTGCGAAGTTCTACGAGAAGGTCGCCGGAGATACCATCTACGATGCCGGAGAAACATCATAAATCAAAGGGTGAAAGCGCTTGAAAGTAATCGTTGCGATGGATTCGTTTAAAGGGAGCTG
>JBMNUA010000175.1:0-5274 GCA_050945995.1 Christensenellales bacterium
CTGGCGATGTGGTCCGCAAGGCGACCTTTTTTATCCTCTGTTCGTTGGTTCAATCCCATTTTGTTTCCCTGGAATTGCATAAAGCCCGTTCAGGCGACCGCTTGAATGGGCTTTGTCTTCAGGCTGAATGCCGCAAGAAGCGGCATTTTTTTGTACCCGATCCGATTTTTTATACGACGCCCTGCGCGAGCATCGCCTCCGCGACCTTGCGAAAGCCCGCGATGTTCGCGCCCACGACGTAGTTGCCCGGGCGCACGTACTCGACCGAGGTTTCATACGCGTCCGCGTGGATGCGCGCCATGATGCGCTTGAGGTGCTCATCCACCTGCTCCGCCGACCAACGCAGTCGCTGGGCGTTCTGGCTCATCTCCAGCCCCGATGTCGCGACGCCGCCCGCGTTCGCCGCCTTGCCGGGCGCGAAGATCACGCCGCTTTCGATGAAGCAATCGGCGGCCTCGCGCGTGGCGGGCATGTTCGCGCCCTCGGCGACGAGCATCACGCCGTTTTTGACGAGCGTCTTTGCGTCGGCAAGCGCGATCTCGTTTTGCGTGGCGCAGGGCAGCGCGATATCGCAGGGGACGGTCCATAAGCCCGCGCCTGCATGGTATTCGGCGCTCGGGCGCGCCTGGGCATATTCGGCGATGCGCCCGCGCCGCTCCTCCTTGATGGTGCGCATCAGCGCAAAGTCGATGCCCGCGCGGTCGTAGACCCAGCCGCTCGAATCGCTCATCGCCACCACGCGCGCGCCGAGCGCCTGCGCCTTCTCGCAGGCGTAGATCGCCACGTTGCCCGAGCCGGAGACGACGGCGGTCTTCCCCTCGATGCCCTCGCCGCGCATGGCGAGCGCTTCGCAGGCGAAGTAGACAAGCCCGTAGCCCGTCGCCTGCGTGCGGATCAAAGAGCCGCCGTAGGCGAGCCCCTTGCCGGTGAAAACGCCGGTGAACTGCCCGGTGATGCGCTTGTATTGCCCGTAGAGATAGCCGATCTCGCGCGCGCCCACGCCGATGTCGCCCGCGGGCACGTCGATGTCCGCGCCGATGTGGCGGTATAACTCCGTCATATAGCTCTGGCAAAACGCCATCACCTCGGCGTCGGATTTCCCCTTCGGGTCAAAGTCGCTGCCGCCCTTGCCGCCGCCCATCGCAAGCCCGGTCAGGCTGTTTTTGAACGTCTGCTCGAACGCGAGCGCCTTGACAATGGAGAGGTTGACCGTGGGATGCAGCCGCAACCCGCCCTTGTACGGGCCGATGGCGGAGTTGTACTGCACGCGAAAGCCGCGGTTGACGCGCACGCGCCCGGTGTCGTCGATCCACGGCACGCGGAACTGCACGATGCGCTCCGGCTCGATCAGCCGCTCGATCAGCCCCCAGCGCTCGTACTCGGGGTGGCGATCGAGCGCAGGTGCGATCGCCTCGAGAACCTCCGCGGCGGCGTGTAAAAACTCGGTCTGATGCGGATCCTTTGCGCGCAGGTTTTCAAGCAATTGTTCGATGTATGACATGGCGCGCCCTCCCCTCCATTTGAAGCATTGGATTTGGTTTCCTTCAGTATAATCGCGGAAACGAGCCTGCGCAATGATATTTTTCGTTAATTTGAAAGTTTCATTGCCCGATGATTCAAATTATGGGAGAGGGGCGCGCGGCGTGCATACAAAAATGCCCGCGTGTTTTCGCGGGCATAGGTGAGATTGAATTAGCTGATCTCGATCGTTGCGCCGATCTCGGCAAACTTCGCCTTGATCTCCTCGGCGGCTTCCTTGCTGACGGCTTCCTTGAGCGCCTTGGGCGCGCTGTCCACGAGCTCCTTGGCTTCCTTGAGTCCCAGACCCGCGACGACTTCGCGCACGGCCTTGATGACCTTGATCTTCTCGGAGCCAACCTCTTTGAGGATCACGTCGAACTCGGTCTTCTCCTCCTCGGCGGGCGCGGCTGCGGCGGCGGGGCCTGCTGCGGCGACGGGCGCGGCGGCGGAAACGCCAAACTTCTCTTCCATCTCCTTGACAAGATCGGCCAGCTCAAGGATCGTCATGGATTCAATTGCGGAAATGATCTCTTCGCGATTCATGATCGTACCTCCATATGATGTGGATTGTCAAATTTTTGGGTTACTCCTCGCCGGCCTTCTGCTTGCGGATTGCCTCGACGAGATAGACGAACTTGGAGACCGCGGACATCATGCTGCCCATGATCTTGGCGATGAGCACCTCACGGGAGGGCAGCGCCGCCAGCGCGACCACGCCCGCGTCGTCGAGAAAGTCCCCGTCGAGCACGCCGCACTTGATCGTCAGCTTCTTCGATTTGTCGATGAAGGTTTTGACGACCTTCGCGGGGGCGACCATATCCTCGTAGGAGAAGGCGACGGCGGTGGGTCCCTTCAAATGGGGGCGCATTCCCTCCGCATAACCCATCTCCTCCACGGCGAGATTGATCATCGTGTTTTTGAGAACCTCGTACTCGCATCCGGCGTTGCGAAACTCGTTGCGCAGCGCGGTATCCTCAGCGACGGTCAGACCGCGGTAGTCAACCAGCACCGCGCACTTCGCGCGCGAGAACTTGTCCTTGATGTCGGCTACGACGACCCGTTTCAGCTCTTGATTTTTGGACATTTATCAAACACCTCGCATTCCCGTCCGAACTGACGGCAGAATAAAACCCCTGCGCAACAGGGCGCAGGGGGGTGCAATGCATCGTCCCATGCGCCTCGGCGAGCAACCTTGCGGTTTTATGCGGAGCACTCGCTGTCTACGGCACAGTCGGCAATTCAGCCAAGTGATATTGTATCACCTTTGCATCCGCGCGTCAAGTTATGTTTTTTGTCGATGTCCGCCCAATCGGCGGCTGCATCGAAACAGGCAGAGCCATTGCACATACCGCATCTCGCCGGATTCGCCCAAGCCCTCCGCGCGCAGCGCGGCGCGAATCTGCGGGGCGGTGAGCGCGTGTTTCAGCCCGCGCGAAAGGCTTTTTTCGATGAAGGCGGCGTATGCCCCGCGCTCGCACGGCGCGATGTCGGGCTGCGCGCGCCGCGTCATGCGCACGAGCACCGCGTCCACCGCGGGCATGGGGTGGAAATCAGCGCGCGCGAAGCGGTGGGCGATGCTGATCGAAAAATACGGCTTGACCGAGAGCGACAACTGCGATTCGCGCGGCAGCCCCATCAGCCGCATCGCCGCGCCCCGCTCCATCACCAGCCACGCCTCCGCCGGCGGGTTTATTGCGTTCGTGAGTTTTTTGATAATCGCGGTCGTGATCGAAAACGGGATGTTGGAAAACACCTTGTACGCGCCGCGCGCGGGCAATTTCGCGTGCAGGAAATCGCCGCCCACGATGGCGACGTTCGACGCGCCGTCAAAGGATGCTTGCAATCGCGCGATCAGCTTTGGATCGATCTCATAGGCGCGCACGCTGCGGCTGGCGGCGGCGAGCGCGCGCGTGATGTGACCCTTGCCCGCGCCGATCTCGATCACATCATCGTTATTTTGTATGCCTGCGCGACGGATCAATCTGCGGATGAGCGCGCCGCTTGTGAGAAAGTTTTGGGAAACGGAATATCGCGCGACGCGCGAAGCCATGCGGGACATAAAAAACACACCTCATATGATTCATTCAAGATCACAAATCGGTGCGCCGAAGAAGCCCGCGCGCGGGCCCGAACGGCACACCCATTTAGCGTATCCGAATGAACCAAGTACACATGAGGTGTATTTCTACCTCCGAGTTTGTTTGCTCACCAGTATACCAGAGCCACGCAAGGTTGTCAATTACCCGCCGAGTACCTCTGTTAGCGTCGCGCGCACCGCGCCTTCGCCCGCGCGCATCCGCGCAAGGTAGCCGAGCGTTTTTTCATACAAGCCCGCCGCCTTGAGATCGGCGCCGAACACCGCGGGGTCGGCGAGCACGTCCTCTGCCGTGCGGGACGCGATCTCCGCGGCGCGCGGGTCGTCCGCAATCGCCATCGGCATGCCCGCGTCGTCCGTTCCGTCCAAGTAGCGCAGCCAGCCCGCGAGCGCGAGCGGTATGCCCACAAGCGTCCCCGCGCTGCCCAATGCCATATGCGCCTTGATCGTCTCGCCGAAGCGGATCGGCACCTTCTGCGAGGTGTCCGTCGCGATGCGCTGGGGCGTGTCGGGGAGATAGGGGTTGGGCAGCCGGTCGCCGATCACCTCGTCGAGGAATTGGCGGGGCGAGAAGATGCCCGGGTTCGGCGCGACGGGCAGCCCCTCGTCGTAGCCGATTTTGCAAATCAGCCGGTGAAGCTGCGGGTCGTGCGTCTCCTTCCAGATCGCGTCGTAATCAAGCAGGCAGCCGAACACCGCAAGCGCGGTGTGCAGCGGGTTCAGGCACACGGTCACCTTCATGCGCTCCACGTCCGAAACCGTCTGGCGCGCGGTGAAGTACACGCCCGCGCGCTCGAGCGGCGGACGCCCGGCGGGGAAATCGTCCTCGATCACGAGGTACTCCTTCTCCTCGGCGTTCACAAACGGCGCGATGTGCGTGCCGCGCGGGGTGACGGCGGGCGCGATGCCGGATAAGCCGTCGTCTTCGAGCATCTTCTGCACGCGCGCGTCAGGGCGCGGGGTGATTTTGTCGATCATCGTCCACGGGAACGAGAGTTTCGATTCGATGTAGGCGCAGAGCGCGTCCTCGCCCGCGGCGCGCGCGATTTCGAGGATCGCCCGCTTCAATTGATCGCCGTTTTGCGAGCAGTTGTCCAGGCTCACCAGCGCGATCCCGCCGCCGCCCGCCGCCAACCGCCGCTTTAGCAGGTACGTCACCTGACCGAGCAGCGACTGCGCTTCCTCGAGCGGGCGACCCAAATCCTGCGCGTAGGACAGGGGCGCGTAGCCCTTTTCGGTGATGGTGAACGTCGCCATTTGAAGCGTCGGCGCTTCAAACACCCGGATGGCGCGCGCAAGCCCCGCGCCCGTGAGCGCGTGCGCCTCTGCGACGGATGCGACGAGATGCTTGTCCATGCCGCCCGCCGCCTTGAGCGACACGCTGACACACAGGTTGTCAAACGGGCGGTATGCGCGATCGACCGTCTCCGAGCCGCCGCCCGCGAACGCGATGATCCCCGTGTCATAGAGATTTTCATTCAAAATCTCCTGATGCACGCGCGCGATGTGCGCGCGGAAGATGTTGCCCGGACCGAAGTGCGCCCATTGCGGGCGCTCCTGCGTGCGCGCGCGCATCGCCCGCACGTCGTATGCCGGGGTGATGTAGCCCTTTTCCCGCAGCCGATCCAATTGATCCAATATGGTATTGTCGATTCTCA
>JBMNUA010000176.1:0-5165 GCA_050945995.1 Christensenellales bacterium
CTTTATAACCATGACTGACTATTACCTGAAACTTGTGTGAACTTTGGAACCGCCGTGTACCGAACGGTACGCACGGTGGTGGGAGAGGTCGGGTAGCCAACTAATGACTACCCTCCTACTCGATTTGGCTGATGCCGATCCGCGCGAGCGCGAGTTCCTCGATCTTTCCATTCACGCCCCGCTCGTAAAATGCGATCAGTTCCTTCCCGTCGAACGCCAAATCCGCATACCCGCCGATCGCATCAATCTGCGAAACGCGCGTCCAACCGCCAGCATCGAGCCGTTTCAAAGTCAAATTCACACGCGCGCGTTCATCGTCGCAGTTTATGAAATACACATCCTCGCCCACGCGCACCATCGCGCCAAAGCACATGGGATCGGGCAGCGCATCTTCATATTGAATCTCCGAAATGCTCGCGCCCTCATCCGTCGAGATCGCGAGCACGCGCCGCCGCACTTCCCCCCTGTGGCGGATGTTGAACAAAAGCCTTCCGTCGCTCAGCTGCGCGCAGGTCGTCTCATTCCCATCGGAAAGCCCCGGCATGAGCGCACCCGCGCGCCAGTTGACTCCCCCATCGTCGGAATACAGCGCGCCCGCGACGGACGGAAAATGCTCCACGCGATACCCCGCGCCGGGCAGCGTTCTGCCCATCGCCAGCCAGACGGGCGCGATGAGCCGCTCGGACGCGAGCCGTATCCCGTGCCCCGGACCTGTCGCGCACACATTCCATGTGTATGGAAATGCGCGGTACGCGTCCGTGATCTCCATCGGCGCAGACCAGCTTTTGCCATAATCCATGCTCACGCGGTGGTACGCGCGCGCATAATCCACATGGTAGATTAAATGCGTGCGCGCGCCGTCCGCGATCAAGGTCGGATTGTTCACGGTGCGCATGCCCTCGGAAAACACATACCGTTGCCCATCCTCGCGCAGCACCAACACATCGATCTTGCCCCAATCGCTGCCCGTATGCGCGCGCGCCTCGCAGCAAAGCAGAAGTCCCTCGGGCGTTGCGATGATCCCCGGGATGCGGTACTCCGCGTATCCGCCCTCCCCCGCGCGCAATATCGTTTGGCGCATGCTACAACTCCCGCAATTCGAGCATCACTTGCTCGGTCAATAGCTCGCCGTTCGAGAGCGGCATATCCTCGTACTCCGCCTCGCCGTCCTGGTTGTCATACGGATCGTAGCGCATGTATTTGCGCGGCGGATCGAACTCGTGCTGGAATTCGCTCGCCGCCACCATGCGGAAGGGGTCGAGGTTGCCGAAGTAGAATGCGCGCCGATGTTCCGCGCCGTTTCGGCGCGCGCTGTTGCCAAAGGATGCGTCCGCATACAGCCAGCCGTAGGGTGCGACGTAGAACTGCGCCCAATCGTGCATCCCGATCTCAATCGGCGTGGTGTACAGCCCGGATTGCCAGCGCGCGGGCACGCCCGAGATGCGGCACAGGGTGATGAATAACAACGCGAACACGCCGCAATCGCCCTTCATCCGCGTCGCCATGAAGCCCGTCAAATCCGCGACGGTGAAATAGGGCGGCATGAACGAGTAGGTCGGCACGCGCGTCAGATAATCGTAGATCAGCCGCGCTTTTTCGAGCGGATTTTCCTCGCGCCCCACGATGCGCGCCGCCAGATCGCGCAGATACGGCGTGAAGCGGATGTGCGGCGGCAATTCCTCCAGATAAAAGCGCGGCTGCGCGCGCAACACGTTCGCGGGGTCGGGCGCGACATAGCGCATGCGGTTTGTGTAAAAATATTCCACCTGAAACACCGTGTCCGGCGCATACACGCCCTCGAAGCACACGGTGCGCTGCGGATAATCCGGCGCGGCGATTTTGGCGGGCGCGTGCGAGCAGGAATGAATCTGCACATCCTCCATCTGCGCGCCCTCGATCGGCACAGGGATGTGCACGCGCAGCGCCTTCCCCGGTCTGACCGATTCGGGTTTTACCTGCACCAACGCGCGCACGCGATACCGGTACGCCAGCTCGCCCCTTTCCTGCATTTTTTCAATCGCCTCGTCGAGCATCGCGATGTTCCTCCGCGCATAATCGAGCCGCGCAACATCCTTCACCCGCGCGGCGATGTCCGGGCGCGTCTTGATGAGGTTGCTCAAAAAATTGCGCCGATACCGCTCCTCGCCGTCGATGAACACCCAGTCCGCGGCGTCCAGATCGCGCAGATGGTCGAGCTCCTCGGGTTGAAACTCGCGGATCGCCCCGTCCAGGATTTGGATCGCCTCCGCGCGCGAAAACGGATACGCGCCCGGCAGCAGCGCCGACATCGCGCGCTCCAGTTCGAGCCGCTTTTTCATCGGCTCGGGGACATTGGATTTCAGGCGCAGATCGATCACGCGGTTCATGCGCTCAAAGTCGCCGATGTCCTTTAGCCTGCGGATGTCCTCGGGCAGATCGACCGAGAGATATTTCAAATCGGAATACTCCATGTTCATTCCTCCCTTTCCCCCATTATAGCATCAATTTTGTCATATGATTCATAGAAATCATGTACAAATGGCATGATTTTTGGTATACTGTTCGCTGTATGAATTTTTCGGGGGGCTTGCCATTGAAATCGGGTAAAAAATGCGTGTCGATTCTCGCGGCTTCCGCGCTCGCCCTTTCGCTCGCCGGCTGCGGCGCGGGCACAAACCAAGGCGCGCGCACGAACGCCATCGCCGTGGTGCGCGAAGCGCAGCGCGCGGAGTACGGGCTTGCGACCGCGCGGCGCGGGGCGCTTTCGCTCACGGAATCCGTGCGCGTGACCTACTTCGCCGCACGGGAAGCGGCGTATGGGTTCGGGGTATCGGGCGTATATTATGAGAATTTTTCCGTTGCGGTGGGCGATCAGGTGCAGGCGGGCGATGTGCTCGCGACGCTGGAATCCGCGCAGCTCGACGCGGAATACGACGATTGTCTGGCGCGGATCGACGCTTTGGCGCGCGAGCGCGAGCGCAACGCCGCGCTTCTCCATCTATTGGACGCGCGGCTTGCGCAGCGCGCGGAGATGGCGGGCGCGCAGGCGGCGGATGATGCGCGCAGGCGGGAATATGAGGTTGCAATCCGCGCCGCCGAGGACGAGACGGAGCTGATTCATGTGCGCCTGTCGGAGCTCGACGCGCAGCGCGCCGGGCGCGTGATTTGCGCAGCATTTGACGGCACGGTCACATTCGTGCGCGACGCGCAGCCCGGCGAGCTGTCCGTGAAAGGGCGCACGGTCGTGGAGGTAACCGACCTGGAATCCTGCGCGTTCTCCGCAACGGTGGAGCATCCAGGCGCGCTGCCCTTCGGCGAAACATTTGCCGTGCAGATTGACGGCGCGGAATACGCGATCCAGCGCACCACCGCGGACGCGCTCGGCATCGAAGATGCGCCCGCGAACGAATCGAGCACGCGAACGAAGGTATATTTCGCGCCGCTCGTGCCGAGCGTGAATCTCAAGGACGGCTCGGCGGGGCGGTTTTCGGTGACGGTCGATACGCGCGAGGATGCGCTTCAAGTCCCCATCGGCGCGGTGGCGGAGATCGGCGGCGAAACCTGCGTCTACGCGCTGGACGAAAACGGGCTCAAGTATGCGCGCCCGGTGACGCTGGGGCTCGTGACCGCACATAGCTGCGAGATATTGGACGGTCTTTCCGAGGGCGAAACCGTCGTGTTGTATTGACGGAGTGATGATATGAAGAAGATGATGATGCTCGCGCTCGCGGCGCTCGTAGCGCTGCTCGCCGGCTGCAAAGAACCGGCGGCGGTTGCGCCCGCGCTCCTCACCCCCATCGGCGCGAAGACGGATACGGCAATCGCCGCGTATGGAGAGATGACGGATGTCGTCGTCTACGAAGCCGTCGTCGCGCCCCGGCATGAGATGCTCTATTTCACCACAGATTGCCGCATCGGCAGCATCCCCGTGACGCTTGGGCAATCCGTGCGCGCGGGCGATGTCGTGGTGCGCATGGACGTGTCCGCCGTGGAGTCCGCCATCGCCGCCCTCGACGCGCAGCGCGCGCAACTCGAGGAGACCTCCGCCTACGAGGATGCGCTTTACGAGATCGATCAGGCGATCGGCGCGCTTGAAATATCAAAGCTCTCCGATGATCTTGCGATCTTTGACATGCAGACGGACATGCAGCTGCGCGAACTCGCCCATGAAAACGCGCAGACCGCGCGCCGGGAGCAAATCTCCGCCATCGAAGCGGAGCGCGCCGCCCTCCGCGCGCAGCTTGAGAACACGGAACTCGCCGCCCCTTTCGACGGGCGCGTCGCAAATCTCGGCGCGTTTGCCGGGCAGACGGTCGGCGCGTATGACGGTGTATGCGTGGTCACAAACGACGCGGAGTTGATCCTGCAATCCAACTACATCGCCGCGTCCGCCTTCGATCAAGCGGTCGATTGGTACGCGCTGATCGAAGGCGCGCGATATGAAATTTCGCCCGAACCCGTCGATGAGGACGAGTATGCGCGCGCGGTACTAAAGGGCGGCAGCTACTTAAACACCTATGTCATCGCGGATGCAGGCGGGCTCGAGGCCGGGCAGACCGCGGCAATCTACCTTACGACCGCGCAGCAGGCGCACGCGCTCAAGCTGCCGCGCAACGCGCTGTTCTCGGACGGCGGGCAGGCGTATGTCTACGTCATGGACGGCGAGGCGCGTGCGCGCCGCGAGGTGCAGACGGGACTGTTGACATCGACCGAGGTCGAAATCGTATCCGGGCTTGCGGAAGGGGAGGTTGTGTATGTCGCGCCGTAACAACATCCGCGCCGCGTGCGCCATGCTTTTGATGCTGCTGCTGCCCGCCGCCGGCGCGGTGGGCGTTCGCTACGCCACATCCGCGGTGACGCGCGGCAGCTTCAAGCGAACCGCTGTCGTCAACGGCGCGATCCTCCGGCTTGAAACCCAGACGGTCGCCGCGCAGGCGCATGGCGCGCGGTTGGGAAATGTGTATGTCGCAGTCGGCGACGCGGTAGAACCGGGCGATCTATTGGCAAGCTATGTGCTGCCCGTGAGCGCAACCGCTATCAAGCAGGCGGAGATCGCTTGGCGAACGGCGGTGGAGGATGCCGCATACGAAACAAACGCGCATGAGGCGTGGATTGCCGAACTGCGCGCATTGCTCGAAGCGGAGACGGACGAGACGGCTGCCGAAATTCTATCTTTACAGATCGAG
>JBMNUA010000177.1:0-5130 GCA_050945995.1 Christensenellales bacterium
ACCTGCTATTCACAGACAACAAGCCCTGCAGGCCGCTTAACTCAAAATCTTTGTCTAACTTTTTGGGGTCACTTCATTTATGCGAAGCGGCGATTCGTTTATAAGCGAAAGCCTGCTTATTCTCGCTCGATGATGATCCGCTCGTCCTCCGCGCGCATCCGCACGCGCCTGCCGGAAACGCCCGCCTGATCGAGCAGCGCGCGTGAAATCTGTACGCGCCCCGCGCGGTCGAGCACGGCGAACTCCTCCTGCTGGGCATCGGTTTCTTCTGTCTCCTCACCTGCAAATCCGCCCGTCTCGCCGATGCGCGCGCGCAGATCGCGCGGGAGGATCATCTCGGAAGCGGTCTTTCCGTCGCGGATGGCGACGACGCGGCTCACGCGCTTGGAGAGCGCGCGGTCGTGGGTCACGATGAGGATCGAAAGCCCGTTTTCGCTGTTCAGCCGGCGGAAGATATCGAATATATATCCTGCTGTTTTCGTATCGACCGAGCCGGTCGGCTCGTCCGCGAGCAAGAGCCGCGGGTTGTTCGCAAGCGCAATGGCGATGGCGACGCGTTGCTGCTCCCCGCCGGAGAGCTCCGACAGCCGCGAATGCGCCTTGCGCCGAAGTCCCACGAGGTCCAATAATTCCATCGCGCGCGCCTTGCGCTCCTGCCCGCTCAAAAAGAGCATGGGCGTCTGCACATTCTGCCACGCCGGCAGCCAGGGCAGCAGATTGCGCGCGTTGTTCTGCCAGACAAAGCCCACGGTCTCGCGCTTGTAGGCGACAAGCTCCCGCTCCGTCATTTTAAACAGGTTTTTGCCGTCAACGTACAGCCGCCCGGCGTTCGGGCGGTCGAGCCCGCCGATCATGTTCAAAAACGTGGACTTGCCCGAGCCGGAGTTTCCGATGATCGCGGTCATCTCGCCGTGCTCCACGGTCAATTCCAGCCCCTGCAGCGCGAGCACCTCGATGTCCTTCGTCTTATAGATTTTAACGAGGTTCTCGCATTCGATGATGTATTCGGGGCGCGCCAAATCCGTTTCATGCAATGATCTCACCGTCCTCCAGCGTATAGATGCAATCGCCAATCGTCGCAAGCTCCCGGTCGTGCGTCGTCATCACGACCGTCGCGCCCTCGCGGTCAACGAGCTCGCGAAAGATGCGCGCCACCTGCAGCGCGGTGTTCGTGTCGAGCTCCGCCGTCGGCTCGTCGGCGAACAGGATCGCCGGCTGGTGCGCGATCGCGCGGGCGATGGCGACGCGCTGTTGCTCGCCGCCGGACAGCTCCTGCGGCATGTGGCTCGCCCGCTGCGAAAGCCCCACCATGCGCAGGCACTCGCCAGCGCGCTCGCGCGCTTGATCCGTCCTGCCCGCGAGCCGGAGCGCGAACATCACATTTTCCTCCGCCGTCATGATGGGGATGAGCGCCACCGATTGGAACACATAGCCCATCTTCTCGCGCCGGATTCTGCCGCGCGCCGCTTCGCTCGCGGATGCGATGTCCGCGCCGTCCAAGCGCACCTCGCCCGCCGTCGGCGCATCGAGCGCGCCGAGGATGTTTAAAAGCGTCGTTTTCCCCGAGCCGGATTTCCCCACGAGCACGGTCAGCTTTCCCTTCTCCGCACGCACGTTCACGCCCTTGAGCGCGTAGAAATCCGCATCGCCCTTCACGGGGAACGCGCGCGTGATGTCTTTTGCAATCAACATATCAATCCTCCCCGAGCTTGAGCGCCTGCGCCACCTTCAGTCTGCGGATGCGCGCAACGAGCACGCATATGCAGAGGAGCAGCACCAGCGCAATGATGATGTAGAGCCGCGCGTGATCGAGCACATCGCGCGTCACGGCAAGGGGCAGCGATGCGTCCGCGGACGAATACGCGATCTGTATCAGCGGAATGTACAGCGTGCTGACGAGCCAGCCGATGCCCGCGCCGCAGAGGATCGGCAGCGCTGATTGCCAGATGTGTTCGTTGATCAGCATCGCGACGATCTCGCCCACCGACATGCCCATCGCGCGGTAGATGCCGAATTGCAGGCTGCGCGATTCGATGGAGAGCGTCCAGAAGATGAGAAAGCCCGCGGCGCAGAGCATCAGCCCCACGATGAAGCTGAGCGTGAGGATGCCGTTTGTGCCTTGTATCGCGGGCGCATTTTTGAGCGCGTCGAGCTGCGTGTATACATCCCGAAACGCCCAGTAGCGCGCGCCGCCGGCGTTGGCGAAATCGTATACCGCGTCCGCCGAGATCGGCGATTTGAGCCAGATTTCGTAGGGCTGCGTGCCCCATGCCGATTCGAGGTAGCCGTAATTTGCGACGACGAGGTAGCGGTCGGTCAGCCGCGCGACGCCGTCCTCCTGCACGCGGTAGGCAGTCGGGTTGTAGGTGGGGAAGTAGGGGACAAAGCCCGCGATCGAGAGGTTCATATACGCGCTGTCGGCGGTTTTGACCTGGATGCTGTCCCCGATGTCCATGCCGAGGCTCTCGCGGAAGTTCTCGGAGACGAGGCAATGGTTCGGCGTCTGCGACATTTCGTTTAAGTAGTGAAAGAAGTGCGGATCGAGCAGTCCGTCTTTCATATATGCGGTTTCGCCAAACGCCTTCGTGTCGATGCCGAACAGGGTGACCCCGCTCAGCGTCGCCTTGCCCGCGCTTGCGGATGCCTGATCGTCGCGCAACACCTTCGCCATCGACGTAACGCCGGGAATCTGCTCGTAGCGCGCCGCGTCGGTTTCGGTATACTCGCCGTTTGCGCGCGTCCACGCCTCCTTGAGCACGATGTCCGCGCCCAGGTCGTAGCGCAATTGGTCGATCTCGGCGTTGTTGACGGTGCAGGCGGTGTCGGCGTTTAAGATGCCGATGGCGATGGTGAGCATGAGGAAGGTCATCATGAACGTCTGGTTGCGCCGCGCACGCAGGATTTGCATGAACGATGCGTACATCGACGGGCGCAGACTGTTTTTCGTCCACGCGAATACCGCCTGTGCGAGCAGCGGTATGACGCGCACCGCGACGAGCGACGCGCCGACCGCGAACAGCGAGGAGGCGATGTAGATGAGCGGATCGAGCGCCGCGCCCTCCGCCACGCGCGCCGCGAGCAGCGGTTTTTGGTTGTTGAAAGCGTAGAGTCCGTAGAGCGATACGCCAAGGAGGATGAAATCCAGTCCGTAGCGCTGCCACCACGGCGTCTGGCTGCGCGCGCGCACGGCGCGCTTGGAATCGACGATGGTGAGCCGCGCGTAGGAAACGGCGGGCAGCGCCATGGTGAGGATGCCGGCGAGCGCGGCGGCGATGCCGAACAGGAACGCCGCCGGGGTGTAGCGGATGGCGAGCGCCGCGCGGGCGTCGAACACGAGAAACGCGCGCGCGGAGCCGATCGCCCGGCAGAGGAAGGCGCTCACGGGCAGGCTGATCGCAAACGCGAGCGCGGCGATAAGTAAGCTCTGGAGGATGTACACGCCCAGCACCTGCGCGCTCGACGCGCCGCGCGATTTGAGCACGGCGATTTCGTTTTTTTCGATTTCAAGAATTTGCCGCGACACCATGAGCATGAATGCGATGAGCAGCGCGAACACGGGCGCTTCGAGCACCTTGAGCGTCGCGGACGCCTGATTCGCCTCGGTCTGATACGCGCGCAGGAGCGTTTCAAACCCGGTGTTGAAGCGGCGGATGTAGACGCGGTTGTAGCGCGCGTTCAATTCGGAAATGGCATCAATCGCACCAGGCACATCCTCCGCGCGCATGCCCTTGATGTCAAACAGCGTCGTCCAAAGCGTTTTTACGGCGAACGCTTGTGATTGCTCGCCGAAAAACAGCTGCTCAAACAGCGCGGGATCGAGAAACACCTGCGTGGGGTACGCGCTTTCGGGATCGACCCAATAGATGTCGTCTGTGGAGGCAAACACCCCCGCGATGCGCAAGGTCAGCGGGTTTCCGTCCGGCGCTTGGACGTATGGATAGCGTATCTCCTCGCCCAACACCAGGTTTTTTCGGATGAACGCCGTGCGCCCGACGAGCACATCGTACACGCCATTTGCATCGGGCTCTGCGGAATATGCGCCGCCGGCAATGATCTCCGCCTGCTCGGACAGTCCCGTCATGGTAGACAGCGTGAGTTTTACGTTCGCGCCCTCGTCGCTGCGGTTGATGAGCGGGATGCCCGTCACATCCTCGACAGAATGAAATGCGATTTCGTGGAGCGCGGGGGTGTTCAGCCGCCCGGGCAGTGCGCGGATGTCCGCTTGCGCGGTTTCATATTCGACCGCGTCGGCGGAATCGCCGCGCGACTTGGCGCGCGCGCCCTCCATGGTCGCGACGGCGGGGTAGACGCCTGTTTGCACATGCGCATCCGCGAGCATGCGGGTGAGCAGGTTTTGGGTCACGGCGCTTGTGTACATGGGGTTTGACATGGCGATGCTGATGAGCAGCACATTGCCGATCAACAGGCTCAATATCATCCATGCCTTGTTGAGCATTTTCCGCAAGACAAATTTCAGCAATTCCGCATCCTCATTTCGTGATCAGCTTGTCGCCCTCATGTACGCCCATCCATAGCCACGCCTGCGCGCCGTCGTCCATCGCTTTTACGACGTGGCGCGTGCGCAGCGTGCCGTCCGCGTCGAGGATCGTGACGGTGCACAGCCCGTCGCGCAGCGATATGGCGCGCATGGGGGCGATGAGCGCGTCTTCGGCGCGCATCGTCACGGCGGTGACGGTTGCGGAATGGAAATCCCCGCGCGCGGGCGCTTCGTAGGCGATGTACGCGTATCCGCTGCGCGCCTCGCCCGGCAGCACATTATCCGCCGCGACCACCACGCCCGTGGTTGTCGATTGACCTGCGTAGCCCGTGAGCCGCACATCGACTGCCATGCCGTATTGGAGCGCGCCCGACGCGTTCTCCGCGCGGATGAGCACCTTTTCCGGGTTATAAAGCGTGACGATGGCGCGCGACGCGTCGATGGCTGCGCCGGGCTCGAGGTTGACGACCGAATCCACCACGCCCGAGATGCTCGCGTAGAGCGGCTGTTCCTCGTCCGCGGTGCGCGCGGCTTCGTATGCGGCTTCGAGGGAGGCGATCTGCGCCGCGGCATCCGCATCGGCGCGCGCATGCGTGATCTCCGCGCGCTCGATCTGTAAAGATAGAATTTCG
>JBMNUA010000178.1:0-5127 GCA_050945995.1 Christensenellales bacterium
CATCGACGCGAAGCACTCCAACGAGGACAACATCGCGCACTTCGCCGTTTGGGTGGAGCGGTTCGGGCATAGGATCGGGAACTTCGGCGGCATCGATATGAACGTCATCTGCCAACAGGACGCGCAATCCATCGAGCGCTATGTGTTCGACTGCCTCGACCGCGTGTCCGCCATGCCGAACCGCGGCGGCATCGCATTCGGATCGGGCAATTCCATCCCGGATTATGTGCCGGCGGAGGGTTATATCGCCATGACCGAGGCGGTTCGCAAATGGCGGGGCGATCGGCGGTAGGATGCCGGGTTGGAACAATACCGGGGTTCTCATGAACCTCGGTATTGCTTTTTATCCGTGTAGATTTGATGAGATTGCAATCTATATACCATCCCTTTCGCGCTGATGATCCCATGCATGAACCTCGGATAGCGGCATTCGCATAGTAAATATGGGTGCGAATGGCCATCGCCCGCGGGGCATGGCGTATAGTTTGAAAGGATGAATGAAATGACTGCGGATGAAATGCGGAATCTGGCAGTTCGATATATGACGGGGCGCAAGGGGCTCAACGCGTACACCAACGGCGGCGACCGGAAGTATTTTTTTGGAAAGCCCGATAACGCAGTGGGCAATACCTCCCAGAAGGGGTGGTCGGATTGCTCCAGCGCGTGCCGGGCGGCGATTCGCGCGGCTTCCGGCATCGACATCGGGCGCAACACGCATCATCAGATCTTGAACCGCGCAAGCGGTATGATCGTAGATCAGACAAACGGCGATTATCCCGACGAGAGCAAGCTGCTCCCGGGCGATCTGTTGTATTTCAAGGGCAACCGCTACCATGTGATGGACGTGGGGCATGTGGAGATGTACACGGGTAAAGATACGATCCACGGGCACGGCAGCGGGACGGGACCTAAAAAGCGCGCGCTGCGGGCGTACTGCAAATCGCGGGCGAGCGCGGACAAACGATATTTTATGGCGATCCGCTGGATTTACCACGATGCGGAGTATCCGAAGCTCGCATTCGGCGCGCGCGGCGCGTCCGTCAGCCGCATGCAGCTACTCTTGATCGAACTGGATTATCCGCTTGAGAAATATGGCGCGGACGGCATCTTCGGGGCGGAGACGAAAGCCGCGCTCCAGAAATTTCAGAAGGACGCAGGCATGGACGCGACGGGGGAATGCGACGCCGCGACCTGGGCTGCGCTTGAAGGCAAGACGCAGGCGAAGGAGGACGAAGCGCCCGAGAACCCCCATCCGATGCCGGCGCGCAACATCGCGCGCGGCGCGCGCGGCGACGGCGTAAGATGGGTGCAATGGGAGCTGACGGACGCGGGATTCTCCTGCGGGAAGTACGGCATCGACGGCATCTTCGGGAAGGACACGGAGGCCGCTACGCTGCGCTTCCAAACGCTGGTGTTCCCGAAGGATGTGCGCGAATGGGACGGGATTGTCGGGCCAAAGACGCGCGCGAAGCTGATCGAGGCGAAGGGCGCGGAACTGGGTGAGACGGATGGATGATCAAAGCGGATGAGGCGATGCGTATGGTGAACATTGGATTGATAATTTCAGCGATCAGCGCGGTGACGGCGATGCTCGCGCTGCGGATGGCGATCAAAGGTTCGCGCAGGACGGACGACCGCGACACGGCGCACAGCGCGGCGCAGCTGACGCGGATGGAGGCGACGCTTGAGAGCGTGCGCGGCGGCGTGGACGACATCCGCGTGGAAATGCGAATGCAACAAAAGCAGATCAACGATCTGTCCGAGCGGCTCGCCCGCACGGAGGAATCGGTCAAACTTACGCAAAAGCAGCTGGATGCGCTGGAGAGGGATTGCTAATTTTCCACTTTTGAACCAATCGACCAACGGGTAACTCCCGGGTCCCCGCGTACAGCGGGGGCTGTACATAGCGCTCGCATCGGGCGTGATTTTTTATGCGCAGCACATCGCTTACAGCCGTATGATCGCCTTGAGCCGCTTGGTGAGCGCGGCGGCGAGCGCGAGCTTTAATAGATCTGGGATGATAAATGGGATCACGCACCAGGAGAGCGCCGCCATCAGCGTGATCGCCCCGTTTGCGCGCGCATACACGAACATGAACCACGCCGTTCCAAACGCGTACAGCACCATAAGTCCCGCGACCATGGCGAGATACAGCGCGACCGTGCCGCCGCCCAGCGCGCGTCGCACGATGGGGATGACCGCGGCGGAGGCGAGAAAGCCGATGATATAACCGCCCGTGCTGCCGAGCAGGTAGCCGATGCCGGCGTTGAACTGGGAAAACACGGGAACGCCGATTGCGCCGAGGAGGATGTAGGTGAAAACCGCGATGGCGCCGCGCTTTGCGCCGAGCACGCCGACCGCGAGGAACACCGCAAAGGTTTGCAACGTGAACGGCACGGCGGCGGGGATGGAGATCCACGAGCAGATGGCGATGAGCGAGACAAACAGGGAGATGCGTGCGATGTCGCGTATGTTCATGGCGTGATTGTAAACCTCCGGTTCGATATGATTTACAATCAGAATACCACGCGGCAGGCCTATTGTCAATATGCCAGTTTATCTTCTTTACAATCGCGTTTCGCATGCGGTATAATGGGGGAGAGGTGGTTGAATTGACGAAGGATCGCGTGGTCGCGATATTGCGCAATGCGCACGAATATCTCTCCGGCGAGGAGATCAGCCGCACGCTCGGGCTGAGCCGCGCGGCGGTGAACGCCGCGGTGCAATCGCTCCGGCGGGACGGGTATGAGATTTCTTCCGCCACGAATCGGGGGTATCTGCTCGTATCCGCGCCGGATCATATCAGCGCGGGGGAGCTGCTCGCCCATCTGCCGCCGGCGCGGCTTGCGCGCATCGAGTGCCTCGATACGGTGGATTCCACGAACAATTATCTGAAAATGCGGGCGCAGGAGGGCGCGCCCGACGGGCTGATCGCCATCGCGGACGCGCAGACGCGCGGCAAGGGGCGGCTCGGGCGCAGTTTTTTATCGCCGGGGGGACGGGGCATCTACCTCTCCATGCTGCTGCGCCCCGAAGGCAGCGCCGCGCCCGTCGCGCACATCACCGCGATGGTCGCTGTCGCGGTTTCGGATGCGATCGAAGCGGTTGCGGGCGTTCGACCCGGCATCAAATGGGTGAATGATCTGTTGATTGGCGGCAAAAAAATCTGCGGAATATTGACGGAGATGTCGGTGGAGGGCGAATCCGGGTGTATTTCGTACATCGTGACGGGGATCGGCGTGAATGTACACGGGGCGCAAGCCGATTTTCCGCCGGAGCTGCGCGAGTCCGCCACGTCAATTGCCGCCGAGACGGGCGTCAAGGTGCGCCGCGCCGCGCTTGCCGCCGAGATGATCCGCAGGCTCGATGAACTGTGGGACGCTTGGCCGGGCGATCCGCGGGCGTATGTCGCGCCGTACCGCCGCGATTGCGTGACAATCGGGCGCGAGGTGCGCTATGAGCGAGACGGCGCGGAGGTGCGCGGCTTCGCGGAGGACATTGACGATGCGTTCGGGCTGATCGTGCGCCTGCCGAGCGGCGAGCGGGAGACGTTAAACAGCGGGGAAGTCAGCGTGCGCGGCATCTACGGGTACGCATAGGGGGTGCGCATGGGCGTTCCGGAGATCGACGCGAAGACCATCGTCTCCGCATGGAGCGATTGCGGTTGGTTCGGGTCGAATTATACGATGAATTTATACCGGGGATGCAGTCACGGCTGCATCTATTGTGACAGCCGCAGCGAATGCTATCAGATCGACGATTTCGACACCGTGCGCGTGAAGGCGGACGCCGCACGCATCGTCGAACGCGATTTGAAATCAAAGCGAAAAAAGGGGATTGTGATCACCGGATCGATGAGCGATCCGTACAATCCGCTCGAGGCGCGGCTTCGGCTCACGCGGCGCGCGCTTGCGCTCATCCACCGATACGGGTTCGGCGTGGCGATCGACACGAAATCGAGCCTTGTGACGCGCGACATCGATCGAATTTCGGCGATTTCGGAGGCGACCGCGGCGTGTGTGAGCATCACCATCACCACCTTTGACGATGCTGCGAGCCGCGCGATCGAGCAAAACATCTGCCCGCCGTCGGTGCGGTTTCGCGCGCTGGAAGCGCTCGCGCGGGCGGGGATCGATTGCGGGGTGCTGCTCATGCCGATCTTGCCGTTTATCAACGACGATCCCGAGAATGTGCGGCGGATCGCCCGCGCGGCGGCGGACGCGGGCGCGAAATGGGTGTACCCCGGCGGGGATTTTGGCTTGACGATGCGCAGCGGGCAGCGCGAGCACTTCCTTGCCCATCTGCCGCCCGCGCTGCGGCGGCGGTATGTGGATGCATACGGCGGCGATTACCATTGCCCGTCGCCGCGCAGCGTGGAATTGTGGACGGCGCTGCGTGAAGTGGCGGATCAGCGCGCGCTGATGTGCGATATGAAAAGCATCGCGGCGCACATGCGGGGCACATTCGATGCGCGCGCGGGCGAACAGATCACCATGCCGATATGAATGGTGCGAAGAATAACAGACTTTGGTTTAAAAGACCAAAGTCTGTTATTAATGTACCAAAGTCTGTTTTTGCTATGCGCCCAACTCGCTTGAAATGCGCTCGGCGTATGCGCGCGACACGATGCAGGTTGCGGGAAAGCGCGCTTCGAGCGCGCGATCGATGTGGGCGCGCGCGGCTTCCATATTCCCGTCCGCCTTTTCGATGAGCGAAAGCCCCGCGAGCGCGGCGGGATGGTTCGGATTCTTGGCGTTTGCGCGCTTGAAATATCGCTGGGCATCGTCGCGCTGTTGGCGATCGCCATCCATCTCATACATCCATAGGTGCATCCAGCCCGCGTTGCAGATCGCCGCGATGTCGTCCTCGTCGTAATCGAGCGATTCGCGGCACATCTTCGCAGCCTCCTCAAAATCGCCTGTTTCGCGCGCCTTTTCGATGAGCATTGAGCAGCCGACGTTGAGCGCAAGCCCCGTCTTTGCGTGCGAAAGCGCCTGGCGCATGGAGTCAATTGCCTTATCAAGGTTACCCAATCGCCATTGGCAGACCGCGTGGTTCACGCGCAGGTGGAATTTGTCGTCCGCGGTGAGCGAGGGATCGCCGTGGAGTTTAAGAAGCAGATCGCGC
>JBMNUA010000179.1:0-5119 GCA_050945995.1 Christensenellales bacterium
GGTGCTCGCAAGTGATTTGCCCGCGGTGTTCGACGCGGACGCGCTGAACATCCTCGCCCGCGCGCCGGAGTTGATGGCGATGCTCGGCGACCGCCATGTGATCACCCCGCATCCAGGCGAGGCGCGGCGGCTGCTCGGGCGCGAATTGACCGACCCGATCTCCGACGCGCGCGCCCTTCACGCGCTCGGCGCATCCGCGATCCTCAAGGGCGCGTCCAGCGTCGTCTGCACCGACCGCGCGCTGTTGATCAGCGCGGCGGGCTGCGCGGGGATGGCGAAGGGCGGCAGCGGCGACGCGCTGACGGGCATCGCGGGCGCGCTCATCGCGCAGGGGTTCGCGCCGGGCGATGCGGCGTATATGGCGTGCGAGCTGCACGGGCTTGCGGGCGAGGTCGCGCAGGAGGAGTTTGGCGAACATAGTATGCTCGCGACGGATTTGGTTGAGATGATCGCGGAGGTGCTGTTTTGAGGGCGCGCGGGCGGGGATGTTCCTCTGATGCGATGAAGATGATCTCGGAGGTGCAATCTTGAATCTGCGTGGGCAGGTGCGTTCCTCCGCCGCGATGTAGATGATCTCGGAGGTGCAATCTTGAATTTGCGTGGGCAGGTGCGTTCCTCCGGCGCGATGAAGATGATCGCGGAGGTGCTGTTTTGAGATTTCGCAATTTCGCGGGTGAGGGAATTCCTCCGGCGCGATGTAGATGATCTCGGAGGTGTAATCTTGAATCTGCGCGAACGTATACGTTCCTCCGGCGCGATGAAGATGATCTCGGAGGTACAATCTTGAATCTGCGGGGCGAGGGAATTCCATTGGCGCGATGTAGATGATCTCGGAGGTGCAATCTTGAATCTGCTCGAACGTGTATGTTCCATCGGCGCGATGGAGACGATCTCAGCGGTGCGATTTTGAACCTACGCGGGCGAGGGCATTCCTCTTGTGCGATGAAGATGATCTCGGAGGTGCAATCTTGAATCTGCGCGAACGGGTGATGGCGTCGCTCCCAGCGGGGGCATTCCTTCGGCGCGACCGGGGCGGCGCGCTGTATGTGACCGACGCGCCGCGGTTTGGGGCGTGGCGCGCGCCGGACGGCTTTCATGCGCGGATCGAGGGGCAAATCGCCAAGCTCTATCCCGAACCCGCGCTCTTTACGGACTGCGCGTTCGAGCCGGACGCGCTTTCAGAGGAACTCGCGCGCTTTCGCGGCGCGCCCGCGGACGACGCGATGCTCGCGCTTCTCATCTCCGGCGTAAAACTCCTCGAAGCGCCGGATGCTGCGGGGCTGATAGCATACGACAGGCGCATACGCCAGGCGGCGGCGGTCGCCATGCGCGCGGGCGGCGGCGCGGGGCTTCACACGGCTGCGCGGATCGCGGCGGAGATCAGAAGGAGGCTTGGAAAATGAAACTGATTTGGCACGGGCATTCCTGTTTCGAGATGGATTTTGCGGGCGGACCGCGCGTGATCGCCGATCCGTTCGACGAGAAGGTCGGCTACCCGCTCTGCACCGCGCAGGCGGACATCGTCACCAACAGCCATGCGCACATGGATCACAACTACAACGCGTCCGTCGGCGGCGATTTTACGCGCTTGAACCGCGCCGGGACGTTTGCGTTTTCCGACATCACCATCACCGCCGTGCCCTCGTTCCACGACGACGCGGGCGGCGCAAAGCGCGGCGCGAATTTGCTGTTTTTGTACGAGGCGGAGGGGCTCAAAATCGCGCATCTGGGCGATCTCGGGCACATGCCGGACGATGCGCAGTTCGCTGCGCTCGAAAATGCCGATGTGATGCTCCTTCCCATCGGCGGCTATTACACCATCGACACCCCCACCGCGCTTTCGCTGATCGCGCGCGCGAAACCGCGCGTGGCGGTCGCCATGCACTTCAAAACGCCGGCGATGGACTTCCCGATTTCGGATGAGCGGGCGTTTGCCGCTGCGACGGGCGCGCACTACCCCCGCGCGCGCGAGATCGAAATTACCCGCGCGAATCTTCATTCGCTGCCCGCGGCGATCATACTCGACCCGCCGCAGTAGTCGTCCTGCCGGCATCCGATTTTGGCAAACAAAAACCACGGGACAGTCGCCCCGTGGTTTAAAATATAAGCTACCTTCCTTTTTCGGTGTAGAAATCGAAATTCCCGACCTCCGCGCACTTGTGCGCATCGCCCCATTTCGCGCTCGCGTCCTTCGCCTGATAATACAGCGCGTCTTCCCCGAGCGTGCGCGCCCCGGCGAGCACCTCGTGCGCTGCGCGCAGGCTATCCGCGTCATACCGGCTGCCGCAGGGGAACTGCTGCTGCCCCTCGAGCACGCCTTCGATGGTGGCGGGAAACCACGGGCTCTCTACGCGGTTCATCACCACCGTGCCGATTGCCAGCTTCGCCTCGTAGCCGTCCGCGCCCGCCAGCGTATAGATCACCCGCGCCAGCCGCACCGTCTGCGCGTCCTCGGTAAAGCTCACCTGCGGCGCGCAGACGCACGCGCACACAATCAGCACAAATAATATCGCCCTTCGCACGCCCCGCGCACCTCGCTTTTTGAATCATCAGCCGTATTATACATCGCTTTGCAATGTTTTTCAATGATTCTGTAACAAGTTTGAAACAAATGTCTATATTCCTATATATATTCACAATCACCCTCGAATATGACAAAATCCGCGCCCGCGCGCTCAGGTCTATAAAAAAACGACCTCCCCCATCAGAGGGAAGCCGCATTTGCTTATTTTATTATAATTTCAACTGCATCGCCTGCCGCGTCAGCCCGTCCTTTGCGATCATCGTCTCCAGCACCTGGATGTCGCTGGAGATGTCGATCGCCTCCGCCGCGAACAGCTTGTCAAGCTGCTTTTCAAACGCGTACACGAGCGTTGCGAGGATGTCCTCGATGTTCTTGCGCGCCGCGACGATGTTCTCGCCCTGGTAGCTCTGCCGCTCAAGCATGCCGTAGGAGGTGAGCAGTTTCACCGTCGTGGGCAGATAGTAGTTCATGAACGTGCGCACCTGCCCCGCGCGGTCGGGGTTCTGGGCGATGAATTCGTAGATGTCGTCGGTCAGCTCGGCGATGCGGTCGATCTTCTGCGACACATCCTCGTCGAGGATCTGGTCGTTGAGCGCCTTGAGCTTGCGCAGTATCGCCTCGTGGTCGGACTCCTTCTCGCCCTTCGCCTCCTGCGGCTCGGGCTCTTTCTGCGCGCGCGCCTCGCCCTTCGGCGCGTCCGCCTCGGCGCTTGTGAAGTTGATCTTTACCTCTTTTTTGATGCCGCGCGCGAACTCGTCCACCACATTGCGCAGCCCGCTCAAATCGATGTGCAGATCCTGCGGCTTATACGCGCCGCGCCCGCGCGCCTCCTCCTCCTCGGGCGCGCCCGCGCCCTGCTCGAGGATGAGGTAGCCCACCGAATAATCGATGTACGCGTCCGGACCCAAGTAGCCGTTTGCGATCATCTCGCCGAGCACACGCAGCACCGTGTCGCGCGGCTGACCCACGGTCTTTGCAATGCGGTTGAGCGAGATGTGCGCCCGATTGCCCACCACGCCCATATAGGTGCGGTACGAATCGAGCCGCTTATTCTTCCACAGCGCGCGAATCTTGAGAAAGCCGAGGATCGCCGTAACCGGGAATAGCCCAAACATCGCGGTCACGATGATCGCGATCCAGGGCGGTCCGCCTTCTGTCTTCAGCGGAATCGGCACGCGCTTTTTCCGTCGCGCTTCTGTCATGTATGCATCCACCTCACAATCAAAAGTATACCACAATCAGAAACGTTTTGAAAGTGCCATCTGTTGCAATTCTGCGAATTGTAGACTATAATGGCAGTGATGTTAAGGGCACATGTTTTATGATAGGATGCGGAGGGATACCATGGACGCAAGGCTCGTCAAATGCTACGCCGGCTGGCTCGCAAAACTTGCGGGCATACGGCTCGGCGCGCCCGTCGAGGGCTGGACTTACGCGCGCATCGCGCGCGAAATCGGCGAGATCGACGGGTATATCGAGGATGTCTCCCGCTTCGCAGCCGACGATGATTCCAACGGGCCGATGATCTTCATCCGCGCGCTCAACGATTATTCGCTCGACGCCACCGCCGAGGACATCGGGCGCACCTGGCTCAACTACACGCCCTACGAGCACGGCATGTTCTGGTGGGGCGGCTACGGCGTATCCACCGAGCACACGGCGTTTTTGAACCTCGCCGCGGGCATCCCCGCGCCGCGCTCCGGGTCGATCGCCCAAAACGGCGCCGCCGTCGCCGAGCAGATCGGCGGGCAGATCTTCATCGACACCTGGGGGCTTGTGTTCCCCGGCGACCCCGCACGCGCCGCTGCCTACGCCGCGCGCGCCGCGTCCGTCAGCCATGACGGCGAGGGGATGTACGGCGGCATGTACGTCGCCGCGGCAATCGCCATGGCGTATGAGGAGCAGGACATCGAAAAAATCGTGCACGGCGCGCTCAAATTCATCCCCGAAGGCTGCGAGTACGCGCGCGCCGTGCGCGCGGTGCTCATCTTCCACCGCGAACAGCCGGACGATTGGCGCGCGTGCTTTCAATATCTGTACGATTACTGGGGCTACGACCGCTATCCCGGCGCGTGCCACATCATCCCCAACGCCGCCGTGATGGCGCTCGCCATGCTCTACGGCGCGGGCGATTTCGACGCAACGCTCAACATCTGCTGCATGTGCGGCTGGGATACCGATTGCAATGTCGGCAACGTCGCGACCATCCTCGGGGTGATGCGCGGGCTCGAGGGCATCGATTACGACAAATGGCTGCGCCCGATCAACGACGGGTTCGCGCTCTCCAGCGCCATGGGCTCGCTCAACTACATGGACGCGCCCTGGTGCGCGCGCTACCTGTTCGACCTCGCGTCCCGGCTCTCTGGCGCGGGCGGCACGGGCTTTGACCCCGCGGCGCGGCGGTATGATTTCGCGCTGCCGGGCGCGACGCATTCGTTCGAGGCGCAAAACGCGCGCATTGAGCACGCCGGCGGCTGCCTGCGGTGCGATTGCGAGGGCGAGGCGGAGGTGTTCCGCCGCAGCTACCGCGCGCCCGAATATTTTATGGACGACCGCTATTCGCCCGAGATCACCCCGGAGATCTACCCCGGGCAG
>JBMNUA010000180.1:0-5083 GCA_050945995.1 Christensenellales bacterium
TTGGGTCGGCGCGTACATCGAAACGACGCGCGCGCAGTTCTACCTCACGATCCGGTGATTCAAAAAATTTCCCCCGCGCGTGCGGGGGATTTTTTGTGCGGTTACTGCGCGGCGGCGGCAAGCCCCTGCGCCAAATCCGCGAGGATGTCGTCGATGTGCTCCGTGCCGATGGAGAGCCGGATGGTGCTGGGCTTGATGCCGCATTCGAGCAGCTCCGCCTCGTTCAACTGCGAGTGCGTCGTGGACGCGGGGTGGATCACGAGCGATTTGACATCCGCCACGTTCGCAAGCAGCGAGAACAGTTGGAGCGATTCGGCGAACTTCTGCGCCATCTCTGCGCCGCCCGCGATCTCAAAGGTGAAGATCGACGCCGCGCCATTGGGATAGTAGCGGTCGTACAATTCCTTCTGCCTGCCGGTCTCGAGCGAGGGATGGTTCACGCGCGCCACCTGCGGGTGGTTTTTCAAAAATTCGACCACCTTCAGCGCGTTTTCGACATGCCGCTCCACGCGCAGCGAGAGCGTCTCCAGCCCTTGGAGCAAAAGGAATGAGTGAAACGGCGAGATCGTCGCGCCCTGATCGCGCATGAGCGTGGTGCGCGCTTTGATGATATAGGCGAGGTTGCCCGCCGCCTCGGTGAACACCACGCCGTGGTACGACGGGTTCGGCTGAGAAAGCCCGGGGAACTTGTCGTTCTGCGCCCAATCGAATGTGCCGCCGTCAACGATCACGCCGCCCATCACCGTGCCGTGCCCGCCGATGAACTTCGTCGCCGAGTGGACGACGATGTCCGCGCCGTGCTCGATCGGGCGCAGGAGGTAGGGCGTGGAGAATGTCGCGTCGATCACGAAGGGGATGCCGTGCGCGTGGGCGATGGCGCTGACGGCTTCGATGTCGATCACATCGGAGTTCGGGTTGCCGAGCGTTTCGGCGAACAGCAATTTCGTGTTCTTGCGGATGGCGCGCGCGAAGTTCTCGGGGTCTGTGTGATCGACGAACGTCGTTTCTATCCCCTGTTCACGCAGGGTGTTGGCAAACAGATTGTATGTGCCGCCGTAGACGCTTTGGGCGGACACGATGTGGTCGCCCGCGAGCGCGATGTTCTGCACCGCGTAGGTGACCGCCGCCGAGCCGGAGGCGGTTGCAAGCGCGCCCGCGCCGCCCTCGAGCGCGGCGATGCGCGCTTCAAACACGGACGAGGTCGGGTTCATCAGCCGCGTGTAGATGTTGCCGCCCTCGGTCAGCGCGAACCGCGCCGCTGCCTGCGCGGAATCGCGAAAGACGTAGGATGTGGTCGCGTAGATCGGCACCGCGCGCGCGTCCGTCGCCGGATCGGGCGTCTCCTGCCCCGCGTGCACCTGCAATGTTTCAAAGCGATAGTTGTTCTCTGCCATGTCGCATCTTCCCTTCTTCCCCGTTTGTCTCAAATAAAAAATCCGGAGGCGATTTCCTCCGGATCGGCGAATGTGCGCGTCACACGCCGCGCACGGGCGCAACGATGCAGCGCATCCCTCGCTGATCCGGATTTGCGCACATTCGCATGCGGTTGTCGATCGAATGGTGCATGGTTCGCCCTCCTTTGTTTCAAGCATTGGAGCGATTCTACCATGCCATACCTACGGAGTAAATAGGTTTATCGTAAATCGCCGAAACTTAACGTGCGTCTACAATAGCCCCGCGACGTCCGCCGCGCGGTAACCCAGCTCCTCGCGCAGCCGCGCGCGGTCGCTCGGCGCGGATTGCAGCGCTTTCAACTCGCCCGAGATCACGACATCTTCGAGCGCGGCGGGGATCAGCACCGTCGTAAACGGCGCAAGCTCGATCTCACCGCCCGCCCAGCGGATGCGGGACGCGCCGAGCGCGGTGATCATGCGCATGCGCCCCGGCTCGAGGGGCATATCGCCCGAAATGTTGAGCCGGGACAGTTCAAAATGCGCGTCCGCGATGAAATAGGTGCGGCTCCCGCCCTTGCAGAGCACGGTCGCGCCCCCGCATTTGGGCAGTATCTCCCCCATGCGGCTGACGGCGATCGCCTGCTCGATGTGCAAATCGCGCGGCTTTCCGTCCGCGCCGACGCGCCCCCAATCCCACAAACGGTACGTCACATCGCTCGACTGCTGCACCTCGTAGCATTGGATGCCGCCGCCCAGCGCGTGCACCGTACCGGCGGGGATGTAAAACACATCGCCCGGGCGCACGTCCACCCAGTTGAGCGCATCCTCGATCTCGCCCGCGTCCATGATCTCGCGCAGCCCTCGCCGCCCCGCGTTTACGCCGTAGGCGATCCGCGCGCCCGGCTCGCAGTTTAGCACCACCCACGCCTCGCTCTTTCCGCGCTTGCCCTCGTTTGCCTGCGCGTATGCGTCGTCTGGGTGCACCTGCACGCTGAGCAGCTCGCGCGCGTCGAGCAGCTTGATGAGAAGCGGGAACGCGCCGCCGATATCGCCCGTGAGGTCTGCGCCCCACAGCCGAACCATGGCGTCCAGCGTCTTTCCCGCGTGCGCGCCGTTTGACACCACGCTCTGCATGTTCGGAAGCGCGGAAACCTCGAGCGATTCGCCCGTGATCCCTTCGGGCGCATCCTTCAAAAACAGGTCGCGGAGCATCGTGCCGCCCCAGGGCGTCTGCGCTCCGTGCCGGAAATGCGGCGACATCACGAGCGGATACATCGGAAAACCTCCTTGCAATTTGCGCTGCGGCGGGGTATCATAATAAGATGAAGTCAGCGAACCGGCGTGATCTCGAACCAGTAGCCGTCCGGGTCTTCGATGAAGTACAGCCCCATCTGGTCGTTGACGTAGCAAACGCAGCCCATCTCCTCGTGCTTTTTGCGCGCCGCCTCGATGTCCTCGGTGCGAAAGCAGATGTGCGTCTCGTTCTCGCCCAGATCGTACTTCTGGGGATGGTCTTTCAGCCAGGTCAGCTCGAGCTGGTAGCCCGTCACGCCGTCTGTCAAAAACGCGAGCCGGAACGCGCCGTCCCCGCCCTCGATCACGCGCACGGTCTCAAGTCCGAGCGCTTCCTTGTAAAAGGCGATGCTCTTGTCGAGGTCGGTGACGTTTAAATTTGTGTGGTTGAACAAAAACTGCATGGATGGTTTCCTCCTTCATCAAGTTCAATCGCCTCGCCCGGGCGCGTAAGCGCGCGCACGTTCGGATGCGATTTTTCAAAATCGAGCGCGGCGCTCGGTTCGTCCCAGAAGTGCATGGGGATGAGTATCGTAGGTGCGATCTTTTGCAAAAACATCTCCGCGCCCTCGGCATGTCCCGCGCCCATCCGCGGGTCTACGGGGAAAAACGCAAGGTCGATCTGTTCGCCCGCGAGGGTGTGAAGCACGCGCTCGTACCCCCTGCGCGCGTCGGCGATCTCCGCGGGCGTGGACTCGTGCCGCCAATGCCAGTAGTTCAAATCCCCCGCGTGGAACACCGATTTGCCGCCCGCGCGCACAAGAAAGCTCACGCCCTCGTCGGTCGAGCCGTAGGCGGTAACCTGTGCGCCCAGCACCGTGCGCGCCTCGCCCTCCGTCATGCCGCGCACCACCTCGTCCGCGAGCGCATACACCGCCTCGGACACATGGTCGCCATGTTCGTGGCTGATGAAGGCGATGGTTTCGCCCGCCGGCTTTTGAAAGCCACCGCCGATGTAATCAAACAGCAGCGTAAGATCGCCCAATTCGACGGAAAAACCGCTGTGCCGCCAATATGTGACGCGCATGGCGTTCACCTCCGATCATACATAATTTATCACCCATGGCGCGCGAAGTCAAGCCATGTTCTTTAGAAGGGAGCCTGATTCATGACATACCCGATCTCCGTGCGCGCGATCGCCGAATTTGCCCACGAGGGCGGCGATCTGCTGCTTGATTTCGCGGCGGCGGAGCGCATGCGCGAGGGGATGGAGGGGCATATTACGCTGCAACGCGCGCTCGACGCGTCCTGGCGGGCGGAGATGCCGCTCGCGCGCGCGGTCACCATCGCGAGGGTTACGCTGCGCATACAGGGGCGCGCGGACGCGGTGCGGCTGGGCGCGATCCCCGCCGTCGAGGAGATCAAGACCACCGGGCGCGACCCCGCGCGCATCCGCGAGGACGAATACCCCGTCCATTGGGCGCAGGCGCAGATCTACGCGGCGATCCTCTGCCGGCGCGAGGGCGCGCCCGCGGCGGAGGTCGCGCTTGTGTACTACAACCTCTCAGGTACGAAGGTGCGCTTCACGCGCAGCTATCCCGCAAGCGAGCTCGAGCGGCTGTTTTTTGAGTACGCCGAGAAGTACGCAAACTGGCTCGCCGCGCTCGAGGTATGGCGCGGCACATTCCAGCCCTCGGTGATGCAGCTGCCCTTCCCCTTTGATACCTACCGCGATGGGCAGCGGCAGATGGCGGCGAACGCCTACATCGCCGTGCGCGACAGAAAGCGCGTGATGATCGAAGCGCCCACGGGCATCGGCAAAACCGCCGCGGCGCTCTACGGCGCGCTCAAGGCGTCCGGCGAGGGGCGCGTCAGCGCGATCTTCTATTTAACCGCGCGCACCACCGGCAGGCGCGCCGCGGAAACCGCCGTCGATTTGATGCGCGAAAAGGGGCTGTGCGCGCGCACGGTCACCATCACCGCCAAGGAGAAGGCGTGCATCCCGGGCGATCTGGACTGCTTCCATTGCCCGTATGCGCAGGGGTATTTCGACCGCCATCGGCAGGCGCTTATGAAGGCGCTTTCCATGCAAAAGCTCGACGAGCACGCGATCCGCGCGCTGGCGGAGGAGTACATGCTTTGCCCGTTCGAGCTTTCGCTGGGGCTTGCGGAGACGGCGGATGTGATCATCTGCGATTACAATTACGCGTTCGACCCGCGCGTGCGGCTTTCGCGCTTTTTTGCGCGCAAGAACAGCTGCGCGCTGCTCGTGGACGAGGCGCACAACCTGCCCGAGCGCGCGCAGGACATGCTCTCCGCGCAGCTCTCCGGCAGGGAGATCGCGCGGCTGCGGCGCGATGTGGGCGCATCCGATCCGCTCTACCCCGCGCTGACGAAGGCGGCGCGCGCGTTCAAAGCGGGCGAGGACGAGGAGCCCGAGGCGCGCACTTTGCCGC
>JBMNUA010000181.1:0-5077 GCA_050945995.1 Christensenellales bacterium
ACCAGCGGCACATCCTCGAGGATGAACTGCTGCGCGCCGGTCACGCCCGCTTCGCCGGTCGGGTCGGGCGCGTCGCGCTCAACCAGCTCAATGCCGTACTCCTCGCACAGCTCCTTGAACACGTTCAACCTTGCGACGATCGTCTCATAGGAGAGGTGGCGCGCGAACGAATAGTGAATGAACACATCGCAGCCCCACTCGGCGACTTGATCGATGATCTGAACGGCGACGTTGTGCTCGTCAACGCCCATCACGAAGTCGGCGGCGGAGGTGATGTCCGCCGGGTCCTCGCCGGGGACGCCCGCGATGAGCAGTATGTCGTCGCGGCCAAGGTCTTCCACGATCTGCGTGAACGCCGCGGTGCCGCCCTGTACGGACTGCACAAACAGGATCGCCTTCACATCGGGATCGGAGGCAAGCGCGATCAATTTCGAGATCGTCGTCTCAACCTCGGAGGAGAAGTTGTCGGGATATGTATCGGTCACGACGTGCTCGGGATACATCGCCATCAGGTTCTGCGCCGCGCGGTACTCCTCCTCGCCCTGCGAGGTGGTGCCCGTGAGGATGGCGACCTTCCAGTTGCCTTCGTCCTCGGCAAACGCGAGACCCATCGTGGCAAATAGCGCCAGCGCCAGAAGCATGCTAAGCAGTTTCTTCATGGTGTTCCCTCCATATTAAATTCCCTATATCGACAGGCGAGCCTGCAAAGGGCGGTGATGCTTTGAAGGATTATAACACAACAACCCGTCATTTACAATAGCGATATAGAATTTTTCGCGCCGCGCGCTGCATATTTTTGCACATTGCGCAGCTTTGCAGCCATATTTTGCATCAATCCCCCGCCCCGTGTTTCAGATGATACCAAATTCGCCCGCCCCATGTCCGCGCATAGCGGACAGGAAGCGGGCGATTTCATGCGATATGTATCAGTAATTTTTCACCGTCTCCATGGCGATGCGCGCCCAGTCGATCAGGTTTTTCGGATTGTAGCTGACAGAGCTGATGTCCTTTAATGTGAACTCGCAGGGCGTGCCGGTCTCGCGGCAGATATCGAGCGTCCCCAAAATCTCGCGGCGCACCTGCTCTGCATCGAGCGACGGCACGGCGACCGCCGCGGGGTTCGGTTTTCGCGCCAACACATACCGCTTGCCCATGCGCTCCGCCGCCTTGCGCACATTCGCCCACGGCGTGATCGAGAGCTTGCGCACGTTCGGAATCTGCTCGACGATCCCGATTTTGTCGTCCAGCGGCTCGCAGCAGCCGTAGTACACGAGCGGGAAGCCCGCGAAAAACTCCTTCGCATATGCAATTTCAAACTCCGCATGCATCTTGGGCGAAACGGTCGCAAAAATCTGCGCCGCGCCCCTGCCCCAGATGTTCGCGCGCATCGGCGCGCCTTCGGGCGCGGGGATGTCATCTGCCAGCCCCGCGGTGCAATGCACCGTCGGCGCGGGGGTGTCGATCAGCCCCATCTCCTCCAGCGCCTTGAGCCGCGCGAGCGAAAGGTCGGTGTAGCGCCGCATGAGCGCGTGCATCAAATCCGGGTCGTCGTAGAGATCATAGAGCAGCGGCTCCACCCCGCGCAGCCGCGAAATATCGTCCCACGGCAGGAAAAATCCCGCATACCCATGCCCCGTGACGCGAATCGGCAGGATATCCCCGAAGATGCCGTCGAGCGCCGCGCGCCGCCGCTCGGTCAGCTCGTCGTCCACCGCGATGTCGCCCACGCGGAGCTTCTCAATCGCCGCCATATCCGGAATCTGATCCTTATAATGGTGCGATATGATGTGGTTGGTGTCGTCGCCCGTCGAAAGCGTGTCCTCCACGACATCGAATCCGAAAAACTTGGAATAAGTAATCGCCCGGTTCAGCCTGTAAAACGGCTCGACGATCATATCGCAGCGGCAGTTGCCCCATTTATAGAGCGTGCGAAGCAGCTCCGTCTCGACCGACCTCAGGAATTCGTCCGCGCAGCGCGGGGTCAATTCACCGTCCCCGTCGAGCTGGTTCCATGGCAATTCGTCCATGAGAACCACCGGGCGGATGGGCGCAAGCGAATTGAGCGCGCGGTAGAGCGCCGCGTTTTCCCGCTGCACATCGAGCGACGCGATCTCCGCCACCGCGCCTGCGAGCTTCCGCAGGATTTCCCGATCACGCATGCTCGTCCCCCCGATCCGCCCGTTCATACCGCACATAGGCAATCCGCCGCGAATCCGGCGCCCAAGAATTGACGTTGATCGTGCCCTGCCCGCCGAAGAGCTTTTGGAGCACCCGCGCGTTGCTTCCGTCCGCGTCCATGATCCAGAGCTCCACATCCTTGTCCGGCGGGTGATCGCCGGGCGAAACATCCTGTCCGTAGGAGATGAACGCCACCCGCGCGCCGTCGGGCGACACATGCGGGAACCAATCGTTGCGATCGGTGCGCAGCATCCGCACCTGATCGCTGCCGTCCGGGTTCATGCGGAATATCTGCATGTTGCCCTCGCGCACGGAGTTGAACCAGATGCGCCCGTCCGGCGCGTACTCCGGTCCGTCGTTTAATCCGGGCGAAGAGGTGAGCCGCGTCTCCTCGCCGCCAACGGTCGGGATCACATAGATGTCGTATTCGCCGTTTCGCTCGCCGCAATACGCGAGCATCCGCCCGTCGGGCGAAATTCCGTGCAGAAACGAATGCGCGATCGGCGTGATCAGCGTGGGCGCGCCGCCGGACAGCGGCAGCGTGTAGATGCGCGACAGCATGTCCTCCGCGGTGAAACAGCTGATCGCGAGCAGATCGCCCCACACGACATGGTCGTTGTTGCAGCGCGTGCAAAAGCCCGTGTCGAGCGGCGCGTCCTCGCTGGTTTTGAGGTCGATTTCGTGGATCAAACCGCCGGCGTTGTAGAGAAGCCGCTCCCCGGGCAGCCAGTTCGGCGCTTCGATCAGGCTGTCATACGATTTGACGCGCGTGATTGCGCCCGTATCCACATCCATGATCTCCAGATGCGAGCGCGCCAGGCGGTATGTCATCTCCGCGCGCGCCTCCAATACCCGCATAGTTCCCCCTCCTCTTTACAAAAAAGCCGGGGAAATCCCCGGCAAAACATCACCGCGCTGCGGCGGCGTCCGCGCCGATCAGCTTTTCAAGCTCCTCCAGCGCGACCTCGAGCTGGTTGTCGTTTGCAGGATCGACCTCCTTGATCGATGCATCAAAATCCTCGTCCATCTCGACCACCACGTCCGGATCGACGCCCACGCCGTGGATGCTGCGTCCCTCGGGCGTGAAATAGCGCGATTCCGTAAACTGCATCCCCGCGCCGTCGTCAAAGGAGATGAGCAGCTGCACGATGCCCTTGCCAAAGCTCGTCGTGCCCACCAGCGTGCCGCGCGCATAATCCTGCACCGCCGCCGCGAGGATCTCCGACGCGCTCGCGGATTCGCCGTTGATCATCACGACAATCGGGATGTCGATGTGCGACGCGTCCGAATAATAGGAGGATACGTTGCCGGCACGGTCTTCCGTGTAGATCACGCGCCCCTCGGGCAGTAAGTGATCTAAAATTTCGATCACGGAATCGAGCATGCCGCCGGGGTTGTTGCGCAGATCGATGATGATACCGCTCGCGCCCTCGTCCTCAAAGTAGTCAACCGCCTTTTTGAAATCCGCGGCCGTCGAGCGCTCGAACTCGTAGATGTGGATGTAGCCCGCGTCCCCGAGCATCTGATACTCGATGTAGTTGACGGTGACATCCCCGCGCGTGACGGTGAAATCAAGCTCCTCGCCATTCCTGAGCATGGTGAGCACAACGTCGGTGTCCACCTCGCCGCGGATGCGGCTCACCGCCTCGTCCAAATCCTTCATGGTCTGGATGTCGAGCCGGTCGCCATCGATCGCAACGAGCGTGTCGCCCGCGTAGATGCCCGCGCGCTCGGCGGGCGAATCGGAGAACACGCGCACAATCGTGATGTAGCCCTCGCCGTCCATCTGCACGCTCATGCCCACGCCCTTGTACTCGCCAAAACTCGATTCGCGCTGCTCCTCCATGTCCTCCACCGTATAGTAGAAGGTGTAGGGGTCGTCCAGCGCGGCGAGCATGCCGTCGATCGCGCCCTGCACGAGCGCGTCCTCATCGACATCGATGTAGTAATTTTCAATAATTTCCCTGCGCACTTCCTCGAGCCTATCGTAGCGGTCGAGCATCTCTAGCTCATCCGCCGTCATGGATCGACCGTCGGCCGCGCCGACAGAGCCCGTCGCGACGAGCGTGAGTGTCGAAGACATGACCGCGACGAGCGCGAGCGCCCAGATCGCGGCGGTGATCACCAGCGTGCGTTTCTTCATACAGGATTCCTCCAGTCGTATATGACTTCATTTATACGCGCATTTTGCGCGCGCCGTTGTTTTTGCTCAGCAGCATCATCAGCTTGAAGGTCACCGCGTCGTCGAACTGCCGAAGGTCAAAGCCGGTCAGCCGCTGCACCTTCTCCAGCCGATAGACCAATGTGTTTCGGTGGATGTACAGCTTGCGCGCCGCCTCGGAGAGGTTTAGGTGGTTCTCAAAAAACACCTCGATGGTGTGGATCATCTCGTCGTTGAATAGTCTGGATGTTTGCGCGTTGAATATGACGGATGCGAAATTCGACGCCGACGGCTGCGACACCGTGTCCAGAAACCGCTCGAGGAGCAGCCGGCTGTACAGAAATACGCGATCCGATGTGCGGTATGCGCCGCCCACGTTGATCGCCTCGCGCGCCTCCGCGAACGCGTCGGGCAGCTCGCTCAACAGCGCGCGCGGCTCGGACACACCGATCATGCTGTCGATCTGCGCATCGGCAAACACCGCGTCGTACGCCGAAACGAGGGTGCGCAGCGCATCCGGATCGTGCGGGTCGGAAAGCGCTTTGACGAGCGCGACCGAGTGCCGCCCGACCTCCGTGAGCATATCCTGCTCCTCGAGGAGCGGGCGCAGCTTGTCTGTCATCTCCTCGCTGGTCAATTCGCGCGCGTGCAGGTAGATCACGCACCGATCCAGCTCCGAGGGAATCTCGTGCGCCGCCGCGAGCGATTCAAGCTCCGCGCCGTCGATCTCCCCGCGCA
>JBMNUA010000182.1:0-5016 GCA_050945995.1 Christensenellales bacterium
GAAATTCGCCAGATGCGTTTCATCCACGCCGGTGCGCGAATGGCTGGCGATCGCCTCGCGAGCGCGGGCGCGGTAGCTTTCGTCGTCCATGGGTCTGCGCCCGATGGAGATGATCGAGGTTTCGCGCGGCAGGCGTCCGTCGGCGAGCAGGTGGTAGAGCGCGGGCAGGAGCTTGCGGTTGGTCAAATCGCCCGTACCGCCGAATATCATCATCAAAAGGGATTGTTCCTCCCCGTTTGGGTTGTTTTTAAACATTTGGATCATCCTTTCCGGATTCGATAAAAACACTTAGGTACTATATACCCATATTGCGCGGGGTTTAGGCGCAGGGCGGGATGGTTTGCCACGATCTTAGCACGGTGTTTGCCGGGCTGTCAATGCGGAAGGGTTGCAAAAAGCCCGCCCGAAGGCGAGCTTGTTTCTGCGAAACGGTTACGCGAGCGCGATGGTGACCGGGGTTGCGTCCGCCAAGTTATCGCTCACGGGGCAGCGGTTGCTGACGGCTGCGCGCCATGTTTCGAGCGTCTTCGCGTCCGCGTCCGTATCGGGGATGAGCTTAACTTTGATCTCCTTATATCCGGCGCGCTCCTTATCGGACGTGCCCTGGAAGCGCGCGGGGTCGAGCACGCCCTCCGCCTCGATCGTAAGTCCCTTGAGCGCAAAGCTCATTTCGGAGGCGACGAGATGCCCGACGACGTTCAAACAGCCCGAGAGCGCGGCGAGTACGAACTCCACGGGGTTCGGACCTTTGTCCGAGCCGCCGAGGGATTCGGGCTCGTCAATGATAATTTTGAACTGGCGCGCGGTGACGACCGTGCGCATGGCGGTTTCCGCGACGGCGGATGTAGAATACTTCACTAGTGCCATATGGGTACCTTCCTTTCCCTTCGGTTCGATTCATTCGCTACATATAATATACCCCTTTATCCAATGGGATAACCAACTTTTACGTCTCCTCGCTCCAGATGCCCTGCGTGTAGGTTGCGTCGAGCAGATCGGAAATGCCGGCGAGCACCATGATGATCCCCTGCACCCGGTGCGGGATCACAAGATACATGCCGCGCGTGTGTTCGTCCTCCTTCACCAGATCTGCCGCGAGCAGCGGGCGCAGATGGTGGTATGCCTGCCCCGTCGAGGAAAATCCGCAGGATTCTACGAGCTGCGCGACCGTGCGCGGCGCACGCAGCAGGGCGAGCAGCATCCGCAAGCGGTCGCTGCTGCCGATGCAGGCGAGCGCTTTGAACGCGACCTCCGTCTCGATGAGGGAAAGCAGCCCGTCTGTCGATACCTCCTTGCGAATCCAATTCGATTGTCGCTCACCCGAGGCGAATACGCCGAGATATGTCACTGCGCCGGTGTCGCCCCGCGCCTCCGCTTTTTCGCAGAGCTCCATCATGATGCTAGACAGCCGCTCGTCCGGATCGGCATTTGGCATCGGGTAGATATTGCGCGTTGGATCGGGCGATTCCGGAAGCCATTTCTCCCAGTTTCTCCCGCGTGCATCCGTCCCCTTCAGCGCTTTGATCTCCTGCCAAAGCGCATCGATTTCCTTCCCGTAATCTCGTTCCATGATCATCCCTCCCGCTTCGCTTTTCCGCACTTACATAGTAGCATATCTCATAAACTTCGTCAATGCGGATTTCCGTATATTCGGATGTTTTTTTGCGCATTTGCATAGCGGCGTGCGCAGCGGGAAACCTATCGGCGGGAGGTGGCAAAATGAAGCGCGATCCAGAGAAGAACCAAGACCCGTTTTTTGATTTAAGCAAGGTTGCCTCGGCGAATGAGTGTACGGGGATCATGCCGTCGCTGCCGCAGAATGAGGCGGAGGCAGACAACATCGCAAGCCTGTTTGCAACGCACAATCCGCCGCCGGGACGCGAGCGGGAGAAGAAGTATACGGGCGATACGCCGGTGCGCGAGGAAGACAAAAAGCCGCGGCGAAAATAAACAACGCGCGTGGACGGGCGAATATCGTCCGTCCACGCGCGCATCCATCAGGAAGAAGCGAAGCGTTCGGCAAACGCGCGGCAATCTGCCAAAGCGTCGTCGTCGGGCGTCTCGTTGACGATCAGCCCCGACTCAAACAGCTTCGCGCCCGAGTCATTCGTGCGCGTTTCCCAATTGCGCATCCACTCGCCGTCGCCCCAGCCATACGAGCCGAACAGCGCGACGGGTTTGCCGGAGAGCATGCCCTCGAGCGCGGTGAAGAACGGCTCAAACATATCCTCCTCCAACACCTCATCGCCCATAGACGAGCAGCCCAGCATCAGTTTCTCATATTTTGCGGCGGCATCGGGCGTGATATCGGATACCTCAAAACAATCCGCCTGTGCGCCCTCCGCCATCGCCTTCGCCATCATTTCGGTGTTCCCCGTGCCGCTCCAATAGATCACTGCGATATTGCTCATGGATATCTCCTCCTACGCCGTTTGTAATATTTCTTGTAGCGACATGCCGCCTGCGATCAATTGCAACATGTGCGCGCGGCATTGCCGATAGATGCAAAACAGGCATTGCGCCCGTTCGACGTCGTGATACACCTTCCACGGACCGGTGAGTATGGATTTCGCGCCGCCATGCTCGATGAAGCCGGCGACATCGCGGGGCGGGTAGCCCAGAAACAGCCCGATTTCGTGCGGAAAGCCGTCTGAGTTGAGCAGCCGGGTTTGCAGAAAATCGAGCGCGTCCGCATGGTAGCCGCAATCGGCGAGAATCGCCCGCGCCGGTTCGGCGGCGAGGTCGCTTTTCAGCTTTTCGGGGCGATACACATAGATGAGCAGATTGTTCGGCGTATCAAACACGCGAAGCGCCGCACCCTGTTTGTGCAAAAGCCGCCGCAGCCGCCCGATGCCGCTGCGAAGGCGACCATAACGTTTTCGGCAGACGGTGAACATGCTGCCCGTCTTGTCGCTCAACAGCGTCGCGGCGCAGTAGCGGGCGACAAGGCATTCCAATTCGCGCACCGGCGGAGCACCTCCGTTCGTTTGCTATGGTTGCCCGATGGATCATCGGTTATGACATCGCGCCCGGGCGGAAGTCCCGGGCGCGGGCGGCGGGTTGCTCAAGCCCGCCGCCTATGGAAGGAGGTCCTCTGACATGCCCAACCACCCGACCCATCCGGTTCATGCACCGTTCCACAAAACTACGCGAACCCGTATGTAAGTGTTAGGCTCATCTAACATCGGGGATATTGTATCAAAATGGTCGGAATTTGTCAATGGATTGGATTGTTAAATCGCGGCACAAAAAATCGCCCGCTCGTTTGGCGCGCAGGCGGACGATCAGCCGAGATACAATTACCGGGATTCGCCTTTCGCGCAATCCCCGCAATGCCCGAAGATTTCCAAATTGTGCCCGGTGATCTCAAAATCGCTCTCCGCGAGCTCGGGCACGAACTGCTCAATCGGGCAATTGTTCATCTGGATCACCTTATTGCAATCCACGCACACGGCGTAGTGCTTATGCTGGTGGCGGTTCAATTCATACAGCGTCATCTCGCTGTTCATGACGGTGACTTTGACGACCAAATCCGCCTGTTCAAAGGAATCGAGTACGCGGTAGATGGTGGACAGCCACACCGGCGTCCCCTTTTTTTCAATGGCGATGCTGATGTCCATGGCGCTCATGGGCTGCACCGCTTCGCGCAGCACGCCGAGCACCAGCTCGCGCTGCTTCGTTCGCTTCAAGCCAGCAGGCCAATCCTTCATCTGTAACACCTCCCAAGCGCCTCTGCCCCCTACGCGCGCGCGCGGGCAAACAGCGCCTTCACTCCAAACGTGCCAAGCAGGCAGGCGACGCCCACCAGGACGATCGTGCCGCCGGGTCGAAGCCCGACATAGTACGACAAAAACAAACCGATGATCATGAACATCACAGCGAATCCCACGGAGAACAGCACCGTCTGACGATAGCTCTTGCCAAATTGCATACCGCACGCGACGGGGATCACCATCAGCGAGGACACGATCAGCGCGCCCACCGTGCGCGCGGCGACGGAGACCGTGATCGCCGTCAATATGGTGAACACGAAGTTGACCAGCCCCACCGGCACGCCCGCGAGCCGCGCCGCGCGCTCGTCAAGCGCGATGTAGAACAGCTCCTTATAGAACATCAAAAACCCGATGAGCACCGTAAAGCTGATGACGATCACCAACGCCATCTCAAAGTTGCTGATGGCGACGATGCTGCCAAAGAGGAAGCTATTGAAATTGGCGGCGCTTTTGACAAATCCGGACAATACGCCCGCCAGACCGATGCCCGCGGACATGATGATGGCGATGGACATCTCGGCGTATCGGGGCATCCGCTTGCGGATGAACTCGATGCCGAGCGCAGCGAGGGTGCAGACCGCGACCGCGCCGAGGATGGGGTTGATCCCCAGAATCAGCCCCGCCGCCACGCCGGCGAGCGAGGTGTGCGAGAGCGCGTCGCCGATCATCGAGAGCCGTTTGAGCACCATGACCGTGCCGATGCAGGGGATGATCGCCGCGAGCAGGATCCCGACCACGAAGGCGCGGCGCATGAACTCGTACTGTAAAATCTCCATGCCCTACCTCCTATGTGCAGATGCCGCCGTGCATGGGCGGGTGCGTGTGGCGGTGCGAGAGCTCCTCGCGCAGCTGCTGCGGATCGAGCTCCACCATGGTGCCCTCCTCGAGGCAGAGCACGCGCGTGGCGTAGTCTGAGACGCGCGCGATGTCGTGGGTCACCATCACGATGGTCAGACCGCGCTCCCGGTTCAAGCGGCTCAAAAGCTCAAACAACGCGTCCACCGTCGCAGCGTCGATGCCGGTCGTCGGCTCGTCTAAAATCATCAGCTCCGGCTCGCCCACGAGCACGCGCGCGAGCATCACGCGCTGCTGCTGACCGCCGGAGAGCGCGCTGATCAGCCGCTTCTCGTAGCCGTCCATGCCGACCTGCTCGAGCGCATGCGTGACCTTGTTTCGCTGCGCGCGGTTCGGGAAGCGGAACAGCCCCACCTGCGCATATAGGTTTGCCTGCACGATCTCGCGC
>JBMNUA010000183.1:0-5013 GCA_050945995.1 Christensenellales bacterium
CGGCGCCCCTCGCGGCGGATGCGCTCAAAAAGGCGATCGAGCTGGGCAATTGATACGAACTCCATTCGTATGACGTGCTCGTGACCATGAAAAAACGACCGCGGATCAACCCCGATCCGCGGTCGTTTCTATTTCCCCTACGCCCCCTCGCCGCTGTACGCCACCAGCGCGGCGTCCTGCACGCCCGCAAGCTGCGTGATCTTGTTGAGGAACGCGTCCTGCTTCTCCACGCGCACCTCATACGTCGCCTCGATCCCCGCAGCGGTGATGGTCTTGGACTTTAATTTGTTGAACCGCAGCGTGTTTACCGCCTGCGCGACACCGCGCTCGGCGACCTCGTTCATGCGCACCACGAGAAGGAAGCTGTTTGTTTTCGCGGACTGCGCGTGCACGAGGAAGGTGAGCAGCGCGGCGATGCCGACGACCGTGACCGCGGTTAAGAAAAACTGCCCCGCGCCCAAAAGGATGCCCATCGTCAGCGACCAGAACATGTACGCGGTGTCGAGCGGGTCTTTCACGGCGGTGCGGAAGCGCACGATGGAGAGCGCGCCGACCATGCCCATCGAAAGCTGGATCGACTCCTTGATGCACATCACAACGGGCGTTGTGATGAGCGTCATCATGACAAGCGTGACGGTGAAGTTGTTCGAGAACATCACGCCCCGGTAGTTGCGCCGATAAATAAACGCGATGAACAGCCCCACGGCGAAGGCGAGTACCAGCGAAAATACGATCGTGAGCCACGATGCCGGGGTGATCGTCTGGGAGCTGAACAGGTTCGATATTGTGCTTTTGTTCATGGGTGAATCCTCCTCATGTATCTCATGGCGCGGACGCGTCATTGTAGCGGTTCGTATCTCCGGCAGAGCACATATTTTGAAATCGCGCTGCGCTCCGCGTCGAGCCCGACGAGCAGCCCTGCGATGTAATCCGGCAGGTAGCGGTCGAACTTGATCTCGAGTATCTCCACATCCCGGTTGAGCGGCGATACCATCGGTATATCGGGGTCGAACAGCGCGATGCTCGAAAGCCCGCTGCGCAGGTGCATGTCCAGCGTGATGCGCACGTTCTCCACCGGGTGGGTGTACGCCTCGCGCGCGTACTCCACAATCACCCGCGGGCGCAAAAGCTGCGTGCGCATAGCGACGAACACCTCGCGCAACAGCGGGTTTGACGCGCCGTGCAAGCCCCAGGGGTCGCCCGCGATCAGCCGCTCGCACAGCCTGCGCGTGATCTGCACCGACGATTTTGAGATCCGGTCGCCCGTCTTGCGCTTGCGTTCGAGGAAGATCTGCCGATCCGTGTTGTTGTAGATGCGGATGCGGTACTTGTCGCGGTTCATCACGCCGCCGAGCTTGTCGTGATACGCGCGGTCGTATGCGTCGTCAAAGTACAACGACCGCACCGCATACGGCCCGTTTTCACAATGCGCGTCGAGCCGCAATACGGGGTACAGCCGCGCGCGCAGCGCCTCCAGCTCGCCGGGGTTGATGTAGTATTTCAGCTCATGCCGCGGGGGGAGCGCTTGGCGCTTTTCACCCTGCAAAGAAATGCCCTCCTCCGCGCGTCATTGCGCTGAATTTTCGTATGCCCGCACGGCTTCGTATGCCGCGCCGAAGTAATGCTGCATCTCGTCGTTTGAGAGGCTGAGCGCTTCCTGAAACCAGGTGAGCAGCTTCGCCGGGCGGTCGATGGCGTAGTTGACGAATTTGCGCATCGACGCCTGATGATCGCTCTGCGAGATGCCCCAGCGCGAAAGCTGCATTTCCAGCTCGGGCTCGAGCGCGCGGTAGCGGTCCATGATGCGCACCTCGAGGCTCGCGGTGGTGAAGGTCGTCGCCATCTCCTGCCCGAAATAGGTGAGGAACTCGTCGCGGAAGCGGTCGTTTTTCATGCAGCCGATGAACAAATCGTTGTTCGTGCGGTTGCTCGCGCCCATGCCGCCCGGCGTCAGCCAGCGGCGGATCGAGTTCGTGTCCTCGTAAAACGCCCAGTCGAGGTCGTAGAGCACCCAGCGCCATAGCCCGTCCGCGTAGGCGTTGCGGTAGCGCTTGACGTTCAATGTGTCGGTGTTCCCGGTAAAAATCTGCACCGACATGTATTCGATGTAGTTTTGGATGTCGATCACCGAGCCGATGCGCTCATACGCCTCGTCGGTATTTGTGTTGTTGCTGTTGACATATTCGAGCAGCGCGGCATACGTCTCGTTCGACCCACGCATGGCGTTCGTGTTCGCCTTCACCAGGTCGATGTTGTCCTCCTGCCCCTCCCAGCCCTCGAACTGGCAGATCGAACGCGCGTTGATGTGCTCGCGCATGTTGTAATGACCCCAGTATTCGCCGTTGATGTATACGATGCACAACTCCGTCTTCTGATAAAACACGCTTGTATTTTCCGCAAGAGAGGTGAGCACCGAATCGCGCATGCGCGTATAGGTGCCGTCCTGCCCGGATTGGCGCAAAAGGAACGAGCCGTATTCCTCGTAATCGCGCTCGTCAAACAGCGCCGCTTGGAACGTGCCGCCCCCGCCGTAGCGCGACCGCGCGTAGATTTTAAATGCCTGCTGCTTCATCGCACGGCTGTACTGCCCGTGCAATTTCACCCCGCACGCCTGCGACAGAAGCGGATCGCCGTCGGTTTCGTATATCTCGATGTGTCCCTCGCGCTCCCAGTCCATCCAGAAGTTCGCGCCGCGGTTCATCGAGCCGTAGGGGAAATCCGGCAGCGCGTTCGGGCCTTTCACCATGATGCCCGTCTCGTTGCTGAACAGGTTCGCCGGGTCGCTCACGAGCGATACCACGCGCATGGTGTGCGAAACGCCGAAAAAATACGTCTGCGTGCGCATGTTCGATGCGAGCGCGTCGCCGGCGTATACGCGGGTGCGAAGCGCCGTGGTCGCGCCGATGGTGATCGGGCCGGTGTAGAGCGTCGAACCCTCGTCGGGGTCGGTGTAGTCGGTGGTGTAGTAAATCCGGTCGCCCGGCTCCGCGGTCAACTCGACCGTGACCGTCTCGCCCGCGTCAAACAGCCCGCCCGCCACCGAGTAGGTCGCCTCCGCCGCCCGGCGCACATAATGCGCGCCCGCGTTCTGCGCAAGCGGCGTGGACGTCGTAAAATAATAAAACCTGCCGTACTGCCCGGGAAGCCGCCCGTAGGTGATGTTGGAATACTGCGGCGGCAGGAACGCGCGGTCGAAGATTTCGCCCTCGCCCGTCGATAAACACAGGTTGTAGCCGCCCGCGGCGGACAGTCTGAAACTTGCGTACTGCTCGTTGTCGATGCCCTCGCCGCGCCCCGCCAGAAACACGCCGAAATACCCGCCCGGCTCGATCACCGTGCCCGCGGGGAACTGCCATTTGCGCGGCTTGCCCGCGTCGTCGGACAGCCCGAACCCGGAGATGTCGATGGCGGCGTCTGTCGCGTTGTACAATTCAACCCAATCGTATTTCGCCTCCGTCGTCGAGGCGGCGATCTCACTTAAATACAGCCCAATAGCATTTTGCGCCGCGAACCGATCCGAGATCAGCGCGGCGCTTTCCTGCGTGTTGGGCATCCCCGGCGTCGGTGGAATCGTCTTGGTAAAATCCCCGTATTCATCCTTGGAGTAGGCTTCGTCCGCCTTTAAAAGCCCGTAGTCGATCGCGTCGAGCAGTTGCCCCTTCTCGTTTGAGAGTACGACCGATTCGCCCTCCGTACTCAGCTTAAACGAGGTGTGGTACTCGCCGTTCTCCGCCTTGTCGAGCCCGGATGCGTACACCAGCAGATAGCCTCCCGCCGGGATCTTTGCGCCCGCCGGGAACGCCCATTTCATCACGGAATTTCGCGAATCGCTCAGGTGATAGCCCGCGAGGCTCACCTCCGCGTTTGAACGGTTGTACAGCTCGATGTAATCGTGGTACAGCCCGCTCGCGTCCGGCGCGTAGGTGATGTTTTTCGCCATCAGCTCGCTGATCTCAATGGGGCTTTCGAGCATCACGGTTTGAAAGGTCTGGTGGTTTTCCGCCGTGTTGGGCAGCCCCGGCGTGAACGCGGCGGTGCTCTCCCAGGCTTGCTCGTCGATGCGCTCGTAGGCGATGTTGTTGGCGAGCTCCGGGATGTTGACCGAATCGATCGCCGTGCCCTGCGCGTTAAACAGCATCAGCGTATCGCCAGCCCGCCCGATCGCAAACGGTGCGTGGAACTCGTAGCCGGAGGCGTTTCGCAGCTTGTTGTCGCAGAATACGAGCACGCACTCGCCCGGCTGGACTTCCATGTCCGGGAATATGAATTGGTTGGTCGCCGTCGCGCTCTTGGCGACGGTGTAGCCGCCGATGCTGACCGGGCGCGTACCGGTATTGTAAATTTCAAAATAATCGGCGCTTTCGCCGTCCTCCGTGTAGAAGGCGGAGTCGTTTGCCGACATGACCTCGTTTAGGCGGATGTCGTCGATCCCGTAGATTTCGGTCACCGCGCCGTCTTCCGCCTCCGCGCCGGTCACATCAAGCCGAAACCCATCGGTGTTGTTTAATTGGTAGACAAACGCTGCGATGATCACAATCAGCCCGATCACCACGATCAACGTGATGTCACTTCTTCCGGCGCGCGTTCGCGCCGGCGCTTTGCGCGCAGGCCTTTTTGCCACGAGCGCACCTCCCCTTATCACACATGCCCATCTATGATACATGATAACTATATAAATTGCGACGATAAAGTCAAGACAAAAGAAAGAATATTCTGTTAACGCAAAATGCGCGCGCATGGGAAATAGGAAAAAACGCGGACCATCGCCGGATGATATGCATATTTTGAGATGGGGACCGGATGGAGGGAACCCATGAACGCAATGCGATATCAACGGCTGGACGCAAGTTACCTAGAGCGAATGCTTGAGATACAAAGGGAGTGCTGGGACAATGATCCCGGAAAGTTTGTAAAAAGCAGCCGGGAGGCGTACACCCGGGCATTTGAGTTTGATAATTTCGTCGTCGGCGCGCTGGACGGCGAACGGTTGGCGGGGTTTTTAAATTGCGCCTC
>JBMNUA010000184.1:0-5005 GCA_050945995.1 Christensenellales bacterium
ACCCGTCCAATACCTTTTCGCCGCCTGCGTATTGAAACGTCACGTCGCGAAACTCGATGTCGCCGATCAGATCCGGCCAGTTCTCGCGCTTCGGGTTGAAGCTGTCGCCGAACACCTCGATCACCTCGGGCGTGTCAAAGATTTCGGGCTCGGTTTCAAGCAGCGTGATCACGCGCTCCGCCGCCGCCTGCGACTGCTGCATGTCGGCGAACGTCCGCGCGATGTTGCTGATCGGCTCGAAAATCTGCATGGCATAGCTCATAAACGCGGTCAGCGTGCCGATGGAGAGCGTGCCCAGGCTGAACACCTCGTGCCCGCCGCGCCACAATACATACGCCGTCGCAAAGCCGCCCAGCGACATCACGATCGGATAGAACGTCGCGGATGTGACGGCGGCGCGGATCGCGGAATTGCGCATCGTCATCGTCAGCTCGCCAAACTCCGCGCGGTTGCCCTCCTCGCGCACGAGCGTCTTTGTGGTCTTCGCGCCCATGATACCCTCGTTGAACGCGCCGGTGATCTTGGAATTCGTCTTTCGCACCTCGCGCCAGCTGGCGAGAATCCGCTTTTGAAAGTAGCCCGCGATCACCGCCATGATCGGCACAACCGCCAGCACGATCAGCGCCAGCCGCCAGTTGAGGATCAGCATCGTGATCGATACCATGATCACATACCCCGACGACCATAAAATGTCAATCAGCCCCCAGCCGATGGTGTCGCCCAGCCGCTGGGTGTCGCTCGTCAGCCGCGCGAGCAGGTAGCCCACGGGCGTCTTGTCGTAGAAGGAGAACGGCAGCTCCTGCAGCCGCGTAAACCCCATCCGGCGGATGAGCCGGCACACGCCCACCTCGACATGCCCGCATACCAATGTAAACGCGAAGATGCTCGACGCAAGCCCGATCACCGCGCCCGCGTACTTCGCCGCGAACCACCACACCCCGTCAACCGTCCCCTTGCGGGCGAATTGGTCGATCGCCGTGCGGTTGAGCAGCGGAAACACCACGTCGATCGCCGCGGTCACCAGCATAATCAGTATGATCGCGACCAGGTGCTTGTGAAACGGGCGCGCGTAGCGGACCAGTTTCTTCCAAATCCCGATGTCAAATCGCTTCGTATAGTCCTGTTCCTCGTGGAATTGCATGGCTTATGCTCCCTCCTCCTCTAACGCGCTGAGCTCCTCCTCGAGCGAGGTTTGAATCTGGTAGATGCGCTTGTACAGCCCATCCTGCTCCACCAGCTCCTCGTGCGAGCCCATTTGCGACACCTTGCCGCCCTGCAATACGACGATCACGTCCGCCTCGGCAAGGGTCGTCAGCCGGTGCGAGATGATAAACGTCGTGGTGCGCGCCTCGCCCCCGCCGCGCTGTTCGGAGAGCGCCTGGCGGATCGCGCGGTCGGTCTCGGTGTCCACCGCGGAGAGTGAATCATCGAAAATCAATATGTCGTTTTCCTTGAGCAGCGTGCGCGCAATGGTGACGCGCTGCTTCTGACCGCCCGAGAGCGTCACGCCGCGCTCGCCGACCAAGGTTTCATAGCCCTTTTCAAACTCGGTGATGAAGCCGTGCGCCGCCGCGGTCTTTGCCGCGCCCTCGATCATCTCGTCGGTCGCGTCCTTGCGGGCGATGCCGATGTTGCTTTTCACATCGCGCGCATAGAGAAACGGCTCTTGCAAAACCAGCCCCACGCGGCTTCGCAGGTAGCTTTTCTTGATGTCGTTGATGTTCACGCCGCCGATCAGTATCTCGCCGCGCTTGACATCGTACAACCGCTGCAATAGGTGCATGAGCGTGGATTTTCCGCTGCCGGTCGCGCCGAGGATCGCCACGGTCTGCCCCTGCTTGACGGTGAAGCTCACGTCCTTGAGCACCGGGTTCTTCTGTTCGTACTCAAACCCCACGTTCCGGAACTCGATGTCGCGGTCAATCGGCGCAATCTGCGCGTCCGGGTCGTCCGCCTCGGGCTTCTCGCGCAGAATCTGGCTCACGCGCTCGAGCGAGACGAGGGATTTTCCCATGTCCGAGAGGATGCGCCCGAGCTGGCGGATTGGCCAGAGGAGCATCGATATGTAGCTGACAAACACCGTCATCTCGCCGATGGAGAGCTTCTCCGGCGTCAGCGCCACCACGAATATGGCGCATACGAGCGTGATGCCCTGCTGGAACATCGAAAGTATGTCAGAGCCCGACCAGTACACGGACAGAAGCTTGATCAGCGTGAGCGATTTTTTGTACAAATCATCGTTCGCCGCGAAGAACTTCTCCTCCTCGAACTTCTGCCTGCCGAACGCGCGCACCACGCGCACGCCGGTCAAATTCTCCTGGAGCACCGCGCTCATCTTGCCCTCGGATTCGTCCGAGATGGTGAAGTAGTGGCGCACCCACTTGAAAAACATCATCGCGAATATAAACAGCGGTGGCACGAGGATCATCGAATACAGGGTCATCCGCACGTTGATCTGAAGGAGCACGATCAGCGCGACCGTGATCATGAACAGCGCGCGGAAGATATCGACCAGCTGCATCGATAAAAAGCGGCGGATCGTCTCCACGTCGCTTGTGCAGCGCTGGATGAGGTCGCCCGTCTGCGCCTTGACGTGGTAGTCGTAGCTCAGCTTCTGCAGATGCCCGTAGAGCTTGTCGCGCAGCGACTGCGCGATCGTCTCGCTCGCCTGCGCCGTCCAGCGTCCGCGGAAATACTGAAAGGAGCTGCTCACAAAGTAGCACCCGATGAGGATGATTGCGATGATCCACAAATTGTTCATCAGGTAGGGGATGCCGCCGCGCGCCATGAACCAGTCCGCGAGCGGGCCTGGGAGCTTGACGGGGCTGTCGAGCGCGCCCTCCGCGGCGTCGATCATCGCGTCGATCGAGCCGGAGAGCATCAGCGGGGTGATGAAGCCGATGGACACGTTGACGACCATCGCGAGAATCGCGCCGAGGTATCGGAGCCGGTTGCCCTTCATCAGTTCGATCATGAGTCGAGTCTTCTGGGATGCCATAAGTACCTCCAATTTGATGCTACGAATGTCGCGCGGGGCATCCGTATAAAATAAAAGCCGTCGGACGCGCCGACGGCTTGATGCATATGCAATACGGTATGCCGCTAGGGCATGCCACAACAGCCGGATGGGCGCACTTCTCCCTTGGTCGATGCACGGTTGAGCCGGATCATGATGTTCATCGCGCGCCCTCCTTTCGTTTGAGTTGTACCCGCGTTCGCGAGCCGAGTATCAGTATACGCCGGAAGCGGGGCGCTGTCAAGAGTCGAATTGCGCCCGTATTGCCATTTTTGCATGAGAATGTTATAATTAACATTGTGTTTGATGGCGCAGCCGTCCATTTTCGCCGCGCGCGGTTCGGGTCGCGGAACATGGACGGTTGCCAATTAAAATTTGGAGGTGACGGCGATGAAGGCAATCGTACTCGCCGCGGGCTATGCGATGCGGCTGTATCCCCTAACCAAGGACATGCCGAAGGCGCTGCTCGAAATTGGCGGGCAAAAGATGCTGGATTATTTGACGGATCAGATCGCCGCGATCGCGGGGATCGACGAGATCGTGATCGTGACAAACAGCCGGTTCGCGGATCAGTTCCGCGCGTGGGCGGATCAGAAGGCGTACCCCGGCGTGGGCATCCGCGTGCTCGACGACGGCACGCGCGACAACGAGGGGCGCTTGGGCGCGATTGGGGACATGCAGTTCGCCATCGAAAATGCGGGCATCGACGACGATGTGCTGGTCGCCGCGTCGGACAACCTATTTACCTTCTCGCTGCATGATTTCGTCGCGGATTTTCAAAGGCACGGGCGCGATACCATCCTCGTTCAGCGCATGGACGATGTAGACGAGCTGCGCAGGTTCGCCATCGCCACGCTCGACGACGCGGGGCGCGTGATCTCGCTTGTGGAAAAGCCCGAGCACCCGCCGGCGGATCTCGCGGTGTATGCGCTGTACCTCTATCGGCGAGACACTTTGCCGCTTATCAAACAGTATTTGGACGAGGGAAACGACCCCGACGCGCCGGGGCACTTCCCCGAATGGCTCTATCAAAGGCGCGAGGTGCGCGCCTACGCGTTCGAGGGCGAATGCGTGGACATCGGCACGGTCGATGCGTACCGCGCGGCGTGCGAGCGATTTCAGAAATAATGCTTTTCTTCCGCCGCTTTATTCAGCGCAGCTCCGCGACGGCGGCGGCGAACAACTCGATTTCCTCAAAGGTGGTCGCGTGTCCGACGGACGCGCGTACCGCGCCGCGCCGGAGCGTGCCGAGCATCTCGTGCGCGCCGGGGGCGCAGTGCAGCCCGCCGCGCACCGCAAAGCCCGCGCGGTCGAGCGCGTCCGCCGCCTGCGAGGAGGTGTAGTCCCCGATGTTAAAACTGACGATGCCCGCGCGCGCCGCCTCCTGCGCCGGCGCGTATACCGCCGCGCCCTCGATGCCGGTGATCGCCTCGTACAGCGCGGTGGTGAGCTCGCGCTCGCGCATGAATATCTGCGATAAATTCGCCGCGACATACTCCGCGCCCGCCGCGAGCCCCGCGATGCCGTGGTAGTTGAGCGTGCCGGACTCGTACTTTTCGGGCAATTCCTCGGGCTGCACCATGCGCTCCGAGCTCGACCCCGTGCCGCCCTCGCGCAGGGTGTTCAGCGAGACATCGCGGCTGATGTACAGCCCGCCCGTGCCCTGCGGGCCGAGCAGCGATTTGTGCCCGGGGAAGGCGTACAGGTCGCACTTTAAAAGGTTCACATTCACCGGCAGCGCGCCGAGCGTCTGCGCGCCGTCTATGAGGTAGCGCACGCCGTGCTCCTTCGCAATCGCGCCCACGGCGGCGACGGGCTGTATCGCGCCGGTGACGTTGGATGCGTGGGTGAGCGCAATGAGCGCCGTGCGCGGGGTGATCGCGCGCCGCACATCCTCCGGATCGATCATCAAATCCTCGCCCGGGCGCACGAGCGTCAGCTCGATCTGCCCGCCGCGCTCGAGCCCCTTTAATACGCGCAGCACCGAAT
>JBMNUA010000185.1:0-4966 GCA_050945995.1 Christensenellales bacterium
CGCGGCGGCGCGTCGGGGGGATGGCTTTGATGCCAGGGCATCCCCTCGACGTTCATCGGGGCGATCACGCGCCCGTCGTCGTCCGCGTACTTCTTGCGCGCCATGTTATTTATCGTAGAGGTGGCAAGCCACCTGATGCCCGTTAAAATCGTACACCTCGGGCACGACCGTATCGCAGATGTCCATGCGCTTGGAGCAGCGCGTGTGGAACTTACAGCCGCTGGGCGGATTCGCCGGCGAGGGGATCGAGCCTTCGAGGATGATGCGCTCCATCTTCACCGTCGGGTCGGGCGTGGGGATGGCGCTAAACAGCGCCTGCGTGTAGGGATGCAGCGGCTTTTTATACAGCATCGCCTTGGGCGCGTACTCCACGAGATTGCCCAGATACATCACGCCCACGGTGTCGGAGATGTGCTCGACGACCGAGAGATCGTGCGAGATGAACAGATACGCCATGCCGAACTGCTGCTGCAAATCGCGCAGGAGGTTGATGATCTGCGCCTGGATCGAGACATCGAGCGCGGAGACCGGCTCGTCGCACACGATGAACCGCGGCTTGAGCGCGAGCGCGCGCGCGATGCAGATGCGCTGGCGCTGACCGCCCGAGAACTCATGGGGATAGCGGTCCTTATGGTACTCCTGCAGCCCGCAGGCGCGCATGGTTTCGGAGATATAATCGTCCAGCTCGTTCTCCGGCACGATGGCGTGCTCGCGCACCGCCTCGGAGATGATCTCGCCCACGGGCAAGCGCGGGGAGAGGCTGGAGTAGGGGTCCTGGAAGATGATCTGCATCTGCGGGCGCAGCGCGCGCATGCGCTTTCGGTCGAGGTCGTTGATGCGCGTGCCGTCGAAGATCACATCCCCCGCGGTGATGTCGTTGAGCCGGAGGATGGTTTTGCCCACGGTGGTTTTGCCGCAGCCGGACTCGCCGACCAGCCCCATCGTCTGACCGGGCTTGATCGAGAAGCTGACATCATCGACCGCCTTGACATGCCCGGTGACCTGCCCGAACAGCCCGGACTTGATCGGAAAGTATTTCTTGAGACCTTTGATCTCAAGGAGATACGCTGCGCTCATTCTCTCGCCCCCTCGTCATACAGATAGCATGCGGCGACATGCGTGTCGGTTAAATGGATCTCCGGCGGGTACTTGCCGTCGCACTTCGCAAACGCCTTGGAGCAGCGGTCGCGGAAATAGCAGTGGTCGGGCATATTGACGGGGTTCGGCACAGCGCCGGGGATGCTGTACAGCCGATCGACCTCCTTGCCGACCACGGGTTTGGACGCCATGAGCCCAACCGTGTAGGGGTGCGCGGGGTTGTGGAACACCTCCTGCGCCGTGCCCTTTTCGACGATGCGCCCCGCGTACATCACAACGACATAGTCCGCCATTTCGGCGATGACGCCCAGATCATGCGTGATGAGCATGATGGACGAGTTGATTTTGTCCTTCAAGTTGCGCAGCAGATCGAGAATCTGCGCCTGGATGGTGACATCGAGCGCGGTGGTCGGCTCGTCGGCGATGATGAGCTGCGGGTTGCAGGCGAGCGCCATGGCGATCATCACGCGCTGGCGCATGCCGCCGGAGAGCTCGTGCGGGTACATTTTATACACGCCCGCAGGGTTTGCGATGCCGACGGTTTCGAGCATCTCGATGGTGCGCGAGACGACCTCGTTCTCGGGCATCTGCGGGTTATGAAGCTGTATGACCTCGTCTACCTGCGCGCCGATGCGAAACACGGGGTTCAAACTCGTCATGGGCTCCTGAAAGATCATGGAGACCACGTTGCCGCGCACCTTCTCCATCTCCTTGACGGGCATTTTGGCGACGTCTACCGCGTGATCGCCCATGTTGAGCCGGATCGCGCCCTCGACGGTCTGCCCCTGCGGGCGCTGCACCAGCTGCATGAGCGCAAGGCTGGTCACGGACTTTCCGCAGCCGGACTCGCCCACCACGCCCACGGTTTTGCCCTGCGGTACTTCAAAGGACACGCCGTTGACGGCTTTTACGGTGCCGATGTCGGTAAAGAAATAGGTGTGCAGGTTGTCGAACTCGACCATGTTGTTCGCATCGCGCATCTTCGTCAGGTACTCGGATGGGTCTACGTTTTTCCGGTTGCGCATCTTCTCAATCTCGTTGGTGATGCGCCGATTCTCCTTTGAAATCCGATGCGATTCTTTGGCGGAGATATAATTCGCCCGTTTCACGTCGGACTTTTTTTTGCTTTTATCAAAAATGCTCACGCCAATTACCTACCTTTTCATCTTCGGGTCAAACGCGTCGCGCAGACCGTCGCCCACGAAATTGAAGCCCAGCACCGTAAGCAGGATCAAAACGCCCGCGGGAATCCAGATAAACCAATGCGCCTTCATGACGTAGATATCGGTCGCGGCGTTGATGATGCTGCCCCAAGAGGCGAGCGGATATTTCACGCCCAGCCCGAGGAACGAGAGTGTGGCTTCGAGGATGATGATCGAACCGAGCGCCATCGTCGCCTGCACGATCAGAAGGGGCATGACGTTGGGCACGAGGTGGCGGAAGATCCGGCGCGAGACGCGGATGCCCGTCGCCTCGGTCGCGATCATGAAGTCCTGCTCGCGCAGGCTCAAAATCTGGCCGCGCACCACGCGGGCGATGCCCGTCCAGCCCAGAAGCCCCATGATGAACATGAGCAGGAATATGCGCGTGTATGAGCCGAACTCCAAGGTCTCCATGACCGAACCCGCGATGATCATCATCGGCCAATAGGGGATGCAGTAGAACAGATCGACAAAGCGCATCAGTAGCGTATCGACCCAGCCGCCGAAGTAGCCGGAGACGCCGCCGATGATGATGCCGATGAACAGCTCGATGAGCACCACCACGAAGCCGACCGACAAAGACACCCTGCCGCCGTACATCAGCCGGGTGAGCACGTCCATGCCGTTGGAGTCCGTGCCGAGTGGGTGCGCGGCGCTCGGGAACGCGTAGGAATCGTTCAGGAGCGTGAGCATGTTGGTGGAGATGGTGTACTGCGATGCCACGAGCGAGAAGGAGAAATGCGTCTCCTCGCCCGCGTCGTCCAGTATCGTAAACTCGCTCGCGCCCGCGTCAATCGCATCGCGGAACGCCTGCTTGAAATCCACGGTGATGAACACGTCCGGGGCGATGGCATTGACGATCAAATCGGTGATGCCCGCAAATTCGCGCCCGTCCTGATAGATGATGGTGGAATCCTCGTCGCCCGAGAGCGTGTAGAGGTGTCCGTCCAGCTCAAACTCATGGTCCCCCGCGGCGATCGCATGCTCCGCCGCCACATGGAAGGCGTAGGAGTCGATCGTGCTTTTATCGGAGGCGGAGTACGCGTCGAAGATGTGGGTGGAGGCGATCGCGGTGTCATGCTCCACGCTGATGCTGGTGGTGACATTGTCCTTGGGGACGATCAAATAACGCACGCCTTCGTGCACAAACGCGTGTTCGTCCGCAAGCGCGGCGTCCGTAAACGCCTGCTCAAGTTCCGGGGTGAGCGCGACATCGCCCGTCTGGGTGAAGCGGTACAGCCCCTTCTTGCCGCCGACGGTGGCGATCTCGGAAAGCTCGGTGATGCGGTAGGCGAGGTCGTCGCCGAGCACCTCATAGGAGAACGCGCTGCCGCCCGCCTCGAAGGTCTCCGCGCCTTCGTTGAGCGCGCGGATGAACCGGGCGTATGCCGCGCCGTCAAACGACGAGTCCGCACGGGTGACGTAGCGAATTTCGTTGTTGATGGTCGCGCCAGCATAGTCCTTTAATGTGTATTCATATTTTTTGAACACCTCGGACTGGTGATACGGCGAGACGAGCCCGCCGATGAACGAGAACGAGAACATCAAAACGAGGATGACAAACCCCGTAATCGCCAGTTTGTTGCGCACAAAGCGCTTAAACACCAGCATCGACGGCGAGAGAACCTTGACCCGCTGCTCATCGGAGAGGGTATTGTGCTCATTATCATGGATGTTATGCTCTGTATTCATGCCCTTCCCTCCCCCTTAATTGATGCGCACGCGCGGATCGACCACGGCGTACAGCATATCGGCAATCACTAGGCTGACCTGTGTGAGTATGATCAAAAACACCGAGTAGAACATGGTAAACGGGATGTCACCCGCCTTCATGGCATCGAAGGCGATGTAGCCGATGCCCGGGATTTGAAAGAGCGTTTCGGTGATCATCGAGCCCGCGAACATCGAGGGCAGAAGGTAGCTCATATAGGTGACCAGGGGGATGAGCGTGTTGCGAAACGCGTGTTTGTTGATGACCACGCGCTCGGGCAGCCCCTTGGCGCGCGCGGTGCGGATGTAGTCTGCCGAGAGCACCTCGAGCATGTTCGTGCGCGTGTAGCGCATCAGCCCGCCGATGCTGAGCATCGAAAGCGTGAGGATCGGGAGCACCAAGTGCCAGCCCATATCCAGAATCTTCCCCCAAGGGCTCAGTTGATTATAATAGCGACCGACGACGCCGTAGAGGTCGAACCAGCCGAGGTTGATCGAGAAGATATATTTCAAAATGGTCGCGAGGAAGAAGGAGGGCAGCGAAATGCCCATCAGCGCAAAGACCGTTACGGCGTAGTCGGTCTTACTATACTGCTTCTTGGCGGCCAGAATACCCAGCGGGATGCAGACCACGATTTGCAAAGCGAAGGTGACGATGTTGAGCACAACGGAGTACCAGATGACGTCGGCGAATTTTTGGGTCACCGGGATGTAGAACGACCACGAGTCGCCGAAATTGCCGCGGACGGCGTTTTGTAACCACTGCCAAAAGCCCGACAGGATCCCCTTGTCCAGGCCGTATACGGCGTTGAGCTGCGCGATCCATTCCGCGTAGCTTTTGCTGCCCGGCTGCGTGGCGCGCTGGCGGGCGATGGTCTCGACGTAGGAGGAGGGCAGCGCGCGGATAACTGCATAGACGATCAGCGCGCCGAAAACCACGATGAACACGGCGAGCA
>JBMNUA010000186.1:0-4960 GCA_050945995.1 Christensenellales bacterium
GGTATGCATTCTCCGCGCGCAACCGCTGCACCTCGACAAGCAAATCTTCTTCAACGGCTTTCGGCAGCGAAGCAGGGCGACCTTTGTTGCCGCGTCCACGTCGTTCGATGTGAAAGCCCTCTGGGCCTTCTGTGAGGTAGATGCGCTCCCATGCTGCGACACGTTTATCATCGCTTACATCGAATTGACGCGCTGTCTCCTTGTAGCTCAGCTTTTCTGATAGCATTGTTTTTACCACCATTTGTTTGAACTCTGCTGTGTATCGTTTGTTCGGTATCCCTTTTGGCATTGAAAAACACCCCTCTTGTTTTCAGTATAACATACTGTCTAATAATTGGGGTGCAGTTCAGTTTGCCTCCGCGCGGCTGTTTGGTTGCGCAACTGCGCGCTACAAAAGCTCCATGCCATCCGCGCCGCGCGAAACGAGTGCGCATGCCGGCTTTTCGCCCAGTATCCGGCGCATCAGCTCGTTCACCGCGTCGAATTCGATGGCGTTCACGCGCGCGAGCGCCTCGTCCTCCGTGCGCGTGCGGTTGAGAAGCAGCAGCCGCCGCCCCGCCGCGTGCATCCGCGCCGAGGTCGATTCCTGCCCGAGGATGAACCCGGCTTTCAGCTGCTCGCGCGCCTTCTGGAACTCCGCTTGCGTCAAGCCGCTCTCGGCGAGCTTTGCCGCCTCTTCAAAGATCATCTCCGTCACGACCTTCGCATTTTCGGGGTTCGTCGCCGCAAACACCGAGAGCATGCCGCAGTCTGCATACGAATTGGGGTAGCTATACACCGAGTACGCCATGCCGCTCTCCTCGCGTATCCGCTGAAACAGCCGCGACGACATCGCGCCGCCAAACACAATGGAAAACAGCGAAAGCTCATACGCGCGCGCGTCGCCCGTGGGCAGCCCCGCATAGCCAAGACAGATGTTCGCCTGCTCGATGTCCTTCTCCTTGCGCAGGAAGGTGGGCGTCACCGCATCGGTGCGAAATTCGGGCTTCTCGAACGCGCCGCGCGCCCAATCGCCCAGGTATTCGTTCGCGATCGCCACGATCTCGTCCCAATCATAGCCGCCCGCGATGGCGAGCACCGCGTTTTCCGGGCGGTACATGCGCGTCCAATACTCCGCGACATCCGCGCGCGTGAACGATTGCACGCTCTGTGCCGAGCCGAGGATGGGGCGCGCCACGGGCTGGTCGCCGAATTTGGCGAGCATGAGCAGATCGTGCGCCAAATCCTCCGGCGTGTCCTCCGCCATGTCGATCTCCTCGAGGATGACGCCCTTCTCCCGTGCGAGGCTCTCGTCGTCGAACACGGGGCGCACCACGAGATCGGACAGCACGTCCAGCGCAAGCCGCGTGTGCTCGTCCACCACCTTCGCGTAAAAGCAGGTGCACTCCTTGGAGGTGAAGGCGTTCAGCTGCCCGCCCACCTCGTCCATCTGCTCGGCGATCTCGCGCGCCGTGCGCGTGGTGGTGCCCTTGAACACCATGTGCTCGATATAATGGCTCATGCCCGCCAATTGATGGCTTTCGTACTGAGAGCCGACGCCGATCCACAGCCCGGCGGAAACCGAGCGGAAATTGGGCATGCGCTCGCCGATGATCCTGAGCCCGTTGGGCAGCGTCACCTGATCGAAATACATTCGTTCTCCTCCGATATCTGCGTGTTTGGCAAGGGCGCGGTGCGCCGCTTTCTATAAAATGCCGATGTTGTAGTATGCCCCTGCGCGCCGTTTCAAACGCGCGGCGGTATGGGAATATGGCAGGTGCTGCCGTGAACAACTTGCTCGCGGCAGCACCGTTGGGCTTGTCCGCCCGGATATACGCTTGGGCAAGCCATAAATCCCGAGATGCCCAGCCACCCTTTTCGCCCAATGCGAGGTCGCTGTCAGTTAGACATAGCGTTGACAGCGAGGGGATGGTGGACATCCACCCGCTTGCGCGCGCACGATTTGTGCGGGATTGCCCTAGTTGCGCCTCGGTCCGCGGTCGCCCCTGCCGCCGTCGCGGCGCTGCGGGGGACGTCTGACGGGCATGGACTCGTCGTCGTACTTGATGTCGTTGCGCACGAGGTTGATGCGCCCCTGCGCGTCCACCTCCGCCACGCGGCACTCGAGCTTGTCGCCGATCTTCACAACATCCTCCACTTTCTCCACGCGCCCGTTGGCGAGCTTGGAGATGTGGATCATGCCGTCTTTGCCGGGCGCATACTCGACAAACGCGCCAAAGGACATGATGCGCACGACCGTGCCGAGGAACACCTCGCCCACCTTCATCTCCTTGACGATGCCCTCGATGATGGACTTCGCCTTGTTCGCCGCCGCCTCGTCGTTGGTAGCGATGAAGACACTGCCGTCGTCCTCGATGTCGATCTTCACGCCCGTCTCCTCGATGATCTTGTTGATCATCTTGCCGCGCGGTCCGACGACCTCGCCGATCTTCTCGGGGTTGATCTTGAACTGTATGATCTTGGGCGCGTAGGGCGAGAGATGCGCGCGCGGCGCGGGCAGCGCCTCGAGCATCTTGCCGAGGATGTGCATCCGCCCGTCGAACGCCTGCGCGAGCGCCTGCCGGAGCACGGACTCGTCGATTCCCTTGATCTTGATGTCCATCTGGATCGCGGTGATGCCCTGCGCCGTTCCGGCGACCTTGAAATCCATGTCGCCCAAGAAGTCTTCGAGCCCCTGGATGTCTGTGAGCACCGCGACGTTCTCCGTCGCACCCTCGTCCTTGATGAGCCCCATCGCGATGCCCGCGACCGGGCGCTTGATCGGCACGCCCGCGTCCATCAGGGAAAGCGTCGAGCCGCAGACCGCCGCCTGCGAGGTCGAGCCGTTGGAGCTTACGACCTCGGTCACCAGGCGCAGGCAGTAGGGGAACTCGTCCACCGACGGGATCATCGGCAAAAGCGCACGCTCCGCGAGCGCGCCGTGCCCGATTTCGCGGCGTCCGGGGCTGCGCGGGGGTCTGGCTTCGCCGGTGGAATATGCCGGGAAGTTGTAATGGTGCATATAGCGCTTGGAATCCTCGACGCCGATGGTGTCGAGAATCTGCTTTTCGGAGACCGGCGCGATCGTCGCAACCGTGATCGCCTGCGTCTGTCCGCGGGTGAACACGCCCGAGCCGTGCGCGCGCGGCAGTATGCCGACCTCTGCCCAGATGGGGCGCACCTCGGTAAGCTTACGTCCGTCGGGGCGCACACCCTCGTCGATGATGCGGCGGCGCATGACCTCCTTCTGGAGACCGTACAGCGCGTCGCCCACCTCGCCCTCACGCCCCTCGAATGTGGACGCGAAATGCTCGATGGTCTCCTTTTTCACCTGCTCCTCGCGCACATTGCGCTCGGCGCGGTCAAAGGTCTCAAAAATCCACTTGACTTTGTCGTATGCGTAGTCGCGAACCGCCGCAACCACCTCGTCCGCGGGCAGCTCGAGCGGGAATTCCTTCTTCGCAACGCCCAGTTCCGCGATGATGGGGTCGAGGAACGCGACGATGCGCTTGATCTCCTCGTGCGCAAACAGGATGCCGCCGAGCATCACTTCCTCGGAGACCTCGTTCGCGCCCGCCTCGACCATCATCACCGCTTCGCCCGTTCCGGCGACGGTCAGATCGAGCGTGGAAACCTCGCGCTGCGCGATCGAGGGGTTGACGACATATTCGCCGTCTACATAGCCGATGTTCACGCCGCCGATCGGTCCTGCCCACGGGATGCAGGAGATCGCGAGCGCGGCGGACGCGCCGATCATCGCGGGGATGTCGGGCGCATTGTCCTGATCGACCGACATGACCGTCGCGACGACGGACACATCGTGGCGCATGCCCTTGGGGAAGAGCGGGCGCAGCGGGCGGTCGATCAGCCGGCAGGTCAAAATCGCCTGCTCGCCGGGACGCCCTTCGCGGCGGTTCCACGAGCCGGGGATGTTGCCCACGGCGTAGAGCTTCTCTTCAAAATCGACGCTGAGCGGGAAAAAGTCGATGCCGGGGCGCGGCTTGTCCGCGACGGTCGCGGTGACGAGCACGCAGGTGTCGCCGTAGCGCACGAATGTGGAGCCGGATGCCTGTTCGGCGTATTTGCCGAACTCGAGCGTGAGCGTTCGTCCGCCCAACTCCATTGAGTATGATTTGAACATGGGGTTCCCTCCTTCGGGTCATTGAAATACAACGTGCCATATTCAACATTCATCGCCTCGCGCTCCTGTGCGCAGACGCACGATCGCGAACGTCTGTCGTCCGCATTCCAGCGTCCGCGCGCATGCGCGAAACGCCGTCGCTCGGGCTGCCCCAGGGCGACGGCGCGCTTTGAATCAGAATATTTTCATGTTCGCGCAGTCGTTCATTATCTGCGCAGGTTGAGCTTCGCCAGCATGGAGCGGTAGCTCTCGATGTCGGTCTTCTTCAGGTAGTCGAGCAGCCCGCGGCGCTGACCAACCATCAAAAGAAGCCCGCGTCGGCTGTGGTGGTCGCTTTTGTTGATTTTGAGGTGCTCGTTTAGGTGGTTGATGCGCGCGGTCAAAAGCGCGATCTGCACCTCGGGAGAGCCGGTGTCGCCCTCGTGCCTTGCGTAGGTCTTGATGATTTCCTGCTTGTCAACGGTCATGGTATTTCCTCCTCCATCCTATTCCCGCGCGCCAAGATCGCCGTCGGAGTGCTCGGACGCCTGAGCATGCGGATCACGGGCAGTCTTATCCTGCCACAAACTGTATTCTATCATACGCCAACCATTTTGTAAACTTGCAGACCGCGTCTTTTTATGAACTTTTCGTTACGCTTGACGCAGCGCCACTGTTTAGCCGAGCAGCGTTGCGGCGCGCCCGGTCTGCCCCTCGGCGAGCAGCCGCCGAATGAGCGTGGAGGATACGATGTCCCCGCCCAGGCGCACGCTTTCGACCATCACCGCGCGAAAGCCGAGTTGCGCGCTCATCGCGCGGATGAGCGCGGAGGTGCCCTGGCCGCCTTTGCCGAAGGTGTAG
>JBMNUA010000187.1:0-4938 GCA_050945995.1 Christensenellales bacterium
ATGCTCGAGACGGAGCGGCTCACGCGGCTGATCAACGACATCCTCTCCATATCCAAGCTGGAGAGCGGCATGGTCGAAGCGCCGAAGGAGCGCATACGCCTCGACAAAGAGGCGCACGATGTCGTGGAGATGCTCGCCATCCACGCGCAGGAAAAGCAGATTACGCTCTCTTGCCAAATGAACAAAGAGCCGATCTACATCATGGCCAACAAGGACCATGTGGAGCAGATGCTCATCAACCTCATCGAAAACGGCATCAAATACAACTTGCCCGGCGGCAGCGTGACCGTGCAGGTGTTCGCGAACGAATCGGAGGCGAACCTGTCCGTCGCCGATACGGGCATCGGCATCGCCGAGGAGAACCTGCCGCGCATGTTCGAGCGTTTCTACCGCGTGGACAAGGGGCGCTCGCGCTCGATGGGCGGCACGGGGCTCGGGCTCGCCATCGTCAAGCACATCGTGCGCACGATGCACGGCGAGATCGAGGTGCACTCAAAACTCGGCGAGGGGACTGAATTTCTGGTCACATTGCCTTTGGCTGCGCGAGGCGAAGGCTTCGAGCCGGAGGACGACGATTTTATGGAGGATATGTAGATGAAATACCGCGTTATGCCCGGGACGGATATCAAGGTCAGCGCGCTCGGCATGGGCTGCATGCGCCTGCCCACCCTTCCCGGTGAAAACGATCCGATTGACAAGCCCGAGGCGATCAAAATGATCCGCCACGCGATTGACAACGGCGTCAATTACATCGATACCGCATATGGCTACCACAACGGCATGAGCGAATCGCTCGTGGGCGAAGCGCTCGCAGACGGCTACCGCGAAAAGGTGCTGCTCGCGACAAAACTGCCGGTCTGGCTGGTTGAGAAATACGAGGACATGGAGCGGTTGCTCGATGAGCAGCTCGCGCGGCTCAACACCGAATATGTGGATGTATATCTCCTGCACGCGATCGGCGGCGAGCGGTTCGACAAGGTTGAAGCGCTTGGCGCGACGAAGTTCCTCGATGAGATGGTCGCCAAGGGCAAAATCCGCTACCCGGGCTTCTCCTTCCACGACGAGGCCGACGCGTTCCTGCACATCCTGAACGCCTACGATTGGAAGGTCTGCCAGGTGCAGATGAACCTGCTCGACGAGTTCAAGCAGGCGACGATGGCGGGCGTATACGAGGCAGCGCGGCGGGGGATCGGCGTGATCGTCATGGAACCTGTGCGCGGCGGCAGCCTTGTACAGAATGTGCCGGCGGAAATTTTGGATATCTACGCGTCAACCGGCAAAAACTTGCGCCCCGCGGATTGGGCGTTCAAATGGCTGCTCGATAAGCCGGAGTTCTTCACCATCCTCTCGGGGATGAGCAACATGGAGCAGATTGACGACAACTTGCGGATCTTCGATGAAAACGAAGCGGGCTGTTTGAGCGAGGACGAGCGCAAGATGCTCACCAACGTGCGCCTTGCTTATGAAGCGCGCATACAGGTCGGCTGCACGGGCTGCGAATACTGCCTGCCCTGCCCGCAGGAGATCAACATCCCGCGCATCCTGCGCGGCTACGACGACGCGCACGTGTTCGGCAGGCTCGACGGCTACTTTGCGCGCTATAAGGAAGATGTCAAGGAGAATCTGTGCATCGAGTGCGGCGCGTGCGTATCGGCTTGCCCGCAGCATTTCAAGCTGCCCATCCCGGAGTATCTCGCGCAAATCCATGCGATGAGCGGAAATTATTAGACAGAACCGCATAAAAAATCCCCCTCGATCCCATCGATCGAGGGGGATGCTTTTACATCACGCGCTTCCATTTCTCAAGCGAGCCGCGCATGAAATCCACCACATCCATATCGTACACTTCGCGCAAGAACGCGCGCGATGCGACCGCGTTGAATTTCCCGTTTCCAACCAGCCGCCCTTCCTTTAGAAACAGCATGTCCTCGCTCAGATGCAGCGCAAGGTTCACATCGTGAAACACGCCGATCACGCTGCGCTCGCCGCCGCGCGTCCATTCGTGCAGCGCGTCGATCAAATCGATCTGATGCCGCACATCGAGGTGGTTCGTCGGCTCGTCGAGCAGTATCACATTCGGCTCCTGCGCAAGCGCCTGCGCGAGAAACACCCGCTGCCGCTGACCGCCGGATAACTTGTCGATCTGCTTGTCGCGCATCTCCCACAACCCCGCGGACTCCAAACAGCGGCGGACGACCGCACGATCCTCCGCGCTCGCCTGCCCAAACAGCGTGCGCCGCAAGAACTGATACCTGCCGAGCATCACCGTTTCATACACGCTGTACGGAAAATAGAGCGTCGTGATCTGGCTCATCACGGCGATGTTGCGCGCAACCTCCCGCCGCCGCATCCCCGCCAAACTACGCCCGCCGATGGTGATCTCGCCCCGTGCGGGGATGATGCCCGCCATCGCGCGAAGTAGCGTTGTTTTGCCGCAGCCGTTTGGTCCAAGCAGGCAGTAATTCTTGCCGGGCTCAAATGCCGCGGTGATGTCCTGGATCACATCCAGCCCGTTGTAGCCGGCATACACGCGCTCAAGCGTCAGCATTTCGTCCCCTCCTTGCGCCGATGGAAGTATACATAGGTGAAAAACGGCGCGCCGATCAGCGCGGTGACCGCGCCGACGGGCAGCTCGCGCGGCGCAAGGATTGTGCGCGAGATGAGATCGGCGATCACCATAAAACTGCCGCCGAACAGCGCGCTCATCGGGAGCACCAATATATGGCGCGAGCCAAAGAGCTTGCGCACCACATGCGGCGCAATCAAATCGATAAACCCAATCACGCCCACAAACGGCACCGCCGTTGAGGTGAGCAGCGTCGCAATCGAGATGAGCACCAGCTTCTCGCGCTTCATGTCCACGCCCGCGGAGAGCGCCTGCTCCTCGCCAAAGGTCATCAAATCCATCTCCCGCGCGCGGCGCATCAGAAGCAGTAGCCCGACCAGCACCACAGGCGCGAGCAGCGCGGCGTTTTCATAGCGCTGCGCGGAGAACGAGCCCATTTGCCAAAAGACGAGCTGTTTTAAGTGCTCGTCGGACAGCGCGGTGACCAGCGTGAGCACCGCGTTGACAAATAGCGAGATCACCATGCCCGTGAGTATGATCGTGTGGTTCTCCATCGAGCCGTCGAGCCGCCGGGTGATCGCCATCGCGAGCAGCACCGTCCCCAGCCCGCCCGCAAAGCCCAGCAGCGGCAGCGTGTAGCCGCCGATCAACGGGATGGTAAACCCCGTCAGCATCACGATCGCCGCCATGAGCGACGCGCCGGAGGACACGCCCAACGTGTAGGACGAGGCGAGCGGGTTTCGCAGCACCGACTGCATCACCGTGCCACTCGCCGCGAGCGCTGCGCCCGTCAAAAACGCCATGATCAGCCGGGGCATGCGGATGGAGAGAAAGATCGACGCCTTTACGCCCTCGAGCCGCCCGGCGAGAATCTCGACGATCTCGCCGGGGGAGATGCGCACGCTGCCGAGACCCGCCGCGAGCGCCAGGCAGATCAGGCAGACAAGGCAGCAGAGCGCGATTTTGATCGATGCCTTCATTTAATCCTCGAGCTGCGCGTAGGCATCGGGGTATACCGCGCGCGCCATTTCGACCAGCGCGTTTACAATGTTCTGATTGCCGAGCGACGCGGCGGCGTTGTCGATGTAATACACATCGCCGTTTGCAACAGCCGTCACATTCTCCCAGCCCGGACGCGCGAGGATCTCGCCGACGGCGTCCTCAATGTAGTTGACACTCGTCAAGATCACATCGGGGTTCGCGCCGATCGCGGATTCCTCCGTCACGGAAAGCCAGCCCTCCTGATCGCCCATGGCGTTTGTCGCGCCGATCAGGGTGATCATCTCGTCGAGGAAATTGCCCGTGCCGAACGAGTAGAGGTAGGGGAGCGCGCCGATCTCAAAGAACACCGATTTTTCCTCGGAGATCGTCTCGCCAATCGCGGCGATCTCGTCGATCTTCGCCTGCATTTCATCGACCATCGCCTGCCCCGCATCCTCCGCGCCGAAGCACTGCGCGACAAACAGGATGTCCGCCATGATGTCCGCGATCACGCCGCTCGAAGGCACGACGGCGATGGTCACGCCCATGTCGATCAGGGGCTGGTAGGGGTTGTCGCCCTCGACAAACGACATGGAGGTGACGAGCACGAGATCGGGCTCCAGCGCGGCGATCTGCTCGATGTCGGGCGCCATCATGTCAAACTGCACAAGTTCCGCGGCTTCCGGGATGTAGAAGGGGGAGTAGCTGTCCACCGCGATGAGCCGGTCGAACATCCCGAGCCCTTCGACGATCTGCGCCGCAGCGGAGCTCAAGCAGATCACGCGCGTCGGGTCTGCGGGCAGGGCGATGGGGTTGCCCATGCGGTCGGTCGCCGGCGCCTCGGCGAGCGCGAGCGGCGCAAGCAGCATGAGAATGAGCGCAAGAGAAAGTAGTTTTTTCATGGTAGGTTCTCCTTAATCGTTTTTAACGCCCTCGCGGGCGGAAAGCCTTTGATCCGTCTGTCATTGCGTGCCCGTCGAATTTGGTATCGCATGATACGACACCGCGCTGCCATTGGAACATACGATCGCATACCCATGTCCGAACGCGGGCTGCCATTCATAAAAATGGCGGTTCTCGTGCGGAAACAGGCGTGCCATGATGTTGCTGATCGCGCCGCCGTGGCAGATGACGAGCGCGTCCTCGCCGTTTGAAACGAGCGCATCAAACGCGCGGAACATCCGCGCCTTGAACTGCGCGGCGCTCTCGCCGCCGGGGCAGGCGACCTCGCCCGTCTGATCGGCGATCCAATGAAGGTACGCGGGCTCGCGCTTCATCTCCTCGTAGCTGCGCATCTCAAACGCGCCAAAGTCCATCTCCCGAAAATCGGTCAATGCCGCGTGTTCTAAAACGCCGCAGAGGATTTCTAGCGTCTGCCGCGCGCGCAGCAT